>JAYPXQ010000011.1:24197-41364 GCA_038135595.1 Halieaceae bacterium
CTGCATTGCCATCCGCGTTCCGCGTCAGCGCACTGGAGGCGCTCTACCAGCAGCGCCGCGTCAGTGTGGGCCAGTTTTAAGTCTTCAATCCAGAGACGGAGCTGATCAGACACCCCTTCTAGAGCCGCAGAAAAAGAAACACTCTCCAGCACCACGCGATCAGTGCCGGTCTCGGTAATATTTTTAAAGTCGGTCTGCAGCGTGATGCCTGCACGCTCCTGAGAAACACTGATCCAGAAGTTGGCACTGCCCTCTACGGCCAGGGTTACCCCGAGCGCCTGTGCCGCCAGCCCTAATCCATCCCCCGTAACGAAACCATGAAATTCACCAGAAAACTTTTTGTAATTAAGAGGGTCTCCGGTGCCAAAACCTTCCGCAGCGAATACCTCTCCCTCGTCCGAATGGAGCGAGATTTTGAGATCTCTGCGGCTCCCTTCTCTGACCATATCCAGATCAAGGGTGAGCGCTCGCGCCAACAGGGACTGAGCCTCGGCTTGAGCGCTCTCCAAAAGCCGCGCCTCGCGGATCACCAGCCGCTCAAACCCATTCAAGAAGCCTTCCAAGCCCGGGGGTAAAGGCTGATCTTCCCGCCTGGGACCCGGCAGAGCGCGAAACACGGGTTTCGTCAGAAGGACCTCATCAAAACGAAGTCCACCCGACAATAAGCTCGCCCAAGCATCGAGACGAATAGAGACGCTCGGCAAATTGAGCCATTCCCCGCTTGCATCATCGCGAATAGCCAAATCCTCGATTTGGATGCGAGGAGAAAATCCGGCCATTTCCCCTTTTATCGCGCCTATTGAGACATCGCCGTTCGCCACAGATGACAAGACGGCTGAGACCTCGGACTGCGCGTTGGAGATGGCTCTCATCGCCAATCGACCGCTACTGACATAAATGGCCAAACCCACCAAGGTGACCACCATCAGAGGCCAGATAATTCGACCCAATAGTTGAGGAAGTCCCCTAGCCATATCTGACCGGGATATTGGCGGTTAACAAAAGCTCCCGTGTTTCGCACAGGGGCAAGCCAACGACCGCGCTGTAGCTGCCTTCTATCCTGCTCACGAATGCGCCCGCGTATCCCTGAATGGCGTAAGCACCCGCCTTCCCCACATACTCATCCATCATCAAATATTGAGTGATTGCGTCCTCTGACAAATGCGCGAACGTCACCAAAGTGGTCACGTTGCGGGTCAAAGCGCGGCCCGCGATATGTAATGTGATCGCCGTATGTACCTCATGGGTGCATCCAGAAAGACGCTGTAAAAACGCTCTGGCGCTCTCGGGGCCGTCGGGCTTCCCTAAAATGCTCGATCCTATGGCGACGGTGGTGTCGGCACCCAGTACGGCGCGGTCCGCCGAGGCATATCGCTGAGCTTTTTCCACCGACAGCCTTGCAACGTAGTCAAGCGGGGTCTCATTGAGCAATACAGACTCGTCTATATCTGGGTCAACGGTATCGAAATCGTTAACCAATTGGGAGAGGAGCGCCTTGCGCCTTGGGCTGGCCGATGCAAGCAGGAGCAACATGAATTAGCTGACCTCGTAGTAACGTCTGAGTGAACGCAGAATTTCTCTGACAACCAGCCAGCAAACCGTCGAACAGAAAAGTCCCACTAATCCCAGCCAGGGCAGACCGGGCATACCCATGCCATTTCTGAGCCACTGCTCTGCACCCGAGGTCAGCATCAGCAGCACCAAAATCATCAATGATTGCTGAACACCGTCGAACTGACGGATGCGCTGATAATTTGAGAGCAACACCAAGACCGAAATCATTAAACCGAGAGAGGACAACCCTACTGGTGATCCCTCAATAAGATCCTGACCCAGACCCAGAAAAAAAGCGGTGGTTACTCCCACACGTTGGGGCAGAGCAAGCACCCAATAAAACAGTGTCAGGGTAGCGATATCGGGCCTGAATATGCGCCATTCCAGAGGGAACGGAAGCAACATAAAAAGCAGGCCGCAAACCAGCGACAGGTAAATCACCCACGACGCACTGGCGCGCTCCACTAAGACTCCGCCCCGCTCCCGACGGTTCGCTGCAAAACTAAAACGTAGCGCCCTCGATCCAGCGCTGAAATCGGCTCAGCCGTTACCAATGCGAAAGCCTCTCCCTCAGATATCACCACTTCTGTCACGCGGGCCACGGGATATCCATTCGGGAAACGTCCCCCTAGACCCGAGGTGACCAATAAGTCCCCCACTCTGATGTCGGACTTGGCTGGCAGGTGTCGAATCAACAGGCGATCGATGGCACCGCTACCCTCTGCGATAGCTCTTAACCCCGAGCGATTCACCTGAACAGGAAGCGCGTGCGCGCTGTCCGTAATCAGCACTGCTCGACTGTTTCGCTCACCACTGAGGATGATTTGACCCATCAATCCCTCCTCGCCGAGCATTGGTTGGCCCTGTTGCACGCCATCGAGCGTACCTTTGTCTACGACCACGATATGTCGTGAGGGGTCGGGTGATACCGCGATGATCTGTGCGGCGATAAGTTCGTCATCAATTAGCTGCGCGGAACGCAGTAAAGCTTTATAGCGCGCGTTCTCCGACAGAAGCGCTGCAAGCCGCTGACTCTGTCCCTTCAGCACGCGGTTTTCCTGCTGCAATCGGAGAACCTCCTCTTGCAAATTACTCCGCGAGTTCATGGCCGCAACCATTCGATCCCAGGCCTCAACCGGAGCCATGATGACACCTGTGGTAATTGCGACCCCGTCTATAGCCGTCTTCTGTATACCGACCACGCGCGGGTGATCTCTGAGAAGGAAGAGTGCTACTAAGCAGATCAACGCCAACACCAGGAACCAGGCGCTGACAGGACTTTGTTTCAGGAAAAGCGGTTTAATGACGCTGCTCCAGTCGCCCGCGAATTACTCTGTCGAGAGCAGGTCCAGCACATGACGATCCATTAACTCAAGTGCTTTACCTCCCCCTCGGGCCACACAGGTCAATGGGTCCTCGGCGACGATCACAGGTAGACCAGTCTCTTCTGCAATCCGTTTATCCAAGTCTGTCAGCAGCGCACCGCCGCCCGTCAGTACGATGCCCGATTCGGCAATATCCGCAGCCAGTTCGGGAGGGGACTGCTCCAAAGCCAGCTTTACGGCCCGCATCATGGCCTCCAATGGCTCTTCGAGCGCACCCAGAATCTCCTCATTGGTCATGGTAAAACTGCGGGGCACGCCCTCCGCAAGGTGTCGACCACGAACATCGATCTCTTTCAACTCACCTGATTTGTAGGCGCAACCGACTTCCTGCTTAATACGCTCGGCTGTGGAATCACCAATCAAGCTCCCGTATTTGCGACGCACATAAGACACGATCGCCTCGTCAAAACGATCACCGCCGATGCGAATAGAATCCCGGTAGACCACGCCGTTCAAAGAAATGATAGCGATCTCAGTGGTACCACCACCGATATCTACGACCATGCACCCCGAGGCTTCCTCGACCTGCAGGCCAGCGCCAATTGCCGCCGCCATCGGCTCCTCGATCAACTTCACCTCTCTGGCACCAGCGCTGAGCGCAGACTCGCGAATCGCCCTCCTCTCTACCTGTGTAGACATGCAGGGAACGCAAATCAGCACCCTTGGACTGGGCCGGATAAAGCGACTTTCGTGAACCTTGGCAATAAAGTGCTGGAGCATTTTCTCGGTGACCTGGAAATCGGCAATCACTCCATCTTTTAATGGACGAATGGCCTGAATATTTCCTGGAGTCCGCCCGAGCATGCGCTTGGCCTCCTTACCCACAGCCTCAATCGATTTCTGACCGTTGTGGATGCGTATCGCCACTACGGAGGGCTCATCCAGAATAATGCCCCGCTCCTTGACATAGATGAGTGTGTTGGCGGTGCCGAGGTCAATCGACAGGTCAGTAGAAAACATCCCCCGAAGGCGTTTGAACATTATCGTTTCCTGAATAAAAAAGCGGCTCGCCGCCACAGCGTCTACTACGCCGCTTCAGTCACTCGGTAGAAGCGGATCGGGGCATGCTTACTGCAAAAAATGCCCCCTAAAATCAGCGCTTGCGGCGCCCTTTGCGGGGGGAATGTAGCAATGCAGGGGTTTTTGGGCAAGCCGCAAGTGTGTTAGTTTTCGCGGCCTGCGGTAAGGAAAGCTCCCATGTCCATCTCCCAAGAAGATGTCGAGAAAGTCGCGTTACTCGCCAGACTCGCCATAGCGCCCTCTGACCTGCCAGAGGTGACCGAGCGCTTTGGCCGCGTTCTGCAATTGGTCAATGAACTGAATACCATCGATACTGAGGGGGTTGCGCCTATGTCCAACCCCCACGATATGGTGCAGCGACTCCGCCCTGACGTGGTAACTGGTGGCGATGAGCGTGAGGCACTGATGGCGTCTGCACCCCAACAGGACCGAGGCTACTTCCTGGTACCCAAGGTGATTGATTGATGGTCGATAGCGCGGTGCTACATGCGTCGGTGAGCGAACTTCATGGGATGCTGACGCAGCGTCAGATCTCCAGTGAAGAGCTGACACAGGCATTTTTGGAGCGCATTGATCTGCTCAATGGCAAACTTAATGCCGTCGTGACGGTCTGTGCGGAGCAAGCGCTTAATGATGCTCGTCTTGCTGATGAACGGCTGTCCCGTGGCGAAGCAAATGTGCTGACGGGAATTCCGCTACTGCACAAAGATATCTTTTGTACCCAAGGCATTCGCACTACCTGCGGCTCCCGGATGTTGGAGCAATTCATACCCGCTTATGACGCCACTGTGGTTGCCAAATTGAAAGCCGCTGGGGTCGTCATGCTCGGCAAATGCAATATGGATGAGTTTGCGATGGGCTCCTCCAACGAAACGAGTTTCTTTGGCACCGTCAAAAATCCTTGGGACACCCAATGTGTACCCGGAGGAAGCTCCGGCGGCTCGGCAGCCGCGCTTGCTGCAGGGATGGCGACGCTGGTAACAGGGACCGATACCGGAGGCTCCATTCGGCAGCCAGCCTCGTTATGTGGCATTACCGGCCTGAAACCGACTTACGGCAGAGTGTCGCGTTTGGGCATTATTGCTTTTGCCTCCTCTTTGGATCAGGCCGGACCGATGGCGAGATCGGCAGCAGATTGCGCCCATATGCTGACAGCGATGTCCGGGCTGGACGCGGGCGATTCGACCTCAGCAGACATAGCGGTACCCGATTTCTTCAGCGAACTATCTGGTGATGTTGCTGGACTGCGCATTGGAATGCCCAAGGAATACTTTAACGAGGATTTGGACCCCGCAGTCCGAGCACAGGTCATGTCCGCACTGTCGGAGCTCGAGAAGGCCGGTGCTCAGCTCATTGATATTGATTTACCGCACAGCCACTACGCCATTGCCACTTACTATGTGTTGGCACCCGCTGAAGCCTCAGCAAATTTGGCGCGATATGACGGGGTCCGTTTTGGTTATCGCTGTGCCGATCCTGCAGACCTGGAGGATCTTTATCTCCGCTCGAGGAGCGAGGGATTCGGCGAGGAGGTACAGAGGCGCATTCTGGTGGGCACCTATGCGCTGTCGGCTGGTTTCTATGACGCTTACTTCAACAAAGCACAACAGGTACGTCGGGTGATCACCGATGATTTCCGCAAGGCTTTTCAATCGGTAGATGTCATCGCGGGACCATCAGCTCCAGGGATCGCATTTCGCTTCGGTGCAAAGCAACAGGACCCGATCGCCATGTACATGGAAGACATCTACACGCTTGCAGTAAACCTCGCTGGATTACCCGGCCTTTCCGCACCTGCGGGACTCATTAACGGGATGCCCGTGGGTTTGCAGTTGATTGGCAAACCCTTCGAAGAAAGCACCATCTTGAACGCCGCACACCGTCTTCAGCTAGATACCGATTGGCATCTGGCGCGCCCGGCCATTGAGGAGTGGCAGCCATGACATGGGAAACCATCATGGGCCTCGAAGTTCACCTGCAACTGGCCACAAAGTCTAAAATCTTCTCGGGCTCCTCAACCCAATTTGGCGCACCGCCCAATGTACAAGCCGACGCGGTAGATTTAGGGATGCCGGGAATGCTACCGGTGCTCAACGAGGAGGCTGTGCGCTTCGCTGTTAAGTTTGGTCTGGGTATCGGCGCTCGAATCGGGCGACGATCGATTTTTGACCGGAAAAACTATTTTTATCCCGACCTGCCCAAGGGTTACCAGATCAGTCAGTTCTTTTCGCCGATTGTCTGCGAGGGAGTTTTTGAAGTCCCGATGGAAGACGGCTCCCTGCTCCCCATCAGAATTACTCGCGCACATCTGGAGGAAGATGCAGGCAAGTCGGTGCACGATATCTTCAATAAAGAGTCGGGCATTGACCTCAACCGCGCGGGAACGCCGCTTTTAGAAATTGTAACGGAGCCCGATTTTCGCTCGGCCGAGCAAGCTGTGGCCTACCTGAAGGCGTTACATTCGCTGGTCACCTATCTCGGCATTTCCGACGGCAATATGGCGGAAGGATCGATGCGGTGCGACATCAATATTTCTCTGCGTCCAACAGGCAGCGACGTACTCGGCACCCGCACCGAAATTAAAAATGTGAATTCATTCCGCTTCGTGGAACGCGCCATCCATAGTGAAGTCGAGCGACAGTCCGATATTCTTGATAGCGGAGGCAGCATTACGCAGGAAACGCGGCTTTACGATGCCGAGCGAGATGAAACTCGGTCCATGCGTTCAAAAGAGGTGGCCAATGATTACCGTTACTTTCCTGAGCCGGACTTACTCCCAATAGAAATCGACGAGGCCTACATTGATGCCGTGCGCGCCTCGCTACCGGAACTACCTGCCGCTAAACGCACTCGATTCGTTAGCGAATATGAACTCAGCGATTACGACGCGGCGCTATTGGTGCCTGATCACGCTACCGCGGCCTTCTTCGAAGAGGTTGTCAGCCTGGGTGGGGCAGCGAAACCCGCAGCAAACTGGATTCTGGGAGACCTTTCGGGCGCACTCAATCGCGCAGATCTGACAATTGAGTCGAGTCCCGTGTCCGCCGAGGCCCTCGCTGGATTGATTGCGCGAATAGAGGACGGCACCTTATCCAGCAAATTGGCAAAACAGGTGTTTGATGGTCTGTGGCGAGGCGAAGGCGCAACTGACGAGATCATTGCGAAACGCGGTTTAAAACAGGTCAGTGACACAGGCGCGTTGGCGCAATTGGTAGACGATGTGATTGCGGCAAACCCTGATCAAGTAGCCCAATATCTCGCGGCAGACGAGGCGAAACAGAAGAAGCTCAGTGGTTTTTTCGTGGGCCAAATCATGAAGGCATCGCAGGGACAAGCGAACCCGAAACTCCTTAATGAATTGCTGATCAAAAAACTCAACGATCAGTCTTGAGTACGGCCCTTCATATAGGTGAGGCGATTTTCCCGTTTTTTTTCGGCGCTTTTGCGCAAAAGCACATAGACCGCCCCGGTGCCGCCGTGGGGCGGTTGGGCAGAGTGAAAGGCCTGCACGGCATCGAGGTCCCGTAACCAGTGATTAACGTACCCCTTCAAAACTGCGGTTGAAGTCTCACCAGGGGTCGACTGCCCTTTACCGTGCACAATGAGCAGGGTGCGCAGACCCAACCGGCCTGCTTCACTGATAAACGAAAATACCTCCTGCCGCGCTCGCTGGGTTGTCATCCGATGTAAATCCAGCCGGGCGTCAATTTGGTAATGGCCGAGGCGTAGCTTGCGATATACCCCGTTCTGGATTCCCGGCCGCTTGAATTCAAGTACATACCACGGATCCAGAGGTAAGACGCCCTCGTCGACCAGAGGATTGACCGGCTCCTCCTGACCCTCCGCGGCGCGGCGGCGTCCTTGCTGTTGATCACCAGACAGCTTTGCCTTGGCTAATCGGACGCGCGCTTCGCGAGCGAGCGGCTTCACGCCTTCCATTTCCTCTGCAAACAGGTCCTCATCATTCACGGCTTGCGGCACCCTTATGTAGCTCTCACAGTATAATAAAGACCGATTCAAGACAGTGATTCACATGAACGGAAATCTCCTTACGGGCGTCGGCTATTTTCTTCGCGGCTTCACCATGATTTTTCAACCGGGGCTTCGCCGTTTTGTGATCGTGCCACTGGCCGCTAACGTGGTTCTCTTCAGCCTCATGGGATGGGCGCTATATGAGGCTATTGCGGATTTCTATGACGCCGCCATGTTGACCGTGCCCGAGTGGCTGCAGTTCCTGTCTTGGATCATCACTCCGCTGCTATGGATCATTGGAGGGCTATTGTCAGGCTACGCTTCTACGCTGGCTGTTCTGATGTTGACGTCACCCTTCCACTCGCTGCTCGCCGAAAAAGTTGAGGAATGGGTCACCGGAGAATCCCTACCCGCGCTCGACGGCCTGGGTGCAACGTTGTTGCAGGTGCCACGCGCTTTTTTCAGGGAAATTCGCAAGCTACTCTACTACCTACCGATGGCGTTGGCCGCTCTTGTCATCACCATCATACCGGGGGTCAACGCCTTGGCCCCGCTGGCATGGTTTTTGTTGGGGGCATGGATGATGAGCTTGCAGTTCATCGACTATCCGATGGATAACCACTACTTGCCTTTCAGAGAAGTGCCCGAGGCCTGCGCGGCGCGGCGGCTCTCGACCATCGGTTTTGGCGGAACCGTCGCTGTGCTCAGCGGAATCCCATTCCTGAATTTGATTGTGATTCCAGCCGCGGTGATTGGCGCGACGCTTTTATGGTGCGAGGAGCTGCGCGCGCTGCGCTAACGCCCTTCCGCACGGGTGGGCGACGGCGGCGCGACACAGGGAAGCGTGTGCCCCAACAAGGCCTCTATATCGGGCAACAAAAAAGCATCGTCCTCGCTGGCAAAGCTAATCGACACTCCGGTCGCGCCCGCCCGGCCCGTTCTTCCAATTCTGTGCACGTAGTCCTCAGGGTCCTCGGGAAGATTGTAGTTAACCACGTGGGAAATACCCTCCACATGAATACCCCTGCCTGCCACGTCAGTAGCCACCAATACTTTGGTTCTACCCAACTTGAAGTTTTCCAAGGTTCGCGTGCGTTTTGCCTGCGTAATTTCTCCAGATAGCATGCCGCATTGCACGCCAACTTTTCGTAGCTTTTCATACAAACGCCGTACCTGATCACGCCGATTGGCAAATATGATAATGCGCTCGACATCGGCCGCATCCAGTAAATCCATAAGTACAGAGAAGCGCTCGTGACTAGCAACAAGGTAAACCCTCTGATCGACTGAGGCGGTGGCAACTCGCTCCGGCTCAATCTCGACGGTGACGGGCTCGTAAGTCCACTGTTTAGCCAGATTCAGTATGTCTTGGGTGAAGGTCGCCGAAAACAGTAGCGTTTGACGATCTTCCTTGTGAGGAGTCGCCCTCACAATCCGCTTAACCTGGGGGATGAAACCCATATCAAGCATTCGATCTGCCTCGTCCAACACCAGAATTTCGACACGATCGAGCGCCAGATCGCGCCGCTCCATAAAATCGATTAGCCGCCCGGGCGTCGCAACAATAATATCGACAGGCGCTCCATTCACCTTGCCAAGTTGCTTTTGGTAATCGGCGCCGCCAATCAGCGTTACCGTCCTCAGTCCGGTAAATCTGCCCAGCTCTTCAGCGTCCGCTGCAATTTGCATCACGAGCTCCCGGGTTGGCGCAATAATGACCGCTCTCGGCTCCCCCAAAAATCGCTCGCCATCAATGGAATGAGACAGCAGATCATTGAAAATAGTAATGAGAAAAGCGGCTGTTTTGCCTGTGCCTGTCTGTGCCTTACCAATCGCGTCATTGCCCGCCAGGGTGTGGGGCAATATTTGCCCCTGAATCGGCGAGCAAAATTCAAATCCGAGTGCATCTATGCCCCGCTGAACAGTTTTGTCCAAATTCAAACTGGAAAACTGAACCCTAATGGGGGTACTAGTGCTACCGTTACCGGCCTGCTGGACTGCTGGTTCCGCGTCTTCTTGCACAACGTCGTCTGGGGAAAAATGAGGCCGAAGTCTAGCACATGCAAGCGAGTTAGAATGTTCGTATGACATCCCACGACAACCGCCCATGACCCAAAGCTCCGAACAAATTGATCACGGGGCCTCGCCGTCCTCAATACTGGCGGAGTTTGGTCCGTTATGGCGCATCGCATGGCCATTGTTGATTGCCCAAACCGCGCAAATCGGCACTGGCGTTGTCGATACGCTGATGGCAGGCAATTACGGAGACATTGATTTAGCGGCCATCGCTGTGGGGTTCAATATTTGGTTGCCGCTCTATCTCATCATTCTCGGCACTTTGTTCGCCTGTTCTGCAATCGTCGCGCAGGACTATGGTGCCGGTCGGGTGGAGCGTGTCCGAAGCTTCTTACCACAAGGCCTTTGGGTCGCCATTTTTTTAAGTGCCATCATGACACCGCTTTGCCTGAATAGCGGCGGCGTCATCGAGTTGCTGGGCTTACCCGCGGAGACATCGATAAAAACGACGGCTTATGTCAGCAAGGTTGGACTGGGCTTCCCCGCGTTGGGTATCTTCATGGCCCTGCGTTACCACACTCAGGGTTTGGGCATTACTGCGCCTTTCGCCATGGCCAGTGTGGTGGGTTTTATTGCCAACGTGCCACTCAATTACATGCTCATTTTTGGGCACTGGGGTGCACCCGAGCTGGGTGCAGAAGGCTGTGGGCTGGCTACCGCCGCGTCGATGTGGATCAGTACAGCCATCATCGTCATGTATACGCTGACCTCGAAAACACTCAAACCCTACCTCCCGAAACGATGGTTGCAGCCGCCGAATAAACAGCGCATTTCAGAAATTCTGGTCGTTGGCATCCCCGTTGGTCTGACATTTTTTTTGGAAACCGGCGTTTTTTCTGCGGTCACGCTGCTCATCGCAACACTGGGTGATGTGGCGGTTGCAGCGCACCAGATCGCGATCAATATCTGGGATGTTTTTTATATTCCCATGGTGAGTATTGGCAGCGCCATGGCTACCAGAATGGGGCACGCCATTGGCGCACAAAACCCTAATGGCGTCAGAATGGCGCTGCGAGTCGGTGCGTTGTTATCCGGATTCATTGGCGCACTGACAATGCTACTTTTGCTCGTATTTCCCGACGCCATCATTAGCGCCTACACCCAGTCCTCAGAAATCCATTCGCTGGCGATGAAATTACTCCGCCTGGCCGCGCTGTTCATCATGATCGACGTCGTGCAAATTTTAGGATCCTTCGTCTTACGTGCTTACAAAGAGACACGATTCCCCTTCGTTGTCGTAACTGTATCCTACTGGGGTTTTGCACTGCCACTGGGTTACTTCCTCGCCATCGCTACAGGTGACAAAGGCACTGACGGCACAGTCGACTTTTGGTACGCCACGATCGCGGGGATTGCCGTCGCCACCGCGCTTATCAGCTGGCGCGTGAGACGCATACTAAATACGGCGGACTAATCTCAGGTGGGGCACGTCAGGCGCTCGCCTGACATCTCGGGCAACCTGTTCTTTTGGTGATCGGCATCGCCAGATACTCGCCGGTCCAGGGATCGGCGATGTGGAGTTCACCCCAGGGAACTGGCAGTCCCAGCAGGAGTTTGATCGCCACGACACTCTGATGCATGGCCACAAGGCCCGCCACCGGCCCTAGAATACCCAGCTGGGCACAGCCTGCGCCGCCCGCGGCTTCGGGTTGTGTGACCAAGCAGTGATAGCAACCCAATTGTCGATTGGCATCGAATACAACCCATTGCCCAGCCATTCTGACCGCCGATCCCATAATCCACGGCAAGCCAGCATCATGAGTTGCGTTATCGATATCGAGTCGCGCTTGCAAGGAGTCCGTCGCGTCGATAACCAAATCAATGTCCGCGAGCATCGCAGACGCCGTGCGAGCATCAAATTTCTCCTGGCGAGCATCAATTGCTGTGTCGCTGTTAGCCCGCGCTAGACGCTTGGCCAACGCTTCGACTTTGGATTGGCCTATATCCGATTCGTCGAATGCAACCTGCCTCGGCAAGTTACTCAAATCGACTTGATCATCGTCGGCGAGACGAAGTCGTCCTACTCCGGCTCCCGAGAGATATTGCGCCACCGGGCATCCCAGGCCACCCGCTCCCACAATCAGCACACCGCTGCTCAACAAGCGCTGCTGCCCTTCCAGGTCGACATCGGGCAAGATCAGCTGCCGGGCATAGCGCTGTAACTGTTCGTCGGTCAGCTCAACCATTGCCCCCCCGTAATGCGCTCTTGCCCTGACCAGTCACGGCGTGTCGAGACTGTCGTAAATCCTCTGTTAGCGAGGATTTCACGCACCGCTGCAGCCTGATCACAACCGTGCTCTAACAACAGCCAACCACCCCGCGAAATAAATTCCGGAGCCCGTTCAATAATCTGCTCGAGAGACTCTAATCCCGTTTTACCGGCAACCAACGCCGTCGCTGGTTCTGCGGGTAAATCCCCGGCATAGAGGTGAGGATCGTCGGCGGCAATGTAGGGTGGGTTTGACAGGATCAACTGCCAGCGCTCTCCAGGGACAGCATCGAACCAGTCTCCCTCCCGCCAATCGACGCTCAACGCCAGGTCCCGGCCATTAGCGCGCGCGCAAGCCAATGCTTGTGAGCTGAGATCGACGCCACAGACCTCGGCTTCGGGGTGCTCTGACTTACAAGCCAACGCGACCGCACCGCTACCCGTCCCAAGATCCAGTACCCGCAACGCACCGTCTCCAATGCACTCACTCGCCCACTCCACGAGATGCTCGGTCTCTCTGCGCGGAATCAACACATCAGGGGTCACCCGCAGCCGCAGCGTCCAAAAATCGCGGTAACCCAGCAGATACGCCAATGGCTCACCCGAGATAAGGGCCTCGACCCCGGTTCTGAACCGATGAATATCTGTCGGTTGCACTTGCGCATCAGCGTGCGCGTAAATCCATGCGCGCTCAACCTCGAGAATGCTAGCCAGCAATACTTCCGCATCCTGTCGATCAATTGTCGCGCCATGAATGAGGTCAGAGACCATCATTCGTCGGCCATCGCAGCCAATTGATCCGCTTGATGCTCCTGACGTAGCGGAATTATCAGCGCATCGAGATCACCCCCGGTGACCTCGTCCAATTTATAGAGTGTCAAATTAATCCGATGGTCGGTGATACGGCCCTGGGGAAAATTGTAAGTGCGAATGCGTTCTGAGCGGTCCCCCGATCCTACGAGTGATCGGCGTTGGGAGGCCTGAGAGGCGCGCTGGGCTTCCTGTTCCGCGGATAAGAGACGAGCCTGTAGCAATGACATAGCCCGGGCGCGATTTTTGTGCTGTGAACGCTCGTCCTGACACTCCACGACAATCCCTGTCGGAATATGCGTAAGGCGCACGGCAGAATCCGTGGTGTTGACGTGCTGACCACCGGCCCCCGAGGAACGAAACGTATCGACACGAAGATCCTCTTTTCGAATATCGACCGTATCGACTTCTTCGATTTCAGGCAGCACCGCCACAGTGCAGGCTGACGTATGGATACGACCCTGGGATTCGGTTTCCGGTACCCGCTGAACCCGGTGAGCACCCGACTCAAATTTCAGGTGGGCATAGACGTCTTGTCCAACAACGCGGGTGATCAATTCCTTGAACCCGCCATGATCGCCCGCTCGCTCAGACATGATCTCGATTGACCACCCCTTTTGCTCGGCATATCGGTGATACATGCGAAACAAATCACCCGAGAATATTGCCGCCTCGTCTCCGCCGGTGCCCGCGCGAATCTCTAAAAATACGTTGCCGGCATCATTGGGGTCCTGCGGCAAGAGCAATACTTGCAGTGACGCCTCGACCGCTTCAACTGCTACGGTTGCATCCTCAATCTCGTCTTGGGCGAGGGTTCGGAGTTCAGGGTCAGCGTCGTCAAGCATTTCTCTGGCATCGGTCAGGCGAGATTGCAAGCGCGTCCAACGTTGGAACTCGGTGACCACCTCATTGAGATGAGCAAACTCTCGTGACAAATCCCGAAATTGCGTCTGATCAGCAATGACCTGAGGATCGCCCAGCATGGCTTCCACCTCCTGATGTCGATCAGCGAGGTTCTCTAGCTTGGAGAGTAAAGAAGATTTCACGGGATCGGCGCGAAACGACGCTATTGGAGCGTCGTGCCCTCATCCCGTTCGTTCTCAAAGTCGGTAAGGCCCAGCACAGCAGCCATTTTCGATACGTCCTGCTTGCCTCCATCCTTGGCGAGCTGACGGAGACCCGCCGTTGGCGCGTGGATGAGCTTGTTGGTCAAATCACGGGCGAGCCGATTGAGCACTTCCTCTGGATTCACCCCGCGCTCCAACATCTTCAGCGCTTTATCAAGCTCACTTTGCTGCATTGCCAGCGCTGAATCACGGTATGTCCTGACCACATCAGCCGATTGCCGTTCTAGTAAACCCTCCTGCAGTGCATCAATGCCGCTGGCCACAATTTCATCAGCTTTACTCGCCTCGGATGCCCTGAGGCGGAGATTTTCCTCAATCACCTCGCGCATATCATCTACGGTGTAAAGGTAGATGTCTGAAATTTCGGCAACTTGCGGCTCGATATCCCTCGGGACCGCAAGATCAATCATGAGAACGGGTCGCCAGCGCCGGGCCTTGATCGCCTCCTCCACCATGCCCTTGCCGAGAATCGGCAATTGGCTTCCGGTAGAGCTGATCACAATGTCCGCCTCGTACAGGCGCTCGGGCACATCCGCGAGGAGAATCGCTTCTGCGTCGAATTGTGAGGCCAGTTGTTCGGCGCGTTCCAACGTCCGATTGGCAATGATCAATTTACCCAGCCCGGCGTCACCCAGATGACGTGCAACCAACTCAATCGTCTCGCCCGCGCCTAGTAATAGCGCGGTGCTTTGCTGCATATCTCGGAAAATTTGACGCGCCAGATCCACGGCGGCGTAGGCCACGGAAACCGGGTTTTCTCCAATCGCTGTATCGGTGCGCACCTTTTTTGCGATGCGGAACGCTTCCGGGAAAATCAGGTTCATGTGGAATCCCACGGCACCGGCTTCCTGGGCTACGGCAAAAGCCGACTTCATCTGGCCAAAGATCTGCGGCTCTCCGAGCACCATCGAGTTCAGTCCCGCAGCGACTCTCACCAAATGAGACGCGGCGGAAAGTCCATGATTACGATAGACACAGGGCAGTAATTGATTGATATCTACCTCGTGATGGTTTGCCAGCCAGTGCGCTAACTGATCGCCCGCAGCCACTCCATCGGCAGGACTCGCCAAGACGCCATACAGTTCAGTGCGGTTACACGTTGAGAGAATGACCGCCTCGCTCACCGCCGTATCACGGATCAAGGCGGTTAACGACTCATGAACTTTCTCGGGCGCAAACGCAATCCGCTCGCGCAACGCCACCGAGGCCGAGTCGTGATTAACGCCTACTACCACTAATTTGTTCAACATGGCTCCGGTCTGCACCCTCGCCAACCATCACAAGTTGTTATCATAGCACTGTCTATGCAACAACTTGGCGCCATTGAAATGACCACTTTTTGGCTCTGTACCCGGTGATGAACAGTTCACGTCTATTGGCGCTCTGCCTGCTGCCCATGCTGCTCGCGAACTGCGCTTCCCAGCCCGCGGCAACGCCTGCCGTTGCGGCCGCGGTCGCACCCAGCGCACTACAAAGCACCAGCCAGCCTCTCCGGGTCGAGACACCAATTCCCGAAGCGAGTGTGCGGCCGCTTCTGGAGGCGGAATTTGCACTGCGCGCGCGTGACTTTGAACACGGCCTGGCGCTACTCAGCGATCAAGCAGTCATTCTCACCGATCCAGCGTTGGCAAGGCGAGCGTTGCGTTTGGCCGAATTTGTCAACGATGCAGGGCGTGCAACCGCCATGGCAATTCGGCTGGCAGAACTCGACCCCTCGGATGGCCCTGCGGCTGCATCGGCCTCGGGTTGGCTCGCCCGAACAGGGAACCCTCTGTTAGCCCTTCGCTATGCGGGTCTGGCGATCAATCTGGGCGTGCAGGTCAACGTGGCAAGTAATCTAGCGGGGTTCGAGCAACTGGAACCCGATGCTCAAGACGCCATTGCAAAAACGATCCGTGAACTCGCGCAGCAGTGGCCCGAGGATGATCAGATTGCCATAGCAGCAAGCCTCCTAGCCCGTCTGCAAAATGACCCCGAACAGGCGGCCGCTCTACTGAGTCCAGTATTGGAGCGCGATCCAGAGAATGTCAGGGCGATCATGCTTTGGACTCAGCTACAACTAGACCAATCGAGCGCGAACCCCTTTCAGCGGCTCGTCGACACGCTGGAAAGATTCCCTGAGAACCAGGAGCTAAGGCTGCAATACGCGCGATTGTTGGGCTCGGAAAGAAACTATGAAGCGGCCCGGACGCAATTCAGCATTCTGCTTGAACAGGACCCCGATAATCCTGAGCTCCTCGCCACTGCGGCAATACTCGACTTCGAACTGGAGTATTTTGACGATGCGCTGCAGAAGTTTGACGATTTGATTGTGCTGGAAGAGCGGCTGAACGAGGCCTACTACTACAAGGGCCGGATAGCAGCTCTGCGTGATGAGTACCGGCAGGCAATTTCGGCCTTCGGATCCGTGGGACCCTCTCGCGAATTCAGTGACGCGAAGTCTCGGGCGGCAGAGCTCTTGGTGGATACCGCGTTTGCCAGCGACATCAAAACTTTTTTTGCTGCTCAACGACAACGCTTCCCCACCGCAGCGGAGCAGCTGTTCCTGCTAGAGGCCAACGCACTCAAAGACTGGACCGGGGAGTCACTACTGGCTTATGACCGAGGGCTGACGGCTTTCCCTCAGTCTTTTTCTTTGCTTTACGGGCGCGCGATGGTCCACGAAGCGACCGGCGCTTTCGAGGCCATGGAGCAGGATCTGCGCAGTATCCTTTTACAAGATCCCGATCACGCGGCAACGCTCAACGCGCTGGGGTACACCCTGACCAACCACACCGAACGCTTTGAAGAGGCCGCCAAGTTGATAGAGCGGGCGCTCGAGCTATCTCCGGGTGATCCCGCGATTCTGGATAGCCTCGGCTGGGTTTACTACAAATTGGGCCATTTTGAGGTGTCAGAGTCTCTGCTGCGTCGCGCGCACGTCGCATTTCCAGACCCCGAAGTGGCTGCCCACCTGGGAGAGCTGCTTTGGGTGCCGGGACGGCAAATCGAAGCCAGGGATCTGTGGAAAGACG
>JAYPXQ010000011.1:41374-44063 GCA_038135595.1 Halieaceae bacterium
ACGGGCTGAGCCGCGTGCCGAAGCACCCCATCATTTTGGAGGCAGTCGAACGGCTCGGTGCTGACCTGCCATGAGCGACCGGCTGGTTGGAAGACCGCGGCTCATCCAAAGAATCCAGTGCCTATTCTGGGTGGTCGGTATGCTCTCGCACCTAGGGTGCGTCGCCCCGGGAATGGACAAAACTGTGGATCCACCGTTATTGACGACAGCGCCGGCGGATCTCAGCCCCTGGACAGCGACAGGCAAACTCGCCCTGACTGCCGAAGGGGAAACGCATACCGCGCGCTTCCAATGGGAGCGACACGATGCGACTCACGACACTGTTTCAGTATCGGGGCCCTTCTCGATGAACCGGGTCGTATTGGAACGTGACGGTGCCAATTTCATTTGGCGAGACGGCGATAACATACGGCCGGTATCGGAGATCGCGACGCTGGCACCACCGCTTCATCTTCTGACTACCCATCAACCCGAGATCTTCGGACAGTGGTTGCTCGGTTATGCAGCTACTCTCGAGCAGGGACAGATCGAGGTACTGAGTTGGCAGCCAGTTCCTCCCTGGAGGCTGCCTGAGCAGATGCTTGTCTCGGGCGATGGATACTCCGTGAAGATCCGGATATCAAGCTGGGAAATGGGCTCGCAGTGATGAAAATGCTACGCGCTTGCTCCCCCGCGAAACTCAACCTTTTCCTTCATGTGACGGGACGTCGTGAAGACGGTTACCACACGCTGCAGACGCTATTCCAGTTATTGAACTGGGGCGACGATATGACCTTCGAGAGAAAGGACAGTCCCGGCGTGGAGCTCTCCGGGGATACCGATGATCTCCCCGCGGCGGAAAATCTGATTCTGCGAGCGGCACAAGCGCTTGGGCAAACCGACAAAGGTGCTCGCATTCATGTGCGCAAGCGAATCCCCCGGGGCGGCGGATTGGGTGGTGGCAGCTCTAACGCAGCGACGACGCTGATTGCACTTAATCGACTCTGGGCGCTGAACCTAGATCAAACTCAGCTGATGGCAATTGGCACCCCTCTCGGCGCCGATGTCGGCGTGTTTTTGATGGGGCAGAGCGCCTGGGCAGAGGGCGTGGGCGACACGCTGTCTCCGATGATGCTACCAAAGCGCTGGTATCTGATTGCACAGCCTCAGTGCGAGGTGAGTACTGCTAAAATCTTCAGCCATCCTGAATTGACACGCCACACCGCGCCCATTACAGTGCAGGCCTTTTTTTCGGGGACGACGCGCAACGACTTGCAAGAGGTTGCGACAGCGTTGTATCCGGAAATCCAGCAGGCGCGGGAATGGCTGTTAAGCCACGGAGCCCACGCCCTGATGACGGGCAGCGGTGCCTGCGTTTTTGCCGCCTTTGAGACTGAGGGTGAGGCGCGGCAAATCGCAGCTGAGGCGCCCGGTAATCTGCCGGTAGTGGTGGCCGAAGGCGTTGACCACCGACCTGAGATGCTGGAGCTAGAGTGAAGTGTTTTTTTGGGGCGTCGCCAAGTGGCAAGGCAGCGGGTTTTGATCCCGCCATTCGGAGGTTCGAATCCTCCCGCCCCAGCCAATCAACCCGCGTGAGGTAAAGCGCATGTCATCGAAAATGATGGTGTTTACGGGCAATGCCAACCCCGCACTCGCTCGCAAAGTTGCGGACCGGCTTTACCTGGCGCTGGGAAATGCGGCTGTTAGCAAATTTTCTGACGGCGAAATTACGGTAGAGCTTAACGAGAATGTCCGAGGCAAAGACGTATTCGTGTTGCAAAGCACCTGCCAACCTACCAACGACAACATTATTGAGCTTCTGCTGATGATCGATGCCCTGCGTCGAGCATCCGCCGGGCGCATCACGGCGGTCGTGCCGTATTTTGGGTATGCGAGACAGGATCGTCGCGTGCGATCAGCGCGCGTGCCCATCTCCGCAAAGGTAGTTGCCGATACCATGGTCGGGGTGGGCGTAGATCGCGTCTTAACGGTCGATCTGCACGCTGAACAGATTCAGGGTTTCTTCACAGTGCCCGTCGACAATGTGTATGCGTCATCAATTTTGAATGCCGACATCGCCCGATGTAAGCATGACAACGTGATCGTCGTCTCCCCGGATATTGGCGGCGTGGTCCGAGCGCGGGCAATTGCGAAGCAGCTGGATGATGCTGATTTGGCGATCATCGACAAACGACGCCCCAGAGCCAACGAAGCAGAAGTCATGAACCTGATTGGCGACGTGGATGGCCGCACCGCCATACTGGTAGACGACATGGTGGATACAGCAGGCACCCTATGCACCGCCGCGAATGCCCTCAAGGAGCGTGGCGCGGTCAAGGTAGTGTCGTATTGCACACACGCCGTTTTGTCCGGAAAAGCGCTGGACAACATCAAGAACTCACAGCTTGATGAGTTGGTGGTGACGGACACCATCCCGCTGTCGCCGGAAGCGTTGGCGATCGGAAAAATTCGCCAACTCACCATTGCAGATCTGTTGGCGGAGTCGATTCGCCGGGTGAGCAACGAAGAATCTATTAGCGCACTGTTTGATCTTTCCTAAACAGTGTTTTACCCACCCATCACCGCGTCGGTCGCAGACAAGGTGGTGTTAGCAAAGGAGCAGGACCATGTCTGATGCTTTTATTGTAGTTGCAGAGGCGCGAGCCGACGAAGGGAAAGGTGCGAGCCGCCGCCTGCGTCGTCTCGAGGG
>JAYPXQ010000012.1:0-23876 GCA_038135595.1 Halieaceae bacterium
GATCGCGATGTTCAGCGACCAGAAGTTCGTCGTTCCAGCGGCAGATCCACAGGTGGCGGACTGGCCGCTGGTGGGTCCTGCACTTTATGAGTTGTGGGAGCGGGCGCACGAGGACTTAATGTCAGCGGCCGCCATCGTTCAGCCCCAGCTATTGACTGGGGGCAAGGTATTGCTCGGAGCGGTTGCCAATACGCTTCTGGCGCTCGTGCTGTTTTTCGTGGCGCTGCTGATCGCGGGTTTCATGATGGCGCATGCTGAGAAGGGCGCTGATCAAGCACGACGCATGCTCTCGACCTTTACCGATGCGTCCCGTGGTGAGGAAATTCAAGGTTTGGTGGTGGCTACCGTGCGCTCGGTATCAAATGGCGTCGTGGGAGTTGCGTTTTTGCAGGCATTGGCCTTGGGGATTGGTTTTCTCGTGCTCGGCGTTCCCGCAGCCGGTGTGCTGGCATTGCTGGTTTTATTGATTGGCGTGCTGCAGTTGCCCAGTTCTCTGGTAGTGCTGCCCGTGTTGGCCTGGATCTGGCTCGCCAGCGGTATTCCTACCGTCATGGCAGTGTTGGGATCTATCTATCTTGTTGCGGGCAGCTTGGCGGACGGATTCTTAAAACCCTACCTGCTTGGGCGGGGTGTAGAGACGCCGATGCCAATCGTGCTGATTGGTGCGCTGGGCGGTATGGCCGCGGAGGGGCTGATAGGCCTGTTTGTCGGGGCTGTCACACTTTCCGTCGGTTATAAATTGCTGATGTCATGGGTTGATCACAGCGTTTCTGAGCAGGATTCCTTGGATGCGGTTCGTGCCCCGTCTGAGCCCTAAGACGGCGTTCCCCGTGGTCCGGTAGCGCGCCGACGCCGTATTGCTGAATGTGGCACCCCCCTTCGAGACTTCAATGAAAAAAAGCATGCTGAGCAGCTTCTTAGCCGCGTTACTAGCGGTTGCCTTGACCGGTTGCACGGGCTCTAGTCAGGTGCCCGCTACGGCGATAACGGTTCAAACCAGTAGCGGCGCGGTGAGCGCCGTGATCGGAGGTGAGGGGGCGCTGGTCTACCGAGACATTCCTTTTGCGCTTCCGCCGGAAGGACAGCGACGGTGGGCGGCGCCGGAGCCGGTAGAGACACCGGAGCGGCAGATCCAGACGCGTAAGTTACCCGTCATGTGTCCGCAACCGCAGAGTATGGCTTCCGGCGTTGACGGGGGGGAATATCACGGTACAGAGGACTGCCTGTATTTGGATATTTATACCCCGGGCGAGGCAGCGACTTCGGGGCCGGCGCCGGTGATGGTCTGGATTCACGGTGGAAGCAATCTCACGGGACACAAGGGCACCTACGATTTCTCCAGACTGGCGGTGCGCCAGGGGGTGGTCGTTGTCGTGATCAACTATCGCCTGGGGCCCTTTGGCTGGTTCGTCCACCCTGCCATTCAGGGGCCCGACCTGACTGGCTCACCGCTGGCCAATTTTGGCACGCTTGATATGGTCGAAGCGCTTCGGTGGACTCAGCGTAACGTCGCCTTGTTCGGCGGCGATGCGAATAATGTCACGATATTTGGCGAGAGTGCCGGCGGCAGAAATGTCTATAGCCTGCTTTCGTCGCCGGTGACAGCGGGGCTGTTTCATAAAGCCATTGCTCAGTCTGGGCACATTCGAAGTTTCTCACCCGCTCAGGCGTACAATGTGGAACGGGAATTTCCCTACCTAGATCGAGGTAGTTGGGAGGTGGTGGACGCGCTGGGCTTGGACAACGACGTTGTTGGCGCTGACGCACTCCGAGCGGTAGAGACGGAAGTGCTGCTGAGAGCCTATTACGGACTGGATGAGGATCATGCTCAGCCTGCGGTCATTAATGATGGTGTGGTTATTCCGTCAGAGGGCATTTTGCAGGCACTGGGAAATCCCGAATACGCGAAGCATGTCCCAGTATTGGCCGGTACGACACGTGACGAGATTACGCTTTGGTTGGGTCTTAATCGTTACTACGTCGATGTCAGTTATCCGCTGACGCGCCTGCTCCCCGCAAAGTTGCGCATCAAGAACCCCGATATGTATCAGTTTTGGGTCGATACGCGTTCACGAGGGTGGAAACTGAGCGCTGTTGATGATCCTTTTCGAGCAATGCAGCAGGCGGGATACACCGAGCTGTACGCGTATCGTTATGACTGGGATGAGCAAGCAGATAATTTTCTGGTGCGTTTTTCAGAAATATTAGGCGCCTCACACGCGAGCGAAATCGCCTTTATTATGGGCGCACCCATGTATGGCGCCATTGGGGATTTTATGTATCCGGATACGGATTCAGCCCGTGAAATGACTGACATCATGATGACGGCGTGGGGAGCGTTTGCGCGGGAGGGTGCTCCAAGGTTACCGCGCGAGCTCGATTGGCCGCGCTACGATACGGCGCATCCCGCCTTCGTCAGATTGGATGTGGGCGACGGATTAGGGTTGAGCGACGATGTTCCCAGTCGCGAGGAGCTGCTCGATCGCGTCGCCTCCAGCGCCGTAGTATCAGAGCTCGAGCGCTGCCTGTTGGCGTGGGAAATGGTCACCGCCGTAGGGGATCCTGATTATGGTGCCTACACTCGCTGGCAAAATGGGCGGTGCGCAGAGGTCGATGCGGTTGCGGAGAAACGTCGTATCCGAGACGAGCTCGAGGCCCAATATGGCAGCGTTTACTATCCCGAGTGAGTTTGCCGCGTCTGACTAGGGTCTGATTTTGGCGCGGGTTATTGCAATCGCGGGTGCCTCGGGCAGTGGCAAATCTACCCTGGCAGAGGGCTTGGTAAGGGCTATAGGACCAGAGACAGCACTGGTGTTGCCCCTCGATGCTTACTATCACGATTTGTCGCACCTTCAGCCTGCCGATCGGGAAAAAGTCGATTTTGATCATCCTAATGCCCTCGATTTGCTGCTTTTTCAGGAGCACGTGCTGGCGTTGAAATCGGGGTGCTCGGTGTCACGGCCGGCATACGATTTCGTCACCCATTGCCGGCTGGAGGAGCCGATATGCGTCTCGCCCAAGATGTGGATCGTGGTTGAGGGTATTCACGTTGCGTCTGATCGGGTTTTGCGTTCACTGTTTGATACGCTGGTTTTCGTTGAGGCCGATTCGTCGCTGAGATGGCACAGGCGGTTAGCGCGAGACCAGGCTGAGCGAGGCCGGAGCGCTGCCTCCGTAGCCCGTTTCTGGGAGCAGGCGGAAAGGACGTTTCAATCCCTTGGGGTGGTTGCCCGACAGCACGCCGACTGTGTTGTTCGAGGAGAAGCGACTATTGACGAGAGCGTCAGCGCGATTTGCGGGCAGGTGGCGGGTCTGGAGGCTGTCGCTAGTCGTGAGTTAACTCGGGCCTGAGATTCCCAGTCACCCACGGTCAAGACTAGCGCTCTCGCTGCTTGGCGACCCATTCGAAGTGTTTTGCCAAGACTTCGTCTTCGAGTAGCGCCTCGGCGGTGTTGAACCGCATCGCGAGTGTCATCTCGTCATACTGGCGGTGGATGCCACGATGGCAAAGTCGACAGACAGCCAGCCCCTGCTGCAACGCCGATTTGTCGAAGTTTTTTTTGAAGCGAGCACGCCGGTGCACCTTTTTGGGGATGAGGTGATGGAAGGTCAGCGGCACCTCACGCTTGCAACAGCGGCAGGTGCTACTGTCGTCAGACATGCTCAGCTCTGAGGTGAGGTCAGCGTGTTCTCTACTGCGGCAGTCAACTCCTCGCTGTCTGGTTTGACGCCGCTGCCAAAATGCTCGAGGACCTCACCACTTGGGGAGACCAGATATTTGTTGAAATTCCACCGCGGGTAGCCAGCGGCCTCGCCGAGACCCCGGAACACGGGATTCGCGTCATCACCGCGTACGGCGGAGGTGGCCATCACTGGAAAGGACACGCTGTACTTTTCGAAGCACACCTCAGCCGCATCGCCTTCGTCATTGTCTTCCTGAAAAAAGTCATCGCTCGAGAAGCCAACAACGGCTAACCCTCGACCCTGATAGGTCTGGTGGAGTTGCTCCAAGCCCTCGAACTGAGGTGTGTAACCGCAATAACTCGCAGTGTTGACAATCAGCATTGCCTTGCCCTCATAGGCGTCACAGAACTGGATCGTCTCAGTGGAGCCCAATTGACGCATGGTGTGATTGAGAAACTCGGGGCACGCCGCGAGCAGTGCCGGCGACCATATGCAGGCCAATAAGACAGGTGACAATAGTGCTTTTTTCATCGGTTTTTGCTCTCGAGAGGATTTAACTAATACGTCGAAATGCGCGATTCAGATGAGGCGGTCACCGACCTTTAGCGACGCTGCTCGATGAAGGCCTTAATTGTCGCTCTCGTCCACTCTGGATGACACGGGTGAGCCGCCACATGGCTGCCCCATCGGTTTTTATTGGTCAGGCAGGGCGCCGTTTTCTCGATGTCGGGCACGCGAGCCAGTTGTACTTGGCCGTTGCGCTCGCTTAACTGCCTCGCAAACTGAGAGCGCGTTACCGGATCGTCCCAGTCCTGTATCAGGAGAATCGGTAGAGAGAGGGTTGTCGCGAGAGTGAGTGGGTTGTCCTGGCCTGAGGGGAGTTCGTATCGCGCTATGGCAGCGGCCGCCGCCAAACTGAAGAGAGGCGCAGGTAACCCTGTGGTTACCGCCGCGCCATGTATGAGGCTGTCATAGGTGTCCAGCTGAGGATCCAGCAATATCAAACCGTCCACACCCAGATCCCGACGATGCAGCGCATGGATGGCAGCGCTGCCACCCATAGACGCGCCTAGAACATAGCGAGGCAATTGGCTCGGCTGATGTTGATCGAGCCAGGCCGCCGCCGCACTGACGTCCCGCCATTCTGTTGCGCCCATGTGAATGGTTTTGTCGGTGAGCGGAGAGTTTCCGTGGTTCCGAAGATCCATAGTGACTACGGATACCCCTAATTCATGAAGTGTTCGGTAGAAATCGAGGGAGCCGATAAATTTGGAGACTCGGTTGGAGCCTGCGCCGTGGACAAAGATCAACTCGGCAATGGGTGTCGAGGCGGGTAGCCACCACCCCGAGAGTGCGACGTCGTCGCTGGAGATAGTGATTTCCTGAAAGGGTTGGTTGCGACTCTCGGGTGTCTCGGTGACGGGGAGAGGAGTAATGGCCACCAGATAAGGTGGGGCAGCCAGAATGGAGAGCAGCCCCCAGCAAGCCGCAACGACAGAGGCTAGGCCTAGCAAGCGTAATAATTGAACTTGCAAGAACCGCGTCGCCCTGGGTTTAAAGAGACAGTATGCGCCGCAACCATCCGTCGCGGTGTCGCTCTTGCTCTCGCAGTAATAAGAGGTCTGCGATTTCGCCTTCAATGGCCCTGGCAATCTTTCGTCGCAGCGTAGCAAGTTGCCGAGTGGTCAGCGTCATCCCTTTGTGTTGAGCCAGGGAGATAGGCTTGCCAATCGAAAAGTAGGTTGTCTTGGGTTTGGGTAGGGGGCCACCCCACACTCCAGTGGGAATAGGCGGTACCAGATCGCTACGAACATCCTCGGGTACGATCCCTAGTTTCATGAGGAATTTAACCGCTGGCGAATGCAGCAAAGCCTCGGATGACAAGGCATGGTCATAATATTCGTCAGGTCCCACGGAGGCGACGGGCACGATGGTGTATCCGGCCGCTGCCGCAAGCCTGACAAAACCATAACGTGACTTCCATTGGAGCTGATATCGTGCCTCGGGTGGTTTCACCGATTCATAGGCGCCCCCCGGATACAGCAACAGATCTTTTTTCCGCTCCATTAATCTCTCCACAATCTGCGCTTGCCCCGAGACGCCGCCCATGGCATGGGAAATGGCAGCGTAGCGGGGGTTGGCAAAAAGTGTCTTATCGCCTAGACCTTTGACGTAGCGCCCGTGATCGTAATAGAGATAGAGGTGAAACAGGGCGGCATCGATCGCCATGAAGGCATGGTTGCCGATGAACAGTGCCGGCCCGTCGGGGAGGTTGTCGATGCCCACGAATTTCGGCTTAAACCAAGCTCGAGCAAGACCCGCCGCCGCCGCAACCTGGGGTCCCGTAGGCACGGTGAACTGCTCGACGTAGTCGACATAACCGTCGGGATCGGCATTGGGGCAGGGCGCGCGGTCAAGCATGGTAGGTACCGGTTAAAGGCGAAGAATCTTAGCAAAACTTAAGTACTATTTTAGTGGCACTATTGCCTGCTGATGCGCACCGTGGATAACAGCGAGAGATATGTTCCGGTCATTCCCTAGGCACGGTTTTTTACTCAGTTATCTTGTCCTCGTATGGGGTTTTGCCTTTGCGTTGATCGCCATCGCTCTAGAAGCGCTTCATCCCCTATTTATCGTCTGGACTCGGCTTTGCATGGGGGCAGCGGTGATGTGGATTGTCTGGCGATGGCGGGGCCAAGCGTGGCGTTTGGGACGAGAGTGGTGGCGCCGCCTTCTGCTGCTCAGCTTGACGGGCAACATAATCCCTTTCTCGCTGATCGCGTGGGCGGAGCAAACGGTGCCGTCAGCAGAGGTTGGGATTCTTATGGCGCTGATGCCTATCGCAACGCTCCTGCTGGCGCACTGGCTGCTGGACGACGAGTCGCTGACGGTGGGGCGGGTTGTCGGCGTCGTAGCGGGGTTTGTGGGTGTCGGATTGCTGATGGGCGACGAGTTACTGCGATCGGGCATGGAGGACCAATTGGCGGGTCAATTGGCGGCAATCTTGGCCACCCTGAGTTACGCCTTCAATGGCGTTTATGCCAAGCGGCTCCCCGATGCCGATCCCGTCGCTTTATCTGTGGGGACGCTGCTTATGGGGGCGTTACTTTTGGCGTTACCCGCCATCCTGTCTCAGGGGGGCGATTTGGGGTGGTCGATACCTGTGAAGAGCTGGGCAGCCGTTTTCGTACTCGGGATTATGGGTACCGGGCTGGCCACGTGGAGTTACTTTGTTGTGGTGTCGGAGCGCGGTCCGGGGTTCCTATCGACGATCAATTATCTCATCCCAGCAGTGGCGTTCTTGGCGGGGACCCTGTGGCTCGCAGAGCCTTGGTCTGTTCGGCACCTGCTCGCTTTGATCTTAATCTTACTCGGTGTCGCATTGATTCAGTGGCGGCGAAAAGAATGAGTACGAGTCAAGCCACCCCCGATTTTTTAGCTCGCTTCACCGGGGCCCTCAGCGGAGTTCGAATCGCTCCCGAAGAAAGTGTGCAACGCCGTCTTCATCGTGATGGCCAATGACCTTGTCTGCAATATCCAGGATCACGGGATCCGCATTTTGAGGCGCGTAACGCTCGTCTGCGCACTCGAACATGCTGAGGTCGTTGTCACCATCGCCAAAGGCAATGACATGATCTATCGCCAACTCTGAACGAAGATGGTTTATGGCGTTGCCTTTGCTGCCCATGCTGTGGTGGATATCGACCCAATGTAGCGCCCGGCTTTGAGTCGACTGGGCGCCCAGCTCTGGTTCATGGATAGCGATTCCGGAATAGGCGACCAGATGAGGTTCCCCGGAGATACTGGCTCGGACGCGATCTACCGCGGTTTCGCCACCCAGCGAAAACACGTTGATGACGCTCACCTCATCCGGAAGTGCGCTGAGGGGTTCCAGTGGGAGGCTGCGTTCGGCCTCAAAAAGCTCCGCCAATTTTTCCTCGCTACGACTCCGCAGGGGGCCGTGATACAGCGCATGCCGGTCTCCGTCGTGAAGCGCAAACACAAATGGCGTGAGCTCGTTTAGGGTGAACGCGGCCAGTACGTGCCAGACCTCCTGACGCGTCAGCAGGTGATGATGGCTATAGCGGGCCTCATCAGGCGACCAGATGATCGCGCCATTTTTGAGAATCATCGGCAACACGAACTGATGATTCTCAAGCGGTCCCGCGGCCGCCTGTAAGGTTCTGCCAGTAGCGACTGTGTATCGGATATTCCGCGCGCGCATCATCGCGAGTGTTTCTGCTGTGAAGTCCGAAATGCGCGATTGCCTATTGAGCAGCGTGCCATCCAGATCAAAGACCACCAGCGTCATACCGTGCTGCGCTCGTCAGTAAGGCAGTTGTAGCATCGAGCGATCTGAATCAATGCGCTGTGACGATAAGGTCAGTCGCAAGAGACTCCCTTATCGCGTCTGCGACGGCATGCCGCGCCACTTGGTAGTTGGGATGATCTATTCCTGCGTACAGCGTTGCACCATCCTTGAGCGCGTTGATTTGCTCCGGGGTCACTTCAAAGCGCAAGAAATGCACCGAGGCGGTTTTGTCTGCAGTCGTGCGATCGAGATCCTCGTCAGCGATCGGAACAATGCGGTCAAGGTCTCCCACCTGCAGCCATACCTGATCCTCGATACCGATCATTTCGCCAAGACGAATGGCGCGCTGCGCGGGGTCGGGGATCTCAATCATGAACGTTGCTTTCCAGTTGTGTCCGTCCGGAATGAGCGGGTTGTAGGCGCTGAGCTCTTCCTCGATACCCTCTGGCTCAAAGACCCGCTCGATGCGCAGCATTTCCTGGATTTGATAGCGAATGGTGGTGGCGTCCTCAAAGTACAGGCGTGCGTGCTCACCGAGTGCCAGCTGGCGGTTTCTCTTGTGTGCCATTACCTCTGCCCGAAAGTCTGCGCGCCGTGCGGCATATTCCTCTAGGCTCCAGAGGTCGCTTCTCGTCAAATGTGTCATGGTCATCTCCTCGAGTATTCCTTGGGTTGGCGCGATCGAATGCGCCAAATACGAACGTTAAAGACCGTACGCTTCTCTCAACAATGTCATCGGGTGCTCCGCCCGATCCACCTTGGTGGACAGGTGGGCAATATGTTCACCCGCCATGGGGCAGTCGCTGATAAAACGATCCGGTGCCTGTTCATCCACCTTCCTAACCGTAGGTCGGGCGATTTTCACTGATTTATCCCGGGTTTCTTTTTTGACGGCGTAGGTGCCATCGTGTCCTGAGCAACGTTCATAGGCCGTAATCTCACTGCCATCCACCAGGCCCAGCACATCGCGTGTTTTCAGACCGATGTTTTGGACACGCTGATGACAGGCCACTTGGTAGGCGACGCTACCCAGTGCCGCTTTAAAGTCGGTGTTCAGTGCGTCACCGCGATGCCTCGCCCACAGATACTCGAAGGGATCATAAAAGGCGGCCTGTACTTTCAATACGTCGGGGTCGTTCGGGTACATGAGCGGCAGCTCCTGCTTGTACATCAGCACACAGGAGGGGATGGGCGCCGTGAGGTCATAACCCTCATCAACCAACTTGGCCAGCACAGGAATGTTGGCCTGCTTGAGAGCGTCAACGCTGTCCAAGTCGCCAAGCTCTAGCTTGGGCATGCCACAGCACTGTTCTTTCGGGACGATATCTATGTGTATGCCGTTGTGCTGAAACACTTTGACGAAATCTTCGCCAATGCTCGGGCTGTTGTAGTTGCCGTAGCAGGTGGCGTAGAGCGCGACCTTGCCTGTCGTGTCGCCGACCGGCTGTGGCTCGATATTTTTGATCAGCGGTTTTATTCGCTTGCGTAAGGTTTTGCTGTGCAACTTCGGTAAAGGTGCTTCATGGTGAATATCGAGACCGGCAGCGAGCGCTTTGCGAAACACGCCGGTATTGTTCAGGGCATTGACCGTCACATCGACCAAGGGGATGGAGGTTGTACTGAGCAAGCGATCGGTGCTGGTCAGGGTGCGATCTCGCAGCGATGCGCCTTTCTCTTTGAAGCGCTGCGCTTTTGCCCGCAACATCAAGTGTGGGAAGTCGACATTAAATTCGTGGGGTGGTACGTAAGGGCACTTGGTCAGATAACATAAGTCGCACAGGTAGCACTGCTCTGCCACTTTGTCGTAGTCCGTTTTGTCGACGCCATCGACCTCCATCGTTTCGGATTCATCGATCAGGTCGAAAAGCGTTGGAAATGCGTCGCAGAGGCTCACGCAGCGGCGACAGCCATGGCAGACATCAAAAACGCGCTCGAGCTCGTCGTTCAGCGCGTCTTTATTCCAGAAACTGTCGCTTTGCCAGTCCAGCGGGTGCCGGGTGGGAGCGTCGATGCTGCCTTCTCTCATTGCAATTAACTCTCTTCAGATATGCCGGATCTCTGCTGCCGGTTTCCGGTATCTCCGGATCCCAGACTGCGACACCAGAAAAAACAAGGGGAGCAACATCTGCTCCCCTGTCTTATCGGTTGAGCCGATAGTGTGAGCCTGTTCAGGCGTCGAGGTTGTCCAGCGCCTTTTGGAAGCGGTTGGCATGGCTTCGCTCTGCTTTGGCCAAAGTTTCGAACCAATCCGCAATCTCGTCGAAACCTTCGTCACGCGCGGTTTTCGCCATACCGGGGTACATGTCGGTGTACTCGTGAGTTTCTCCGGCAATGGAGGCTTCGAGGTTCTTCTTGGTGTCGCCCATTGGCAAACCAGTAGCGGGATCGCCCACTTCCTCGAGATATTCCAGATGTCCGTGCGCATGCCCGGTTTCACCTTCCGCAGTTGAGCGGAATACGGCCGCTACGTCATTGTAGCCTTCGACGTCAGCCTTTGAGGCGAAGTAGAGATAGCGACGATTCGCCTGAGATTCGCCGGCGAATGCGTCCTTCAAATTTTGTTCAGTTGCACTTCCTTTCAGTTCCATTGCTCACTCCTGTTATGGCCTGGGTCACACCCGTTTGGCGCTGTCATTACTGATCACACCGCGGTGACTGCGTAATATACCGATGTCATTGCCAATTGGCTTACCGAAAATATAAAAAAATTTAATCGAAAAAAGCGATTATGCTTATTGCCGGGGTTCCTACCATTGTCCCCATGACCGTCACGCGATGTTGGGAGTTAGATAAGTGCTTGAAATAATGCCGTCTTGTGGCACGCGGAAGCACAGGCGCTCGCATCGCACCTACAGCCTATGAGAGTCTGCCTGTGAGACAACCGACACTGAAACAGCTGCGTTACCTTTGCGCCGTCGCCGATCATCAGCATTTTGGTCAGGCAGCCATCGCCTCGCACGTGAGCCAGAGCACCCTGAGCGCAGGCATCCTGGAGCTTGAGGAGACACTCGGCGTGAGTCTGATTGAGCGCAACAATCGCAAAGTCATACTGACCCCGGTCGGGGATGAGGTGGTCGAGCGTGCGCGCGAACTCCTGGTGGGAGTAGAGGACATGGTGTCGCTGTGTGCCGGTGCGGGGAAGCCCTTTCATGGGAAAATGCGCATGGGCGTGATCCCGACCGTGGCGCCTTATTTGTTGCCCGGTCTTTTGCAGCAGATCCGAAAGCGCCATCCGGAGTTCCAGCTCTACATCCGGGAAGATCTCAGCCAGCCCTTGGTCGATGCCCTGCAGGCAGGCGAGCTGGATGTGTTGCTGTTGGCACTGCCTTTTCCTGCTGATCAGGTAGAGACGATGCCTCTACTAGAGGATGAATTTCTTCTGGCGTGTCCAGAATCTCACGCCCTAGCGGATCGAACGCCGCTGCGCACTGCGGATCTTAAAGGAGAGGCCCTGCTGCTATTGGAGGAGGGGCATTGCCTCCGCGATCACGCCTTGGAGGCCTGCAAGCTCAGAGATTCGCAAATCACTGTTCCTTATCAGGCAACCAGTTTGGCCACTATTGTACAAATGGTCGCGAACGGTATTGGTATCACGTTGTTGCCTAAAATGGCGGTGGGTGCGGGGATCGCGAGTAGCACGGGTCTGGTGATAAAGCAGTTTCAACAGACCAACGTCACCCGCAGGATCGGACTCATGTGGCGTAAAAAAACACCGAGGAGGGTTGAGTTTCGTCAACTCGGTGATGTTATCAGTGGTTTGGTGGAGGTGTGACCGAGTTCGCTAGCGGCGCTTGCCTCTCTTTGGCGGTTGTCCCTGAGTGTGCTGGGTCCTAAATGCTTGGCCACGCGTTGCGACCACCCGATGGCGTTTGGGCGGCTGTCGCGGCGGAATCAAGTGCATAACGCCGTTGCCGATCAAATCCCGGCGTCCCATTTGCTTTAGAGTTTTTCTCAGCAGCGGCCAGTTTTCAGGGTCGTGATACCGCAAGAACGCTTTATGCAAGCGGCGCTGACTGAGTTTTCTCACGGTGCTGAGCGTTTCGCTGTCCCTTCTGACCGGCTTCAAAGGGTTGCGTCCGGTGTGATACATGGCGGTCGCGGTTGCCATTGGAGAGGGATAGAACGTTTGTACCTGATCGGCCCGAAAGCGGTGCCGTTTTAGCCAGAGTGCGAGCGAGACCATATCCTCGTCAGTGGTGCCAGGGTGCGCCGCAATAAAGTACGGAATCAAATACTGCTTTTTGCCCGCGTCCTTTGAGAACCGCTCGAACATAGCGGCGAAGCGATCATAGCTTCCGATGCCCGGTTTCATCATTTTGGAAAGGGGGCCGCTCTCGGTGTGCTCCGGCGCAATTTTCAGGTAGCCCCCGACATGATGTGTCACCAGCTCCCTGACGTATTCGGGGCTCTCGACCGCCAGGTCATAGCGCAGCCCCGAGGCGATCAGCACCTTTTTAACCCCTTTAATCTCGCGCGCTCTGCGATACAGATTGATCAGAGGTGTCTGGTCGGTATTGAGATTCTTGCAAATCCCCGGGTAGACGCAGCTCAGCTTACGGCACGCCGCTTCCGTCGCTTTGTCTTTACAGGCGAGCCGCCACATATTCGCGGTTGGCCCCCCCAAATCGGAGATGACGCCAGTAAATGCCGGGCTGGTGTCGCGGATTCGCTCGACCTCCCGAATGACCGAATCCTCTGAGCGACTTTGGATGATGCGTCCCTCGTGCTCGGTAATGGAGCAAAAGGTACAACCGCCAAAACAGCCTCTCATGATGTTCACAGAGTGCTGGATCATTTCCATCGCAGGAACTGATGCACCGCCGTAGGCGGGGTGGGGTAGTCGTTGATAAGGCAACTCGAATACCCAATCGAGCTCTTCTGTTTCGAGTGGAATTGGCGGTGGGTTGAGCCACACATCTCGATCCCCATGCGCCTGTACGAGGGGCAGCGCGTTGTGAGGGTTGGTTTCCTTGTGGAACACCCGGGATGCGTGGGCGTAGAGCACTGGATCCTCTGTAACGGCCTCCGCTGATGGAAGTCGTATGGCATGAGTGTCCGGGCTGGGGCTGGCCATCAGGCGAATGGATTGGGTACCGGCGTCCCCGTCCTTCGCCCCTGATTCATTGCAAGGTTCTGCCTCCATACCCTCATAAGGGTTGGGGTGCGGCGTGACAGGTCCGGGAGCATCCACCGCCGATGAGTCGATGACGATGCGGTTCTGTGGGAGGCTTTTCGTCACGAACGCAGTGCCGCGAATGTCGCGCAGTTGTTCAATGCCCTCGCCATCGGCCAATCGATGGGCAACCGCTACGATAGCGCGCTCTGCGTTACCGAATACGAGTAAATCAGCACGACTGTCTAACAGCACCGAGCGCTTTACGCGGTCACTCCAGTAGTCATAGTGGGCGATTCGCCGCAGGCTCGCCTCGATGCCGCCTATGACGATGGGGGTATCGCGATAGGCCTCGCGCAATCGCTGGCTATAGACAGTGACAGCGCGATCGGGACGTTTGCCCGATACGTTACCCGGCGTGTAAGCGTCGTCATTGCGTCGCTTACGATCAGCCGTGTAATGGTTGATCATCGAATCCATGTTGCCCGCAGTCACGCCGAAAAAGAGATTTGGACGACCCAGCGCCCTGAAGGGTTCAACCGATTGCCAGTCGGGCTGAGCAATCATGCCCACGCGGAAACCTTGAGCTTCGAGCACCCGACCGATTACGGCCATGCCAAAGCTGGGGTGATCAACATAGCCGTCGCCAGAGACGATAATGATGTCGCAGCTGTCCCAGCCCAGTTGATCCATCTCTTCGCGAGACATGGGTAACCATGGGGCCGGCCCCAGGCACTCAGCCCAATACTTTCGGTAGTCATATAGCGCTGTCGGTATATCAGGCACGATGCGCTGCCTCCCTTACTTCATCGGGCACGTCGAGCGCTGAACCACAATGTTGGCAAAACGTTGCCTCGAGGCCGTGCCCAGATTTGGCGCAGACCGGGCAGTTCCAGTTGAGCGTCGGTAGCGGGTCTTGTCGCGCATTGATTCGCTCCCACAGTTCGCGGGTAATGATCGCGGTAGGCACGGCGATAATGCTGTATCCCACGAGCATGCCAAAACCGGCAATAAATCGACCGGCGGGTGTTTGCGGTACCAAGTCGCCGTAACCTACGGTAGTAATCGTTACCACGGCCCAGTAGATACTCATGGGTATGCTGTCGAAGCCGTTTTGGGGGCCTTCTACGACATAAATAACGCAGGCGAAGACCACCACAACAATCATCACCATGATCAAAAACACAAAAATTGAACGCGCCGTGTTTTTCAGCACACCTAAAATTTCATTGAGCTCTGCGAATAGCGCCATGAGCTTGAGCACCCGGAATACCCGGACGACGCGCAGGAGCCGGACCACGACCAGTGGCGCGGCTTCGGGCAAAAAGAAGGCGATGTAGGTGGGCAGGATTGCCAGCAGATCCACGATGCCCCAGACGCTGGTGAGGTAGGCGCGTCGATGCTGGGTACACCACGTGCGGACAAGGTACTCCAGCGTAAACACTGCGGTGAACGCGATCTCTAACTGCCACAGGATATCCCCGTGCCGCTGATGGATATGCGGCACCGAATCGATCATCACGGTCAGGACGCTGGCAAGAATGACGACGAGAAGCGCGATATCGAAATTGCGACCCGCAGGGGTATCAGTTCCGAAAATCACGATTTCCAGCTGTCGTCGGAGGCCGCCGGCGGGATGGCTTGCTTCTGATTTTGGTGCGTGGGTGTTCATCGTCACAACGCAGATTCCAAGACACGCCAGACGCTCTGCAGAATCAAGGGTTGCGCCTCGGCGGTGGGATGTATCCCATCTGCTTGCATGAGCATCTGATTTAATGCCACGGACTCAAGCGGGAATGCGCCCACTCGTGCCTCGCTATTCTCCGCCGCTCTCGCAAAGCTTTGGCGGAAGGCATCGGTATAGACTTTTCCCAGGTTGGGTGGGATTTCCATCGGCAATATGATCGCGGTCGCGCCGGCCGATTCGACGAGGTCAATCATTTGCCGCAAATTCTGGGTTAGTTGGCTGACCGGATAGCCACGGAGCCCGTCGTTCCCACCCAATTCGATGATGACAATATGCGGCGTGTGGGTCGATAGCAGGGCGGGCAGCCTGCGTAAGCCGCCGGCAGAGGTGTCCCCTGATATACTCGCGTTGACGACGGTGTAATCGGCACCCTCAGCATCCAGTCGGTCCTGCAATAGTGCGACCCAGCCCTGTTCCAGTGACATACCGTAGGCGGCGCTGATGCTGTCACCCAACACGACAATAGATTGCGGAGACGCGTTAGACCCCGCCGGGGCGAAGATGCTGGCAAACAGCAATCCGACCCACACCGCGGTTCGTAAGCGTTGGCTGAGGTAACGTAGAATGATCAAAGTCAGTCAACTCCTTAAAACAGTGCCAACTGCGGATGGCGATCTGGACATACTTCGCGGCATCAACCTTGAGATAGCTGCGGGGACTTCAGCCGCCATCGTCGGCGCTTCCGGTTCGGGTAAGTCTACCTTGCTCGGGCTGCTCGCGGGTATGGACGTGGCCTCTGGCGGTGAGATCACTTTGGATGGCCAGCAGCTGAGTCTGCTTGACGAGGACCAGCGGGCCCGGTTGCGCGCTGAAAAAATCGGCTTTGTTTTTCAAAGTTTCCAACTCTTGCCCGCGCTGACCGCGCGTGAAAATGTGATGTTGCCTCTCGAGTTGTCGGGAAAAAAAGACGCCGATCAAATCGCCGACCGCTTGCTCGCAGAGGTGGGTCTGTCTGGCAGGCTCGATCATTATCCTACGACATTGTCAGGGGGTGAGCAGCAGCGAGTCGCCATTGCGAGGGCGTTTGCGCGGCAACCAAAGATTCTGTTCGCCGATGAACCCACCGGTAATCTCGATACTCGGACGGGTGAGCGCGTGATCGATCTGCTGTTTCAGCTCAATGCCAGCGAGGGAACCACATTGGTTCTGGTCACCCATGATGAGCGACTCGCTAGGCGCTGCGACATACGGTTCGCGATGGATGCAGGTGAGCTCTGCACCCTGAACGCTTAAAGCAATGATAAGAACATTAACCTGGAAGTTCCTGGCGCGAGACTGGCGCGGCGGTGAATTAAGTATCTTGCTGATAGCGCTGGTATTGGCGGTTTCTGTTGTAGTCGGTATTAGCGGCTTTGTGTCGCGATTGCAGGGGGCTTTACTGTCAGAGAGTGCGCGGTTTTTGGCAGCCGACGCCGTGATCGTGAGCCGCACCGATATTCCCGAGACATGGATTGACGAGGCCTCGCGATTGGGGTTGAAGGTGTCTGCATCTCTCGGATTCCCGTCAATGGCGGTCGCCAACATTGAGAGAATGGCGCTGGTCTCGGTAAAGGCAGTATCACCGGGCTATCCTCTCAAGGGAAACCTGCAGTGGTCGACTGACCCCTATGGCGAGGTTCTGAATGATGGCGCGATTCCCGGCCCCGGGGAAGTTTGGCTGGCGCCGCGATTGTTTGCATTGTTGGAGGTCGCGTCCGGAGACATGATCACCGTCGGTGAACAGCCGTTGCGGATCACAGGTGCTGTTCGCAGTGAGCCCGATGCCACCACTGCGGTGTTTGGTTTTGGTCCGCGATTGTTGATGCACACCGAGGATATCCCTTCCACCGGCGTAATTCAGCCAGGAAGCCGCGTCGAATACCGATTGCTTCTCGGTGGGAGCGCTGATGTGGTAGACGCCTTTCTGGCTTGGCTGAAACCCCAGCTCGGGCAGGGGCAGCGGGTCGATTCGGTGGCGACCGCTCAACCCAGAATCGGCGACACATTGGATAGGGCGCAGGGCTTTTTATTGCTCGCTGGGAGTCTTGCGGTGGTGCTGGCGACGGCGGCTATCCTGTTGGCCAGTCGACGATTTGGCGAGCGTCATACCCAATATGTCGCCATTCTCAAAAGTTTGGGAGCCCAATCCCACGAGATCAGTCGTCTGTATGGCAACTGTCTGCTTGTTCTTGGCGCAATGGCGACACTGCTGGGCTGTTTCCTCGGGTGGGCAATACAGGTTGGGTTTATCTGGGCTCTGGGTGCTCTTTTGCCTACCGCGCCCGGACCTGCGGGCTGGGAGCCCGTGATCATGGGTGTAGTCACCGCTGCGGTCTGCCTGGTTTTCTTCGCATGGCCACCCCTGAGTCGGTTGGCTGATGCGTCGCCGCTGCATGTCTTACGTGCGGAGGTTGATGTGGCACGTATGCAAAAGGTGAGGGATTTGCTGCTCGGTGGGGCCGCGGTTATTGGTTTGATGTGGTGGTACAGCGGTAGCGGCCGGGTGACGTTGTCGGTCGTCGCGGGACTGACTCTGGTGATGCTCGTGGGGGTCACAGTTGGTCGCACGTTGCTGGCTGGCGGTCATTCGATAGGGGGGTTTGCAGGCAGTATCTGGCGGGTTGCGCTTGCCGGGTTGCAGCGTCGTCGCCGTTCGAATTCGCTGCAGATGGTGATCTTCGGTATCGCGATCATGCTGATGCTAATGTTGACGGTCGTGCGTTCGTCGTTGATCAGTCAGTGGCAAGCGCAGCTTCCGCCGGATGTTCCCAACCACTTTTTACTCAACCTTGCTCCCGAAGAGCGTGAACAACTGCAGGATTTTTTTTCCCAGCGCGCTGTACAGACCGAAAAGCTGTATCCAATGACCCGAGGCCGCGTGATGGAGATCAATGGTGAGGCGCTACCGCGCTGGGATGAGGTCGAGACTGAAACGGCGCCGCGTCAGCGCGAGGCCAATTTCACTTGGTCAGACGATCAGCCTGCTGGCAACGAACTGATCAGCGGAGAGTGGTGGTCACGGGAGACTACCGAGGCCTGGGTTTCAGTCGAGGAGGGATTTGCTCGCGATATTGGTGCTTCTGTCGGCGATAATCTCACCGTTCGTATTGGCGCTGACTCTTTTACAGTCACCGTTAGCAATATTCGCCGAGTTGATTGGCAGTCGATGCGACCCAATTTTTTTATGGTTTTTCCCCGCGACGTGTTGGCGGCTTACCCCGGCATGTACATGACCAGCTTTTTGTTAACGCCTGACCGCAAAAACGTGTTGAATGAATTGGTTCGTGAGCTACCTACGGTGACCGTGATTGAGTTGGACATGGTGATTGCAGAGACGCGCGCCGTCGTGGATCAGGTCGCGAGGGCGCTGGAGCTGGTATTGGCGGTCATTCTGTTGGCGGGCGCGCTTGTTCTGGTGGCTGGGATTCAATCTAGCCTCGATGGCAGGCTGAAGGAGGCGGCTCTCCTTCGGGCGCTGGGTGCGCGAAGGGAGCTATTGCTTGGAACTTTGTGGATTGAATTTTTGGTGCTCGGGGCGCTGTCGGGCGGACTTGCTGGGGTAGGTGCTGAGGCGGCAACTTACGCACTGCAGACCCAAGTCTTCGACATGGTGTGGACCCCGACGCCCTTGATGTGGTGGCTGGGGCCCGTCATCGGCGCGCTGGTCATCGGTTGCCTGGGCGTATGGTCATGTCGCCACGTGGTCCGCACACCGCCCGTTGTGTTATTGCGTGAGGTGTGACTCACCAGAGCGCGTTAATCGTCGGCCTGTGCTGCTATCCCAGCAAGTGAGCAACCGCATCTCTCTCTTCGGCGAGCTCGGTGGCAGTAGCGTCCATTCTTTGTCGACTGAAATCAGTGACGTCGAGCCCCTGCACGATTTCCCATTGACCGTTCTGACAACGACAGGGGAATGAGTAGATGAGGCCGGATTCGATGTCGTAAGAACCATCTGCGATAACGCCCATCGAGACCCAGTCATCGGCAGGCGTGCCGAGCGCCCAGCTTCGCATGTGGTCCACTGCGGCATTGGCGGCGGATGCCGCCGAAGAGGCGCCACGTGCTGCGATGATGGCGGCACCGCGTTGCTGCACAGTTGGGATGAATTCTGTCTGATACCAATCCATGTCAATCAGTGATACCGCTGCGTCACCCTTTACCAGTGCGTGATGAACATCAGGATATTGGGTTGCTGAATGGTTGCCCCAGATGATCATTTGTCGGATGTCGTTGACAGTGGTGCCAGTCTGCTGCGCAAGTTGGGTGACGGCGCGGTTATGATCCAGCCGAGTCATTGCGGTGAATTGGCGGGGATCAATATCGGGTGCATTGCGCTGGGTGATCAGTGCATTTGTGTTGGCAGGGTTGCCCACAACCAGGACCTTGATGTTCCTGCTGGCGACGGCATTGATGGCCTTACCCTGAACGCCGAAGATGGCGGCATTGGCCTCGAGCAGGTCTTTCCGCTCCATGCCCGGTCCTCTTGGACGTGCCCCGACCAGTAGCGCGTAGTCGCAATCCTTGAACGCCACCTCAGGATCATCGGTACAAATGACACCGCTCAGCAGAGGAAAGGCACAGTCGTCCAGCTCCATCTTGACGCCATTCAGGGCTTCCATCGCCGGGGTAATATCAAGCAACTGCAAAATCACCGGTTGGTCTTGGCCCAGCATCGATCCGGATGCGATACGGAACAGGAGCGCGTACCCAATTTGACCAGCGGCTCCAGTGACTGTGACGCGAACAGGTGATTTCATCAGCTAAGACCTCTCAGTTGGGGTTGATGGGCTCGGGAAGCGGGGCGGATTTTCCTTGTAGTGCTCGCAAAAGACAAGTGTCGGTGCCGGATAGTGCCTACTAAACAGACTAAACCAGAGGCGAAAGCGAAGTGAGATCGCCGTCTGAATGATCGACGGCTTTTGCGTGTCGCCCCGCTGTCTCCTATTATCGCGGGCAGCGAGAGAGATAGAGGCTTATAACGGCGGTGGTTGAGACGAGTCATGACAATTTGAGACAAACAGACATGCGCAAGGGTCGGTTTGAGTTCAACAAGTTGAGGAAGCGCTTGCGCCGTCAGGTGGGGAAAGCGATCGCCGATTTTGGTCTCATCGAGGCAGGTGATCGCGTGATGGTTTGCATTTCAGGAGGAAAGGATTCCCATGCCATGCTCGAGATTCTCATGGCGTTGCGCGACAGCGCTCCGATCGATTTTGAGATCGTCGCTGTTACGCTTGATCAGAAGCAGCCCGGATATCCCGAGGAGGTGCTACCGCGTTATCTGGAAACGTTGAACATCCCGTTTTACATACTCGAACGAGATACCTACAGCGTTGTGCGATCCGTTATCCCTGAAGGGAAGACAACTTGCGGTCTTTGCTCTCGCCTGCGTCGCGGAACGCTGTACGGTTTTGCCGACCAAATCGGCGCCACTAAGATCGCGCTCGGCCACCACCGGGATGACATTGTCGAGACACTGTTTCTCAACTTGTTCTTCGGCGGCAAATTGAAAGCGATGCCGGCTAAGCTGAAGAGTGACGACGGACGACATGTTGTGATTCGGCCTCTGGCCTATTGTAAGGAATCAGACATTGCCCGTTATGCCAGCGCAATGCAGTTCCCCATCATCCCGTGCAACCTCTGTGGCACTCAAGAAAACCTGCAGCGTCAGGAAATCAAGAGAATGCTACTCGAATGGGAAAAGCAGTATCCGGGACGCACGGAAACGATTTTTCGAGCACTTGGCAATGTAGCCCCTTCACATCTGATGGATCGCTCGCTGTTCGACTTCGAGGGGCTCTCGGTCGAAGTCGATGCCAGTTTGGGTTTGCCGGACATCCGGGTCGTGAACCTGTAATGAGTCTGCTGGCCGCGACAGACGTTGCCATAGAGAGGGGAGATAGAATACTACTGCGTGGCGTCTCTCTTCGCATCAAAGCGGGGGAGCTTTGGCAGCTTGTAGGGCCCAATGGCGTAGGCAAGAGCAGTTTGATGAGAGCGCTGGCAGGATTAGCGCGCCTTGGGGTGGAGGGGGCCATACAGTGCAACGCCTCTACCTTATTTATCGGTCACAGCGCTGCGCTCAAGCGGGCTTTGACTCCGCTCGACAACCTTCGTCTGCACCCTGCCTGCGACACGCCTGTGGAGGATGAGCAGATAAGGCACGCGCTGAGCGCTGTGAGTCTAGCGGGTTATGAGTCGGTGCCTGTGGGTGCGCTGTCAGCCGGGCAACAGCGGCGAGTGGCGCTGGCGAGACTCTGTATAACCCCCGCGCGGCTATGGTTCCTTGATGAGCCATTTACAGCGTTAGATAACGCTGGCTGTCATTGGCTTGAGCAACAAATCGCTGGGCATGTTGCCTCGGGCGGAGCGGTTTTATTCACCAGTCACCAGCAAAGTCGATTTGGTGCCCAACAGCATGACCTGGATCTCGCACGATATGCCAGCCGCTGATCAGGCAGCGCTCTCTCTGTCGGCTGCGTTTTTCAGGCAGTTTCTGCGCCATGGCAAAACGCTCGCAGCCAGTCCCTCTGATCTTTTAAATCCACTGCTGTTTTTTTTCATGGTCGTGACACTTTTTCCGCTGGGTTTGGGGCCTGACCCAGAGCGACTATCGCAAATGGCACCCGGGATTTTGTGGGTGGTGGCGCTACTCGCCAGTTTGATGGTCAGTGGCAAGTTATTCGCGTCGGATTTCGAGGATGGCAGCCTTGAGCAGCTGTGCCTCGCGCCGCACCCTCTGGCGATTCTGGCGCTCGCGGAGGTGTTTGCGCACTGGTTAGGCACTGGATTCCTTCTGGCACTGGTGTCGCCGCTCTTTGCCGTGATGGTGGGATTGCCAACTCAGGCGCTGCCGGTATTGGTGGTGAGCCTCTTGCTGGGTTCTTTGTGTTTAACGCTGATCGGCGCGGTCGGCAGCGCGCTCACTGTGAGTATCCGCCGGGGGGGGTTGCTGCTGTCGCTCATCATCATTCCACTGCATGTGCCCGTGTTGATCTTCGGTAGCTCTGCCGTGGTCGAGGCGACGCGAGACGGTAATGTGGCGAGTTGGCTGGCACTACTCGCCGCGTTGGCACTCGCATCGCTGGCGTTAGCGCCGCTGGCAATTGGGGCGGCGTTGCGTATCTCGCTGGACAATGGCTAAAAGCCAAACGGTTATGAGGTCAGCAGGTTTGGCTGTCCGTGGGTGCGTCATCAGGGCCTGTTAGGCGCTATAATCGGACGATGTGGTCTTTTATTCACAAACTGGGCTCACCGCCCTGGTTTTTCCGTTTCGGCGGCAACCTGGTGCGATGGTTGCTGCCCGTAACGCTGATATTGCTACTTGTCGGTGCTTTCTGGGGCCTGCTGGTCGCGCCGCCCGATTTTCGACAAGGGAATTCATATCGCATCATCTACATACATGTGCCCGCGGCGGTGGTGGCCCTGGCGGGCTATTACGTGATGGCCCTCGCCGGTGCGATCAGCCTGATATGGCGAATAAAAATGGCGGACATCGCGATGAAAGCCGCGGCTCCAGTGGGGGCAGTGCTGACGGGTATTGCGCTGGTGACTGGCGCCATCTGGGGCAAGCCAACCTGGGGCACCTGGTGGGTTTGGGACGCGCGCATTACGTCGATGCTTATCCTGTTTTTTCTTTATTTGGGCGTAGTGGCATTATTTGAGGCCTACGAGAACAAAGCGGCGGCGGCGAAAGCCTGTGCCGTATTGAGCTTGGTGGGCACAGTCAACATTCCGATCATCTACAAGTCTGTCGACTGGTGGTACTCCCTGCATCAACCGGCATCGATAAAATTTACGGGCGAGTCGGCAATCGATGCGAGCATGATGTACCCGCTGCTCCTCATGATTGTGGCGTTTTATGGTTTGTTCGCCGTGACCGTGGTGATGAATATGCGCGCAGAGTTGATCTGGCACCATCGGCAGTCTTCCTGGGTAAGGCAGTGGGCAGGATTTGAGTAATGTATTTTGAATCCATAGCGGCGGCGATGGACATGAATGGCCATGGAGTATACGTCTGGCTGGCCTACGCGATTACCGTGTCACTGCTGGTCTGGTTGTTCTGGGCGCCGGCGAGACAGTTGCGGGTGCGCAGGCTTTGGCTGATAGCGGAGGAGCAGAGGCGTCTTGCTTCGGAGGCACTGAGATCTGACGCAACCCCACCGCATGATCTCGCAGCAGACGGCCGCTCGGGCTCGATGGAGTCAGCAGGCTGATGCACCCCCATCGCAAGCAGAGATTGATTTGGGTGAGCCTTATCGTGGTGCTTTCAAGCACAGCGATTGGGCTGGTGGCTTTCGCGCTGAGAGACAATATCAATTTGTTTTATCCCCCTTCTGATGTGGTGGCCGGCAAAGCACCTGTGGATCGAAACATTCGTCTGGGTGGGATGGTCGTTGAGGGCAGCATAGAGCGCAGCGATACGAGTTTGACCACCGAATTCTGGGTTACTGACTACGAGGCCTCTGTTGCAGTGCGCTACACCGGGATCCTGCCCGATCTGTTCGATGAGGGGCAGGGGGTGGTAGCGGAGGGACGCCTGGATGAGGCAGGTGTGCTTATCGCCAGTCAGGTGCTGGCCAAGCACGACGAGAACTACATGCCACCCGAGGTTGCCGCAGCTCTGGAAGGCAAGAGCAAGCCGTCTCTGGGGCCGGTGTCGCCATGATCCCCGAGCTCGGCCATGTCGCCCTCATCATCGCTTTCGGACTCGCCATCGGTCTGACCGTTGTGCCCTTCTGGGGCAGCATGCGGGCCAATGTCTCAGCGATGAATCTTGCACCTTCACTCGCCGTGGGGGTTTTGGTTTTTACGGCTATCGCTTTTGCGCTTCTTGCCATTAGTTTTCTTCGAGATGACTTTTCGGTCGCCGTTGTCGCGGCCAATTCCAATAGCCTCCTGCCGCCGCTGTTCAAGTTCTCCGCGCTGTGGGGGAATCACGAGGGATCTTTGTTGCTGTGGGTGTTGATACTTGCGGGGTGGATGACGGCAGTCGCGTTTTTGAGTCGCGGTTTGCCACTGGTCATGATTGCGCGCGTGCTGAG
>JAYPXQ010000012.1:23886-39123 GCA_038135595.1 Halieaceae bacterium
TGGGGCTCATTGCCGTCGGCTTTCTCGCGTTTTCACTGCTTACGTCTAACCCTTTTGAGCGATTGTTGCCGAACATGCCGGCGGATGGCAGCGACCTCAATCCACTGCTGCAAGATCCGGGACTCATCATTCACCCGCCATTGCTTTACATGGGCTACGTCGGACTATCCGTACCGTTCGCGTTTGCGATTGCTGCGCTTATCGGGGGCCGCTTGGACGCCTCATGGGCACGCTGGTCGAGACCATGGACCAACGTCGCCTGGGGATTTCTTACGCTTGGCATTATGCTGGGGAGTTGGTGGGCCTATTATGAGCTGGGGTGGGGTGGCTGGTGGTTCTGGGACCCCGTTGAGAATGCCTCTTTTATGCCATGGCTGATGGGCACTGCCTTGGTGCACAGTTTGGCGGTGACCGAAAAACGGGGCGTGTTCCGCTCTTGGACAGTACTGTTGGCAATCTTTGCTTTCTCATTGTCCCTGCTGGGCACATTTCTTGTCCGTTCGGGTGTACTGACCAGCGTTCACGCGTTTGCCGCTGATCCGGAGCGCGGTCTCTTTATTCTCGTGTTTTTGGCACTGGTAGTGGGTGGGTCGCTCCTGTTGTATGCCCTAAGGGCGCCTACAGTGGCCAGCCGTGTTGAGTATGCAGTGATTTCCAGAGAGTCACTCTTGATGGTCAACAATCTGGTTTTTACAGTTGCCGCGACGATTGTCCTTTTAGGCACGCTGTTTCCGCTGGTCATGGACGCGCTTTCTCTGGGTAAATATTCGGTAGGTCCGCCTTACTTTAATGCGGTTTTTGTGCCTTTGATGGCCTTGTTAATGCCCTTTATGACCTTAGGACCTGTCTCCCGTTGGCGGCAAGATTCTCCGAAGCGCTGGCTGCATGAATTGCTGACTCCTGCCATTGCGGTGGTCGTTTTGGCGCCTGTGCTGTCGGTGATGCTGTTTTCCTTCAATCTCTGGGTTGCGCTCGCTGTGCTACTCGCGGGGTGGGTGTCATTGGGTGTGCTGCGAGATCTCTGGCACCGGCTCAGGGTGGGAAATTCTGCGGGCCTACAGTGGCAAAGACTCACTCCCAGTTATCTTGGTATGACCCTGGCCCATATTGGCTTTGCCGCGGTGGTGCTGGGGGCCGTTGTGGTAACACAGCACTCAGAGGAGCGGGATTTGAGAATGGCCGAGGGGGACAGCGCTGAGCTGGGCGGCTACCGCTTTGAAATGACGCGTATCAGCCAACAGCCCGGGGCTAACTACATCGCTGATCAGGCGTCTTTTCTGGTCACTGAGGACGAGACGGTGATCGCGATACTGACCCCAGAAAAGCGGCGTTACCTGGCTAGTGGACAGGTCATGACGGAGGCGGCTATCGATGCCGGTATGCTGCGCGACATCTACATCGCTCTCGGAGAGCCGGTCGGCGAGGGTGCATGGGCGGTGCGCCTGCAATATAAACCCATGGTGCGTTGGTTGTGGGTTGGCGCTTTTCTCATTGGGTTAGGCGCGCTCGTCACAGCGCTAGATCGCCGCTATCGCGTTCAGACAGTCGCTCGGCAAGTCACCGATGCGGCGAATCAAGGTCTCGAATTTGCAGGCTAGGCGCTTTATTCCGCTACTCGGTTTTGGATTGCTCTCGTTGCTTCTATTCCGGGGACTGTCTCTCGACCCCACGGCTTTGCCGGCTGCCAGATTGGGGCAGTCTTTTCCCAACTTTACGAAGCTAGAGCTGCAGTCTGGCGAGGCTATTGGGGTGGCCAATCTCAGTCAGCGTCCGGCGCTCGTCAACGTTTGGGCAACCTGGTGCTACTCCTGCCGCGTCGAACATCCCTTTCTGCTGGAACTCGCAGAGGCAGGCATTCCCATTTACGGGCTGAACTATAAAGATGATGCAGAGAAAGCCCGGGCTTGGTTGGGCCAGCTGGGAGATCCTTATGCGCTGAATATTGTCGACGCGGAGGGATCGCTGGGATTGGATTTGGGGGTTTATGGGGCGCCCGAGACTTACGTGATCGATCAAGAAGGCCGAATCGTTCATCGACACGTTGGTATTTTGGATGCGGAGGTCTTTAGCGCCGATTTTAGTGCTTGGTTTCCTCAGGGTCCGCTGGGTGTTCAGACGCCCGCGCGAGAAGGGTCGGTGGCGGAGTGAAGCGAATCCTCACAGTGCCCGCGACTAGGAGTTATGGGCTTACAGCAGTGGCGTTTTGCGTATGGCTTTTAGCTGCAACCGCCCATGCGGTGATTGAAACCTATGAGTTTTCTTCGCCGGCCTTGGAGATGCGCTATCACACCCTCAGTCAGGAATTGCGATGCCCCAAGTGTCAGAATCAAAATATTGCTGATTCCAATGCCCCAATAGCGCGCGACTTACGGGTGGTCCTAGTTGAGCAGCTAGAGGCCGGGCAAAGTGATGAGCAGATTCTGGCGTTTATGGTGGCCCGTTACGGAGAGTTCGTCCGTTATCGCCCAGCGGTTGATCGTAATACGGCGTTGCTTTGGTGGGCGCCCGCTATCCTGCTGGGCGCAGGGCTGATTGCGTTGGCTTTCCATTTTAGGGGGCGGGGCGCCGGCGCCGCGCCAGCGCTGACTGCCTCAGAGGCGGCAGAACTCAAGAAATTAATGGAAGAGAATTCCCCATGACATTGTTTTTTTGGGTTTTTGCTTCTGCTTTAATTTTGTTGGCGGCGGCCTTTATCGTGTTATTGCCCCGATGGTGGCAGCGGCGAGCAGTGCCCGAGGGCAATGCCGATTGGCTACGCTTGAGAAGGCGGGAGTTAGCCGATAGCGCGCCTGAGCTGCTTGAGGAGGCAGCGCTTAGGGTGATGGAGGACGGACTGACCCCGGGGACCGTTGAGACCACGTTACCGGCTCGCTACGCGCTCGCCCGGCCTGTTGGAGGTGTGCTCGCGCTGACTGCTCTGGTCGCTCTTCTCTACGTCAACCTCGGCAGTCTTGAGGATGTGTCGATTTCCACTGCGCTGGAGGGGCTTGAGGGCGCGAGCCCGGACGAGATTTCCGCGCTCATCGAGCGGATTCAGCGTCGTGCCGAGCAGCGACCCGATAATGCCGACTATTCACTGCTACTGGGCGAATATCATTTATCCGCTAACGAGCCGATTAGGGCGTTGGTGTATTTTGATAGGCTCATCGCCGCCGGCGCGACGGCGCCTGATATTTTGGGTAAGGCGGCTCAGGCAGAGTTTTTGTCGGCTGACCGCGAGCTCAGTAATCGCGCCCGTTCCCGTGCAGAGCAGGCACTGGCGATGGACCCTATGGCCCCAGCGGCGCTGGCGACGTTGGGTATGGCTGCGTTTGAGCTGGCAGATTTTGCGGCGGCGGTGCGCTACTGGGAGACTCTCCGCTCTCTGGAGCCCGAGGGCTCTCCCGGCTATCAAATGCTGAGTCAGGTGATTGAACGCGCTCGGAGCGAATTGCAGGCGTCGGGCATAGCCCCTGATATTTCCGTAGGGCTGAAGGTCAAAGTTTCGCTGACGGATACCGTCGCAGTGAACGAGGGAGCAACGGTCTACGTCTTTGCCCGACCTGCGCTTCAGCAAGGCGGGATGCCGATCGCCGTCGTAAGGCAAGCGGTCACCGCATGGCCGTTGACTGTCACGCTGGAGGATCGTCATTCAATGGCGGGACAAAAACTATCGAGCTTTACCGCGGTCTCAGTCGAGGTGCAGATTTCGGCAAACGGACAGCCCGGGAGAGAGAACAGTGTTGCCTGGGGCGCTGTGGACAGCGCTCCAGTGGGTGCCTCCGACCCCATCACGGTGGTACTCCAGCCCTCAGATCAGCCTTAATTCACAATCAAACATAGTGTTGTTGAGCTGAAGCAGATACACTACATGTTGTGTTTCATCCTTGTCTGGGGTCTGGTGCGGATTCCGGAGAGCCGAACGGGTACGCGGACACCATAATGCGCCTTAAATCCATCAAGCTGGCGGGCTTCAAGTCTTTTGTTGATCCGACGACGGTCCAATTTCCCGGCAATATGTGTGCGGTAGTGGGCCCCAATGGCTGCGGTAAATCCAACATCATCGATGCCGTGCGCTGGGTAATGGGAGAAAGTTCTGCCAAAACCTTGCGTGGCGAGTCGATGACGGACGTTATTTTCAATGGCACGACCAGTCGGCAGCCTGTCAGTCAGGCGTCGATTGAGCTGGTTTTTGACAATGCACAAGGCAAAGTGACCGGAGAGTTCGCCGCCTATAACGAGATTTCGGTCCGGCGGGTCGTAACGCGCGAAGCGCAATCAGAGTACTACTTGAATGGTGCCAAATGTCGTCGGCGAGATATCACCGATTTGTTTCTTGGTACAGGCCTCGGGCCTCGAAGCTACGCGATCATTGAGCAGGGCGTCGTATCTCGCTTAATCGAGTCCAAGCCCGAAGAGCTGCGAGTATTCATCGAGGAAGCCGCCGGCATTTCCAAATACAAGGAACGACGGCGTGAGACCGAGAGCCGTATGCGCCGGACGACAGAGAACCTCGAGCGCTTGACGGATCTTCGTGATGAGTTGCAGCGCAACCTTGCGCATCTCGACAGACAGGCGCGGGCAGCGGAAAAGTATGCTGAGCTGAAGGCCGAAGAGCGCGTTATCCAGAGCGAGCTTTACGCCATTCAGTGGCGCGACCTCAATGCAGACCGTAGCGAAGTATCCGGAGAATTGGCGGGCCTCGATATCAAACGAGAAGCGGCGAAAGCGGATGTTGCGCATGCGGTCGCCGGCATCGAGACCGCACGGGCAGAGCAAGTGGTTGCCGCAGACGCGCTGACCCAAGCGCAGGAAAATTTTTATACGGTTGGGGGGGAGGTCACTCGCGTCGAACAGGCGTTGCGTTTTGCTCAGGAGCGGCGGGGTGAGTTGAAGCGAGACCTGGAACAGACACGGGCATCGTTGGAGCAAACCCGTCACCATCTTGAGGCCGATCGAAAGCAGTTGCAGGAGTGGGAGGCTGAGTTAACGCGGCTAGAGCCCGCGTTGACCGAGCATAGAAGCATAGCCGCCGAGGCGGCACGGGCACTAACTGAAGCTGACAGGGCTGTGGAGCAGTGGTCGCAAACTTGGGACAGCTTTAATGAGGGTGCGCAGGGTCCCAGCAAAACCGCCGAGGTGCAGCAGAGTCGGATCGCTTATCTCGAGCAGGTGTTGAGTAAGTTGCAGGAGCGCAGGCATCAGTTGCAGACAGAGCAAGCCTCTCTCGAAGAAACGGCCGAGGCCAGCGCGATGCCGTATGCGTCAGATATAGAGCAGGCAGATCAGGCCATTACTGAACTGGAAGCGCAGATCTCCACCTTGCAGCGGGCGCTGAATGAATCTCAAGTAGCGATCGAGCAGCGTCGCGTTGAGCAGGATGATGTGCGTGCCACGATTCAGGAGATTCGTGGGCAGATCGCTTCTCTTAACGCCCTGCAGCAGGCGACGCCAGACGATGGCGAGCGCATTGCACTCGATGACTGGATTGTCTCATCGGGTTTGTCCTCGCCGGGAGGGCTTTATACAGCCATTGAGGTCGAATCAGGCTGGGATTCTGCAGTTGAGCAAGTTTTGGCGGAGAAGCTATCTGCGTTGCTGATCGCCGATGCCGACGTCAATGAACTTACGAATATGGACGTGATCCCGGCCGGGGCATTTTTGCTGGGTGCGGAGGGCGGTACACCCGCGCAAACCTCGGGGACGTTAGCGAATCACGTCAAGGCTCCGCCAAGCGTCATGCAATGGCTCGTGAGCGTGAGAACCGCGGTAGATCTCGGGGAAGCGCGCGCGTTGCTGCCCACTTTGGAGCCTCACGAGTCGGTGGTGACGAGAGATGGGCATTGGCTAGGGCGCGATTGGTACCGGCGCCGCTCAGATGCTGATCCGGCGGCCGGAGTGATTGCGCGGCAGGCACAGTTAGATACGCTCAATGAAAAGCTCGAACAGAGCCGCGCCGAGGCGCTTCGTGTTGAGGAAGCGATAAGTGAACTGTTGCAACGACGATCCGAAACCGAAAAATCCCTGGCGCGCGCGCAGCAGGGGCTTCAGACCACGGTGAGTGACCGGGCGGAGTGGGTGGCTGAGCAGAGGGCCTTGGCGACAAAAATGGAGCAGCAGGCTCAGCGCTTTAAGAGGTTGCAAGAGGACATTGCTGAAAGTGAGCGCCAGTATGATCAGGAGCAAGCGAACCTTGCGGAAGCCCGAACCCAGCTCTCTGCGTCGCTTGATCAGATGGAGCTGGACCGAATCGAGAGAGAGCGTCTTCAGAGCGAGCGTGAGCGGCTAACGGCGGCGCAGTCGGGTCAGCGGGAGGCTTCGCGATTGGCCGCAGACGAATTGATGCGTAAAGAGCTGCAGGGGCAGAGTCTGGCGACACAAACCGCTACCTTGCGAGAAACGATCTCCCGTATGGAGTCGCAACTTAAAACCCTCGAGTCTCGGGAAACGGAACTGCACCAGACTTTGCCAGGAGGGGAAGACCCCGACGCAGAAAACAAAGCTAAGTTGTCTGAGCTGCTTGAGCAGCGCATATCTGCCGAGGCTGAGCTCAATAGCCAACGCACGCTGGTTGGCGAAATTGACGCCAAGTTGCGAGGCCTGGAGTCGCAGCGCATGGCGCACGAGCAGGCAGTCAGTTCAGTGCAAAGTGAAATGGAGCACCTGCGCCTGCGCGAGGCGGAAAGTGGCGTCAGACTCCAGACCCTAGAGCAGGAGATAGTCAAGCGCGATGCGGTACTGCAGGAAGTGGTGTCTTCACTACCCGAGGGAGCGGAAGAGGCAGAATGGGTGTCTCGGGTTGAGAGAGCCGCTAATCGCATCAGTCGTCTGGGTCCGATAAATCTAGCGGCCATCGACGAACATGCCAAAGCCGCAGAGAGAAAGCATTATCTGGACGCCAAAAATGAAGATCTTGAGTCAGCCCTCGAGACGCTCAAAACCGCGATACGCAAAATCGATAAAGAGACGCGACAGCGGTTTAAAGACACGTTTGACCAAATTAACGCGGGGTTTGCCGAGCTCTTTCCCCGAGTATTTGGCGGGGGTACCGCGTCTCTGGAGATGACCGGTGACGATCTACTTGATACCGGGGTTGCTATATTCGCGAGGCCGCCCGGGAAAAAGAACTCTACGATTCACCTGCTCTCCGGAGGCGAGAAGGCGATGACGGCGATTGCGCTGGTGTTCTCAATTTTCCAGCTGAATCCGGCTCCATTCTGTATGCTCGACGAGGTCGATGCGCCGTTGGATGATGCCAACGTCGGGCGTTACGCGAGATTGGTTCGCGAGATGTCGGAAAAAGTGCAGTTCGTTTTTATCACGCATAACAAAATCACAATGGAAGCCGCTGATCAGTTGATGGGTGTAACCATGCAGGAGCCGGGAGTGTCTCGCCTCGTGAGCGTGGACGTGGAAGAGGCGGCGCAGCTCGCAGCGAGCTAGGGATTCGGATGATGGAGCAGCTATCGATTCGAGACTGGATGGTGATTTTGGGCGGTGTGATGATCGCCGCTGTGTTGGTTGATGCTGGTCGGCGGCGCTGGAGAGAGCGCCGTGCCGAGATCCGATTGAATGCCCGTATCGACCGGTCAAAATCGGGCTCGAATGATGACGATACTTTTAATTTACTGACCGAATTACCCAACGGTGGGGCGCGGATTGTGCGTCGCGACGACCTTGAGGCCGGTGATTTGGATGCCGGGAATCTTGAGCCGGCAAGTATTGCCGAGGCGCCGGCTACGCCCGCGGATGCGGTGGAGGAGCGGGTGCGCAAATTTCCCGCAGCACCAGATCCCATCGATGTCGCGGTTGAGAGCGATGACCTCGATGAGGTGTCGAGTCAGGTCGAAGCGTCAGCCGAGGCGAATGAACCCGCGCCCGCCATGTCCGCATCCCCCCGGCGGCGACGCACGGTTAAACCGCCCGGCGATCCCTCCACCGCAGAGGCGCGCGATGTGAGCGCAGAGGGAACGGTGGATTGGCTCGATACGCTCGAGCCGGAAGAGGTCTCGGAGACGGAATCGGTAGAGCAAGGGCGGCTACCTAGAGGCGCCAATACTCACGTATTTATTCTCTACGTCGTGGCTCGGTCAGAGGAGGGGTTCGCGGGGATGGATATATTGGAATCCTTGCTGGCCTGCGATCTGCGCTTTGGCGATATGGATTTTTTTCATCGGCATGAGCTGGCATCTGGAAGAGGCCCGATAGAGTTCAGTGTTGCCAATATGATGAAGCCAGGCGTATTTGACATCGATAACATGGAACCCTTGCAGACGCGCGGACTCATGTTTTTTGTCACCTTGCCTGGGCCCACGGATATGCTCAAAGCGTTCGACTACATGTACGAAACAGCCAAAGTTGTTGCGAAAGCCTTGGATGGCGATATTCAGGATGAGAAGCGCAGCGTTGTTACCCGACAAAGCCTAGAGCACATGCGCCAGCAAATTCGAGAGTTGGAGAGACGACTGCTCGTTCGACGGACCTGATATCGTCATGACCTCGCCGGAACAGGAAATTTCACTGCTTCGAGAGAATTTACTGCGATGGTCACGGGCTTATTTCGAGCAGGACGATCCAGAAGTTCCCGATGTCGAATACGACACCGCGATGCGGCGCTTAGTGGCGCTTGAATCTGCACATCCCCACTTAGCCACGCCGGATTCGCCCACGCAACGAGTGGGGTCGGCGCCACTCACTAACTTTGCGACCGTCACTCATCGGGTGCCCATGTTGTCCTTAGACAATGCATTTTCCGATGAAGAGCTTGCTGATTTTGATCGACGTGTGACCGAGCGGTTACAGCTTGAGGCGGTGGAATATTGTTGTGAGCCCAAGCTGGACGGCGTCGCTGTAAGCATCGCTTATCGTAGCGGGGAGCTGGTGCAGGCGGCCACGAGAGGTGATGGCACGTCCGGGGAGGATGTGACGGAAAATGTGCGCACCATTGTCAATGTCCCTCTGCAATTAGTGGGTGATGATGTCCCTGACTATTTGGAGGTGCGCGGAGAAATTGTCATTCCTCGATTGGCATTCGAGAAGATGAATGCACGTGCCCGCGATAACGGGGATAAAGTTTTTGCCAATCCGAGGAATGCCGCCGCGGGGAGTTTACGGCAACTGGATTCCAGAGTGACCGCGAGGCGGCCGTTGTCCTTCACCGCCTATTCGGTCGGTGCCGTAGAAGGGCCTTTACCTGCCACTCATAGTGAGGTGCTGCATCGTTTGGCGGCGTGGGGACTGCCGATATCTGATTACATGGAGACCGTGAATGGGATAGCAGCTTGCGAGACGTACTTCGATCGATTGGCCGCAGCCCGAGATGCCTTACCGGTAGACATTGATGGCATCGTGTTTAAGGTGAACGACCTCGCATTGCAGGAGCGGCTTGGTTTTGTTTCGCGCGCGCCGCGCTGGGCCATTGCGCGCAAATTTCCGGCGCAGGAGGTGAGCACGCGGCTGGTTGGGGTCGACTTTCAGGTGGGCCGAACAGGTGCCATTACTCCCGTTGCGCGGCTCGAGCCTGTATTCGTGGCCGGCGTAACGGTCAGTAATGCAACCCTCCATAATGCTGATGAAATTCAGAGACTGGGCCTGAGGTTGGGTGATCGTGTCGTGATCCGGCGCGCCGGTGACGTTATTCCCCAAATCGTATCGGTCATACCCGAGCACGACGGGTCGTCCGCATCGCAAGAGCGGGAGCACATCGTTTTTCCCATTGAATGTCCTGCTTGTGGCTCTCGTGTTGAGCGGGAGGAAGGCGAGGCCGTCATTCGCTGCAGCGCCGGGCTCGCTTGCACCGCGCAGTTAAAAGCAGCGATTCGCCACTTCGCGTCGAGAAAAGCGCTGGATATTGAGGGGCTGGGGGACAAGCTCATCGAGCAGCTGGTCGATGATGGTCTGGTGCAGTCCCTCAATGATTTGTTTCAGCTCGACGTGACTCATTTGCGCAAGCTCGATCGCATGGGGGTCAAGTCGAGTGAGAACATTGTCGAGTCGCTGCGGCGCGCGCGAACGACGACTTTTGCCCGATTCATTTATGCCCTGGGCATCAGAGAGGTTGGCGAGGCCACGGCAAGAGCCCTGGCGGCCCATTTTCTCAATCTCGAATCATTGCTGGCGGCTTCGAGAGAAGAATTGGAGGGTGTGGATGATGTAGGACCCATTGTGGCCGAGCACATCAAGGCATATACAAATAACCCCCTCATGAGGGATTTGCTGTCCTCATTACTCGAATCGGGTATCAACTGGCCCGCAGTAGAGGAGGACAGTGGAGAGGGTCCGCTAACCGGTATGGTTTGGGTGGTAACCGGGAAACTCGCTACCATGAGCCGCGATGAGGCGGAGTCTCGCCTGCGTTCTCTGGGTGCAAAGACGGCATCCAGCGTCTCAGCAAAGACGAGTAAGGTGGTGGCGGGTCCGGGCGCGGGCTCTAAGAAAAAGAAGGCAGAGAGCCTTGGCATTTCCGTGATCGATGAGGACGAGCTGATTAAAGTTTTGGGAGATTCATCATGAGAGTGATTACTCATCGCGCGCGCGCCCTGAGTCTGGGTCTCGCATTTTCTGTGCTCAGTGCCTGTACGACGTCTCCACCCGAGCAAGTGGACAACGTTTGCGATATTTTTCGAGAGAAGTCGGGTTGGTATGAGGATGCTAAGGAGTCCAGAGCACGGTGGAACGTGCCAATCTCTGTATCAATGGCCTTTATGCACCAGGAATCTCGATTTGTAGCGACCGCTAAACCACCGCGTAAAAAGCTATTCGGCGTGATACCGGGTCCGCGGCCATCCGATGCTTATGGCTATTCCCAGGCCAAAAACAGCACATGGGAGTGGTATCAGCGGAGCTCAGGCAACTATGGGGCAGATCGAGATAATTTTGGCGATGCCATCGACTTCATCGGCTGGTATAACGATATGTCTCATCAGCAGCTGGGTCTCGATAAGCAGGACGCGTTTCGGCTCTATCTCGCTTATCACGAGGGGCACGGTGGCTACAAACGCCAGACCTACCGAAGCAAGGACTGGTTGGTGGATGTAGCGAGAAAAGTAGAAAAACAGGCCCAGCGATATAACTCGCAGTTGCAAGGGTGCTCAAAGGAGCTCGAACCGCGGGGTTGGTTTGACTGGTGGTAAACCCAGCATGGCCCGTCCTTGATTGTCATAGAATTGTCATAGTACTGACGTGTAATAGCGAAGACTGCGCTGCTGGAAGTGGGTGACCCGTGACCGCAATAAAAGTTCTGTTGGTCGACGATGAGCTAAGCATCCGAGAGATGTTGAGGTTTGCACTTGAAGCATCAGGCTTTGAGTGTATGGAGGCCGGTGATATTCAGGATGCTCGGCAACAAATTGCTGAACACCGTCCTGATATCGTCCTGCTCGACTGGATGCTACCGGGGGGTAGCGGTATCGATTTGTTGCGAACGCTGAAGCAAGCTGAAGCCACGCAGGACATACCGATTATCATGCTCACCGCGAAGGCACACGAGGATAACGTAATTCAGGGCCTCGACGTTGGCGCTGATGATTACATTACGAAGCCTTTCGCGCCCAAGGAGCTCATGGCTCGTATGCGCGCGATCTTGCGTCGTTTGCCAGAGGCTGACGTTGGCGAAGCGCTGACGGTGGGCGGATTGAAGCTGGAGGTGGACAGTCACCGTGTCTCGGTGGATGGCCGGCCGATCGATATGGGACCGACTGAGTTCAAATTACTACACTTTTTTATGTCGCATCCCGAGCGGGCGTATACCCGGGCGCAACTGCTTGATCACGTGTGGGGTACGAACGTTTATGTTGAGGAGCGGACCGTGGATGTCCACATTCGCCGCTTGAGAAAGGTGCTGCAAGAGGGTGATTCAGCATACAGCGATTTGATTCAGACTGTCCGTGGAACGGGCTATCGATTCTCCCCTAGAGATTTAATCTTGCCGTGAACGGCCCCGGCTTACTTGCGCTGGAGCTTCGCCGTCTGCTGCTGTCGCTAGCGATTGGTCTGGGTGCGTGGTTCGCAACCGACGATGCCCTGAAAGGCGCCGGAGCGGCTCTCATCACGCTCGTCGGGGTGTGGGGGTGGCAACTGTCGCGGCTTTATCGCTGGTTTGCCAACCCTGATGAATTACCGCCTTTGGGCGATTCCGCAGTGCGCAGTATATTGCACGATGTTTATGTGCTGAGAGCTCGAGGTGGTCGTCGCGAGAGCAGCCTCTCCTCATCCCACGCTTATCGCCATGAGTCCATTGAGTCCATGCGAGAGGCGGCCATGATCATCAATGCCCGTAATGAGCTGTTGTGGTGCAATCCGGCCGCGGAGTATGTGCTGAATATTCAGCGGGCCGACGAGGAGGGTAAGCGGCTGTCTGATTTGCTTCCGGGCAAGACGCTCGACGCTTATCTTCAAGAGGAAAATTTTCAAAAACCGCTCAGAATTAAACGTGGTTCAAATTCGGAAATTTGTCTGCAGTTGGAGTTTTCCCGGTTCGGGGCCAGTGACCGCCTGGTGTTCGTCAAGGATGTTACAGAGCAGGACAAACTGGAGCGTATGCGTCGCGATTTTGTGGGTAACTTATCTCATGAATTGCGGACCCCATTAACGGTAATCAAGGGCTATATCGAGACGTTACCTTCGTTGTTGGCCGAGCCCAAGACGATGCTGAAACAGCCATTGGACTCCATGGCGACACAGGTAGCACGTATGGAGAGTTTGATTGCTGACCTGTTGTGGTTGAGTCGGATTGAGACGGTTGAGGGTGAGCGTAAGGATAATAGGGTGGACGTTTGCGATTTGGCCGCAACCGTCGCTACTGAGCTGCGCTTGGCATGGCCACACCGCAATATAGAACTGCATCTGGATTCAGTCCATCAGCTGCTCGGCGACGAGCAAGAGTTGCGCAGTGCGCTCAGCAATTTGGTTGTTAATGCCCTGAAGTACAGCGATAAAGGGCCGGTTAAAATTCGGTGGGCAGACTCCGCAGTCGGTCCGGTATTATCTGTAGAAGATAAGGGTCTGGGTATCGCGCCCAAGCATATACCGCGGCTCACAGAGCGGTTTTATCGTGTTGATAAGAGTCGAAGTCAGCAAACCAGCGGCACCGGTCTGGGCCTCGCGATTGTGAAACATGTTGCCGTGTCCCACGAGGCGAAATTGTTTGTTGACAGTCAGCTCGGGAAAGGAAGTTGCTTTAGATTAGTGTTTCCAAATACCCGCTGCGCCAATTTTACCGCCTCAGAATAGGCACGCGTCAGTCTAGATCGTGCATGCTGACACTGACATTGCCGATTGCAGCGGGTAGCATGAGCGCGGAATTTTCGGGTTGGCACTATGAGTCGTTTTTGGGTAGATAAAATTTCGTCCTTGAGGCCCTATGTGCCGGGCGAGCAGCCCGCTGGGCAGGCGGTGGTAAAGCTCAACACCAATGAGCATGCATTACCACCTTCTGATGCGGTTATGGACGCGATCTCTTCTCTCACGGGCGAGGCGCTCCGTCGCTACCCGGACCCCACCTCCAGCGCGTTGAGGTCGGCTATTGCGTTACAGGAGGGTCTGACTGCACAGCAAGTTTTTGTGGGCAACGGATCTGATGAAGTGCTCGCGCACCTATGGGCGGCTTATCTTGCGGACCGTCCCGTCACGAGTGTTGATATCACCTATGGGTTCTATCCCGTCTGGAGTCAACTCTATGGATCCACGTTAACCCAGTGCCCTTTGCGCGACGACTTCAGTATCGATAACGAAGCACTGATGAATACCGATGGTGCTTTGGTGCTCGCCAATCCGAATGCGCCCACGGGTCTCGCGCTGACGCGTTCGCAAATAGAGGCCTTGGCCGCTGAGAACCGTAATCGTCTAGTCGTCATTGATGAGGCCTATTATGGTTTTGGGGCTGAAACCGCAGCATCGCTGATTAACGATCACGATAACCTGATTGTTACGCGAAGCTTGTCCAAGAGCCACAGTTTGGCGGGCATGCGCGTTGGGTACGCGTTAGCGCACCCGGCGCTCGTTGACGGACTGGATCGCATCAAGGATTCGTTTAATTCCTATCCACTGGACGCAGTGGCTCAGCGTGCCGCAACGGCGGCCATTCAGGACGTGGAATGGTTCGCGCGGGCATCGAAAGTGGTTATTGATAGCCGCAACAGTATGACCGAGGGGCTACTGGAGATGGACTTTGAGGTGCTTCCCTCACAGGCGAATTTTATTTTTACCCGCCCTGGTCGAGGCTCGGGTCTGGGGTTATTTGACGCCTTGCGCGAGCGCAATATTCTTGTGCGACGCTGGGAAAATCCACGAATTTCAGACTGGCTGCGTATTTCAGTCGGCACTCCAGAGCAGACGCAGGTACTACTGCTGGCGGTAGGCGAGATACTTGAGCGCTTAGAGTGAGTCCTGCATCCTAGCGGCGTCGCAATACCATTGAGCCGATGCTGTAACCCGCGCCAAAAGAGCACAGTACCGCCAGATCGCCGCTCTTTAAGTCCTGATTGTGCTTATGGAACGCGATAATCGAGCCGGCCGAGGAGGTGTTGGCATAGTTATCTAGAATGGTGGGGGCCTCGGCTGCCGAGGGGGCTCTGCCAAAAACCTTTCGCGCGATAAGGTCGTTCATGTTCTGATTGGCTTGATGTAACCAGATGCGCTTCAAGTCATCGGGCGAAATATTGAGGTCAGTCAGTTGCTCGGTGATTTGTGCCGCAACAGCAGGGCAGACTTCCTTGAAAACTTTTCTACCTTCCTGAACAAAGAGTTTGTCGATACTGCCTATGCCGGCTTCATCAGCCCGATTGAGGAAGCCGAAATTATTGCGGATGTTATTGGAGAAGAGGGTCTGGAGCCGCGAATCGACTATGTCCCAACCGATGCTTTCCGCTGCATCGATCGAGCGCTCTACCACCACAGCCGTCGCGACATCGCCAAAAATAAAGTGCGAGTCCCGGTCTCTGAAGTTGAGGTGGCCCGTGCAGATCTCGGGGTTCACCATCAGCACTTTTTGTGCGCTTCCTGATCGAACTGCGTCGCGCGCCTGCTGAATTCCAAAGGTTGCAGAAGAACAGGCAACGTTCATGTCAAAGGCGAATCCCCGTGCGCCTAGTGCCGCCTGAACCTCTATCGCCATCGCGGGATAGGCGCGCTGCATATTGGAGGCTGCCACGATGACCATATCAATTTGATCGGCAGTGATGTGCGCCTGATCCAATGCTTCTCGCGCGGCCGCACAGGCAATTTCACACATCACGGAAGGTGATTCGTTATCGCGTTCGG
>JAYPXQ010000013.1:0-1285 GCA_038135595.1 Halieaceae bacterium
TCCAATGCCTCGTTGCGGGGTCAGCCTTACAATACAGCTTATGCGGCGGCGAAGAGTGGCGTGAATACGCTGACTATGAGTGCGGCTTCAGAGTACGGGCATAAGGGCATTAGGATTAATGCGGTCAGCCCCGGGGTAATCCGAACCCCCGGTGTCGAGAAGTACATGGAAGAGCAACCCAAGATTGCTGAGGGACTCATGCGTGCGGCGGTCATGCGCCGCCTGGGTGAGCCCAGCGAGATCGCCGAAGCCGTTTGTTTTTTGCTGTCTGATCGGGCGTCGTTTATCACGGGGCAGATTCTTAGCGTCGACGGTGGCGCGGCGGTACGCGCTTAACACAGGAGAAGGACACCATGGTAATTGCCAGCGACGCAGGGCCACGATGCCCGCTACCGATGCCCTGGGGGTGGTTCCAGGTGCTCTATTCTGGTGACCTTGCGGTGGGAGAGTCGAAACCACTGCGGTATTTCGATCAGGATTTGGTGATCTTTCGTACTGAATCAGGCGCGGTGAAAGTATTGGATGCCTATTGCCCACATATGGGCGCGCATCTGGGCTATGGCATTCGCGATCAGGCCGGCGGTGGTTCGCGAGTGGTGGGTGAGTCTATCGAATGCCCGTTTCATGGCTGGCGTTACGATGGCGAGGGTAAATGCACGCATGTCCCTTACGCCAAGAATTTGCCACCCCGGGTTGCCAAGGGAGAGCAGGTGATCGCCTGTTGGCCGGTGCGCGAAGTCAACCAAACAATTTTGGTCTGGTATCACCCGGATAAAATAGCGCCTACCTTTGAGCCTGAATCTATAGCCGAGGCACAGCCGGGCCAAACGGATTGGTCTGAGTTCGATATCTACCAGTGGGATATCGATGTGCATATGCAAGAGATGGCAGAGAATGCTGTTGATCCGGCGCATTTTCTTTTCGTGCACGGCACCGATGATGTCCCCGACGCAGAGGTGCTTGAGTTCGACGGTGTTACGCGCAGGGGGTTTCTCAAGACACGCAATCCCACGCCCAAGGGCATTATTGAAGGCGCCATAGAGAACGCCAATACAGGCCCAGGTCTCTCGGTGGTGCGCTTCTCAGGTATTTACGACACGGTGTTGATGGCCAACGTGACGCCAATTGGCCCCGAGTTAACGCGCGCGTTTTACGCGTTTATCCAACCCAAGGCGACCTTGGACACGTTGGGCAAAACCGTTGGCAAAGCGATTATTAAGAACATCTGTCAGCAGATGGAAGAAGACATGATCATCTGGGCGCATAAGCGCTATCTCGAGAAGCC
>JAYPXQ010000013.1:1385-37553 GCA_038135595.1 Halieaceae bacterium
AGGGGAATGCTGGCCTCGAACGCAGCGGCTTCCTCTGGGTTGGCCTCAGCCCAAGCCGCGAGTGCCGGCGACTTCGCATGGGGCAGGATGACATTAGTGCGGATGCCCAGCGGCCCCCACTCGCAGGCAGCCGCGCGAGACAGGGCGCGGATCGCCTCTTTTTCCGCTGCATAGGCGCCATAGCGCGCGTTATCCCAGCGCATTGCAGCCGTGCTCGCAAGGTTAATGATATGCCCCTCGCCCTGGGCAACCATATGCGGTTGTAACAGTTGCATCAGTTTCAGCGTTGCCACTGGGCCTACTCGTAAGCTTTGCTGAAACACGTCGGTGCTGATTTTCAGTAGTGGGCGGATCTCGGTGGAGACCGCGTTGTTAACCAGGATATCGATGCGGCCAAAGCGACGGTGTGCTGCATCGACCAGATCCTCCAGTGACTCGATGACGCCGATATCGCAAGCCAATGCCGCGGTCTCCGTATTGAAGCGTTGCTTGATCGTTTCGCAGGTGTGTTCGCACTTTGAGAGGGTGCGCCCGACAGCAATCACGCGAACACCGCGGCTGGCGAGCGAGAAGGCGATGCCTTGCCCAATACCTTGGCCAGCACCGGTGATCAGAGCAACTTTTTCGTTGAGTGGTACGGGCATTCGCGGGCTCCTAGCGCAGTCTTTTTTCGGTCAGGTGGGTAACACTCATGGCCTCGAAATCGATAAAACGGGTACTGCTGGCGACGAGCGTCTCGATATGGCGTTTGAGCTTATCCGGTTCGCCTACCGCATTAAAGAATTCCGCCTCGGATTGCGAGGCACGCAACGGAAAGGTCTCTTCTGCGATGCCGTCAAGCGCGGGGCCTCTCTGCCACAGCACACGGTGTTGGCTGTAGCTGTCGGTGTTTTGTGTGTCGATTGCTATCGAGGTGTGTGATTTAAGCCAATGTTTTATAAAGGTTTCGTATTCAATCTCTTTTCTTTTTCTAAACCCGCACCACTGTAGCGTTCCTGGGTGAGTGGCTTCCGGATTCAATTGCAGTGGCAAAGGCCAGTGGGTTTCGCTGAGGTAAAGTGCGGCGTCAGTCTGCTGCGATAGTTCATCGAGCTCGGCCGCGCTGGGTCGCTCCGCTAGGTCGAGGGCAATACGCCCCTGTGGCGCCAAATTCAAAGGATCCCGCGACCATCGCGCGGCCTTGGCGCTATGGGCATCAAGCCTTGCGAGGAAGGCACTTGTGCATTCCCGGAGGGTTGTAGTCAGCGTTAGCGCAGCTGATTCGCTACCAGGCGGCTGTCCAAAATAAACCAGATGAAGACGGTAGGGCGCTGGCATCAGCACCCGCGCAGTGTGGCGAAGCGATCTTTATGATAGGCGCTGTCCCCCAGCAACTGATTGCAAACGCGGGAACGTTTCAGAAACAGGCCAATATCCATTTCATCGGTCACACCCATGCCACCGTGCATTTGTACCGCTTCGTTCGATAGGTGCTGGTAAATGTTCCCAGTCAGCGTTTTCGCACGACTTGCGAGCTCGGCTAAGTTGTTGGCGGCGCCATCCAGCGCATTCATTGCCGCGTAAACAGACGCGGCCGCCAGTTCCAGCTGGCAATAGGCCTGCGCCAAACGGTGCTGAAGTGCCTGAAATGTGCCGATTTTGACATCAAACTGCTCGCGCTCTTGTAAATAGGCCACTGTCCGCTCAAGTAGCTCCCGGCTGCCACCCAGCATTTCAGCGCTGAGCATCACGGTGGTCTCGTCTAATGCCCGTGCGAAACCGGAGACAATCTGTTCGCCCTCCAGCCACTCTTCGACTTGCGCGTTGGTGAACGATACCGAGGCGTATTGCCGACCATCCATCAACTGACGTGCTGTGATTGCCACGCCTGGTCCATCACCGGCGATGCGGCCGATGCATAAATGGCCCTGCCGATCGAGCGCGGTCACCAATAGGTAGTCTGCAGATACCGCATCCATGACCAGGTTTTTGCAGCCCGTCAGTTGGTCGTCTTCGCGGAGGCAACGGATTGTGTTGGCTTCAAAGTGCGTTCCCTCCTGACAGGCGACGGTAGCCACCGCGTCTCCCGACAAAAGATCTGGCAGCAATCGGCCGATCTGTTGAGCGCTACCGCACTCTCTGATGACTGCCTGCGCGAAGATGGCGCTGGAGAGAAGCGGTGACGCGCTAAGGCGTCGGCCGACTTCAATCATAATTGCGCCCATACCGCTTGCGCCAAAGCCCAAGCCCCCATGCTCCTCGGGTTGTGCCGCAGCCGGCACGCCGAGTTCGCAGAGGCCTCGCCATAGGTCGGGTTCCCACGCGGGCGCGTCAGCTCTATCCCTGAGCATCCGCAGTGCCTCGATCGGAGCTTCCTTATTGAGGAAGTCCGCTACGGTGTTGCGTAATAACAGCTGTTCTTCGTTCAGTATCATCGTGATCAGTGCCTTACTCGGGCAATCCCAAGCCGCGCCGCGCGATAATGTTGAGCTGAATCTCCGAGGTGCCGCCGGCAATGGTATGAGCCTTGTTATAGGCCCAATTACGGACCATGCGGTCGAGCTCGGGTGTGTCGCTCATCATGCTCAGGCCGTCTGCGCCCAGAATTTCGAGCATCAGCTCATCCTTACGCTGCTGCTCATGGGTGCCTATATATTTCAGCGTCAGTGGTAGCGCCGGGTTGAGTTGCCCCGCCTTCATACCGCGATAGATCAATTCGTTGAGGTCACTCAATGCGTCCGCTTGCATCAGATGCTCTGCCAGCCGTGCCCGAAGGTCGGCATTGGCGAGTTGGCCTTGATCTGTGACGGCCAGCCGTGACTTGGCAAGTTCCACCAATCCCACATCAACTTTTTCAGTGATGCTTTCCATCGTGGCCATCAGTTTGCGCTCGTGCTTAAGCAGCTCTTTGGCGACGGCCCATCCCCCGTTCAACTCACCTACCAGGTTGGCTTTTGGCACCTGAACTTCGTCAAAAAAGGTCTGACAGAACTCGGACTCGCCGCTGATCAGTGCAATCGGCCGGGTGGAGACCCCTTGGCTGCGCATATCGATGAGTAAAAAGCTAATGCCGTCGCGCTTGGGAGCGTCGGCGTCGGTTCGGACCAGACAGAAGATCCAATCAGCCACGTCGGCGCGCGTGGTCCAGATCTTGGTGCCCGAGACCACAAAATGATCCCCCGCATCCACCGCGCGGGTAGAAAGGCTGGCGAGGTCAGAACCCGCACCAGGTTCGGAATAACCCTGAGCCCATCGGACCTCTCCTCTTACAATGCGAGGAAGGTGAATGGCTTTTTGCTCGGGCGAACCATAAGCGAGTAGTGCGGGGCCGAGCATCCAGAGGCCCATATCGTAGAGCGGCGGTCTGCATCTAAGACGGGCCATTTCTTGTTCCAATATTCGAGCCCGGTCTGGGTCTAGGCCGCCACCGCCATATTCTGCAGGCCAGCTGGGAGCGGTCCACCCTCGGTCACGCATGGCCTCAAACCAAGCCTGCGCGTCAGCGGAGGGGAAGGTCGCCTGTGATCCCGCCCAGATCTGCTCCTCGCGCACAATGGGTTGCCGTTGGGAGACGGGGCAATGGGTCTCGAGCCACTCCCTGACCTCCTGACGGAAAAGGTCGCGCTCATCCACGGCGAAACACGCTTTGCAAGGAGGTTACTAGCATCAGAAAAACTGCTCCCGGATGACGGTCTTGAGAAGCTTGTTCACCGCATTTCGAGGAAGCGGTACGTCGGTAAAACGCCATACAGCGGGAATTTTATAGCCCGCCATGTGGGATTCGCACCATGCCGAGAAGGCGTCGTCATCGGCTTGAGCGTTTGTGTTGAGTCGTAATACGGCGCCGGGAACTTCTCCCAGTGTCGCATCCGGTAGCGCTACGACGGCCGCTTCGATGCAGTCAGGGTGTTGCAGCAATACGGCTTCCACCTCGCTGGGGTAGATATTTTCGCCACCGCGCAACACCATGTCTTTTGCTCGGCCGCAAATGTACAGCAGACCCTCTTCATCGATGTAACCGATATCTCCCGTTTCCAGCCAGCCGTCTTTAAATGTCTTTGGCCCATCACCTCCTGAGGCGTAGCCGTCGATGGTTGCGGCGGATCGCACCCACAACTCTCCCGGAGAGCCGGGCGAGACATGTGATCCGTCCTCGTTTCTGAAACTGAACTCCATAATCGGGCTCGGAAATCCGGAAGCGCCTGGCCGTTCATGCATAAAATGGCCCGTGAATGCCGCGCCGGTGCCGCCGCTCTCGGTGAGTCCCCATCCCGCACCGCCGAGCCCACCGGGTGCTTTTTGTCGGTACAGCGCATGCAGCATGCTTGGCGTGTCCGCCCCGCCCGCACTCAAATTGGCGATCGCGGCAAAATCATCCGTATGACTGTCCTTTCGATTAAGGAGATCCAGAAGCATTGCCGGCGCGCCCATCAGCACGGTTATCCCCGCTTCTCGGACTAACCTTAGCGCCTCATTCGCGTCCCACTTGTACATCATATGGATCCCTCGCCCATGACGGAGATTAATGATGAACTGAGAAAACAGCCCGCTGATATGAAACAGCGGTACTGCGAGTAAGGTCTTAGGCGCGATTCCCGATGACAATTGTCGGTTCATGGCATCGGTATTAGTCATGTAAGTGGCCGCGCCAATAAATTCAATATTCATCAGTGACTGGCAGCAGTGGGCGTGAGAAAACATCGCGCCCTTGGGACGTCCCGCGGTACCCGAGGTAAATAGCATGATCGCGGGATCGGCGGGATTCGCATCGACGGCAGGGGATTGACAGCCGCTGCCCAAAGCCTGAGACCAGGTGTGATCGGCGGCATCGGCTGACGCCTCGTCGAGGCAGAGTGTGCGAGCGTCGTTATTCTCCGCCCTGATAAAGGCCAGGCGCGCTGCGTCGCAGATCACCAGCTTCGCCTGGCTATCCGTCAAGCCCTGCTGCAGTTCGATCGCTTTGCCCCAGCTGTTGAGTGGCACGGCTACAGCGCCACATTCAATAATCGCGGCAAATGCAATTAGCCACTCTGGGCGGTTGCGCATGGCGATCGCCACCCTGTCACCGGGCTCAATACCACAGTGAAGATGTAGGTATCCCGCTACGGTGTCGGTCGCTTGAAAAAAGGCGGAGAACGTCCAAGACTGATCGAGGTACTCAAGAAATAGAGCGTCGGCAAAGGCTCTTCCTGGCGCCATGACCGCCGAAAGATTTCGTTCGGCGTTTTTATAAGCCTTGACGGTGTAACCACTACGGGAACGATCCTCAACCTCAAACGGGGCGCCGGGACCTGTCAGCTGCGCCACGGCCGTATGATGAGGAGCGGTAAATTCATTCATGATTGACAGTATGCAACGCTGGTCGCTATCAAGGGTGCAGGCGGGAATGATGGAGGCTGATTATGCTCCCGTCATAGTCTCTTCGGGCTATAGTCGTGTCCGTTAGCACGTTGACCGCCAAAAGCGGCCACACGTAATGTCCTCGTTGCATTGAGAGCCTGAGAGTATTGTCCCCCGTCGTGGAATCCCGTCTAACCCGATTATTGGAATGCCAATACCCCATTATCCAAACTGCGATGGGCTGGGTGGCTGACGCCAATCTGGTGGCGGCAACCGGTCGCGCTGGTGGTTTTGGATTTTTGGCGGGTGCGGTGATGGCCCCGGAGGAGGTCGCCAATGGCATTGCGGCTATTCGGCGTCAAACGGATGCGCCCTTCGGGGTCAATTTCCATATGTACACCCCTCAGGCGAGCAGAATCGTTGACATCTGCATCGCGCAGCAGGTGCGTGCCGTCAGCTACAGTCGATCACCGGATTCCGCGACTATCGACCGCTTCAAGGCGGCAGGGATCATTTGCATCCCGACGGTGGGTGCACTCAAGCACGCGGTGAAGGCCGTGCAGTTGGGGGCAGATGCGTTGGTGATTCAAGGCAGCGAGGGGGGCGGCCACACCGGGCAGGTAGCGACGTCCATATTACTACCCCAGGTTCGCGCTGCCGTCGACGTGCCACTGGCTGCTGCAGGAGGCTTTCGCGATGGGCGGGGGTTGATTGCGGCCCTGAGTTTGGGCGCTGACGGTATCGCCATGGGAACCCGTTTCCTCTTGACTCAAGAGTCTCCCGTGCCAGACGCCACCAAGCGCGTCTACCTCGAGACGTCCCCCGAGCGAATTATTGTCAGCCCGGTGCTCGACGGTATGCCGCAGCGGATGGTGCTCAACGATCAATTGCAGCGACTCATCGCGGCTTCCTCGCCCATGTTGGCAATGCGCGCTGTCAAAAACGCCTTCGCGATGTCGCGTCAAACCGGGGATTCACCGTGGGCGCTGCTCAAGAGCGGTTGGAAGATGTATCGGGCAGGTGATCAGTCGCTGGGGGCGACCATGATGTCGGCGAATGCGCCGATGATGATTCAGGAAGCCGTGGTGCACGGTCGCCCTGAGGCAGGCATTCTGCCCTCTGGGCAGGTCGCCGGCCTGATCGACGATTTACCGTCGGTGGAGAACCTGATCAGCGGTATCATCAAAGAGGCATCGGCAACGGCTGAGCGAGTGGGAAGGGTGACGTTCGCCGACGCCAAATCGGAAAGTGGCGCCCCAGACTCAGGTAGCAGCTCAAAATAGGAAGACATGGTAATGGCATATCGCACCGAAATCGCCGAGGGCGTGGCGCACTTGATCCTCAGCAAGCCGCCCGTCAATGCCTTTAATAGCGGCGAGTGGATGGATATCGCCGGGGAGATCCAATCGCTCAGCGACAACGAGGCGGCGCGAGTCATTCTGATCAGCGCCGAGGGCAAAGGGTTTTGCGCAGGGGTGGATATCAAGGAGTTGGGCGCAGACGCTAGCAAGATCGTGCCCGTTAACAAGGGCAACTATGACACTTTCGAGGCCATTCACCGCAATAGAAAGCCTGTGATTCTGGCGTTGCATGGATTTGTGCTGGGCGGCGGTATTTGTATGGCGGGAGCGGCGGACATTTTGGTGGCCTCAGAGTGCACTACTTTCGGCGTTCCAGAGGTGGACCGCGGTGCGATGGGAGGCGGCGCCCACTTGCAACGACTTTTTCCGGTGCAAAAGGTGAGACACATGTACTTCACCGGTGAGTCCATAGACGCGCTCGAGGCATGGCGATTGGGGGCGGTTGAGAAGGTCGTAGCCCTAGAGGCATTGATCCCGACGGCGATGGAGATCGCACAAAAGATTGCCGCCAAGAGTCCGCGCATGATCGGTTTAGCTAAAGAGGCATTGAATGCCATTGAAGACGGCAATCTCGAGGAGAAATACCGCCGGGAGCAGGGACTGACCTTGGAGGCTTATATGCACCCCGATTCGCAGGAGGCGCGAGATGCCTTTAACGATAAACGCGATGCGTCGTTTTCTGATGATACGTCGGCCTGAAAGGAGAGGGTGATGGCAACAGCAGTGGACTACGGACTGGGGCCCCATACCTTTCCCCGCGGTTGGTTCGTCGTGGCTGAGAGCGCAGAGCTCGATCAGGGTCCGCGCGCCGTGCGGTTTTTTGGTCGTGATCTGGCGCTATATCGCGGAGAGAGCGGCAACCCGGTGTTGCTGGACGCCTACTGCGGACACATGGGCACCCATCTCGCGGCCAGTGATTCGGCCATGATCGTGCGCAATGGCGAGCAAATTGAAGGCGACTCGATCCGCTGCCCGTACCACGGCTGGCGGTATAACCCGCAGGGTGAAGTCGACGATATCCCATACCACGATGGACCCTGTCCCAAGTCGGCTTCGATACGGTCGTATCCGGTGGTGGACACCATGGGCTGCATCATGGCTTGGTTTGACGAGGAGTCGGGTGAACCTGATTACCCCGCGCCATCTCTGGATCAATGGCAGGATCCTTTGTGGATCCATTGGCAGCTGGACCACCTGGGGGAGCTCGACATTCACCCTCAGGAGGTGCTGGACAATATGTCCGATATTCGCCATCTGGGACCGACCCACGGCGCGCCTTGCCAGTACTTCGAAAATGAAGTCAGAGACCATATTTATATTCAAAGGCAGGGTGGCCCGATGCAGTTATACGGTGGCGTCATGCTGTACACCACCACTTGGTACACGGGTCCCGGTATCTTGCTGTCGAAACAAGTGTGGGGAGATACCGTGCAATTTGAACTCATCGCGAACACGCCGGTAGAAGACGGTCGTATCAAGGCTTGGCACGGGTGTTTGGTAAAAGCTCAGGGCGATGTTGTTACTGAGCAAGACCGGGAGATTGCGCGTCAAACGCAGGCGGGGGCGCTAGAGGCGTTTGCTACTGATTTTCAGATTTGGCGGCATAAGAAACCCGCGCTGAAGATTATGGCGCTGAAAACGGATGGCCCATTCAAGGTGGGTCGCAGCTGGTACAGCCAGTTTTATCAGGCGCGCGGAGAGGCCGACGTGAGCGATCTTAATGGCCTTTATCATGTGCCCGGTGTCGACACCCCTGTAGAGGGGAACCATGCCATCGACGACGGGTTGCCGATATGAGTGCTACCGCGCCACAAGCCTTGTCGGCGGATGCCGCGATCAAGCTCTGCGACGCCTACCTTGACGGTCTGACGCGGAGTGACCTAGAGAGTGTGCTTGCGCTATTTGCGGAGGACGCCACGATTGAAGATCCGGTCGGGACCGACATTAAGCGCGGCGCAGAAGCACTGCGAGCGTTTTATCAAATTGCCTGCGACTCCATTACTGAGGCCGTGCGACAGGGTCCGCCGCGGGTGGCTGGCACGCACGTTGCCTTTGCCTTTGTCGCGACAATCGGACACGGCCCTGAAGCGATGCAGATCGACATTATCGATATCTTTGAATGTGACGCCTCGGGCAAAGTGGCGGCTATGCGCGCCTACTGGGGCCCAGAAAATATGCGGGCTCACAGCGCGTGAGAAATCCTTCAGCGCTCGCGGGCGAATGATCTAAAAGAGCGCCCTAGGGCTTCGGCGCCGCTAAGGGTGCCGTCAAGAGTAAGTGACCACGCTCTTGAGAATCAAACTCACCAACATGGATTGTCGGGACACGCCGGTCTTGGCAAAAATCGATCTCAGCTGCGCGCGGGCGGTGTTGCGCGCAATCCCGAGCTCGGCGGCGGCTTGATCCAGATTCGCGCCCTCTGCGAGCAACTTCGACAAGCTAACCTCTGCTTTCGTCAGACCATACAGCGACATCAGGATGCGGGTGTCGATTTCGTAACTGCGCTCGGGCTCATTGATAAAAACGATCATGTGCGGGGTATGGCCCGGCTCCACCGTCTTATCGATCATCATGGGCTTGATGAGCAGCTCGAGGTCGGCCTTGCCGGACGGTCGGTCTACCGATAGGGCATTAGTGGGGGCGGGAGCCTGTTCCCGCTGAGCCGTGGCTATCGCTTCTATGTACTCCTGTAGCTTTGCGCGCGCCGCGGGGCTTTCCAGATGAATTTGCTCATTTACGATCGAGAGACCGTCCTTTTCGCGCACGAGCGCATCGGCAACGGTGTTGCGCGTCACGATCTTGCCACGCTCATCGAGCGTAATGACGCCAACGGACTGCCTGACAAATGTTGAGCTGTAAAGCCGCCGCTCTTTGTCCATCTGAATCAGCTGCATGCCATTGGCGACTGCCCGCTGAATATGGTTTGCAAGTAGTTCAAGAAAGTTGCGTTCCTCACTCCCAAAGTTGTCAGCGCTTTTGGGTCGGCAGAATCGAACACTGAAGCGCTGCCCGTTGGCGTTGCGCAAATCGACGCCGATCATGTGATAGATATCGATCGGGGCCATGCAAAAATGGTAGAGATCGGTTTGCTCGAGTGACTGGTACGATACGCACTCGTCGAGAGAGACGACCTTGCCCCAGGGCAGGTTGGTCATGAGGTTTGAGGTGTAGTAACGATCGGTGTAAGGGTTGTTGTGGTCATCGACGAAGGTTTTAGCCAACTGCTCCGAGGAGACGAATAGCAAACCACCGTCATCGCCCTGCGGTTCGCGCATGGTGATGGAGCCAAAGCTGGCATCGATCATGCGTCGCGTCTCTGTCAGAAAGGCGTTATAGGGATCTTCTTCGATGTGCCCATCGTAGAGATGCCCCAGTAGCTTTGAGAAATCTGTCAGGTCGGCTTCTTTCATACGGGACGTATGATAGCACCGCTTATTAGCCGCCCAAGCCACATCTGGGCTAATATTGGGGCTAGCCGCTGGAACCCATAAAATCGACACAGCGACGATTAAATTCGCTTGGGTACTCCGTCATAACCCAGTGGCCGCATCGATTGAAAATCTCTGCCTGAACGTGTTGGCAGTTTTCCAATATTTTCCATGTGCCCGACGCCGGGCAGAAACGATCGTCGGTGCCCCAGAATACCAGCACTGGATGCCGAATTTCTTTTAGACGGTCGGTGAGATCGGGTATTGCCATAGTGGCTAGTACATGGGCGTTCTGACTTTGCAGCGTCAGCCAACGCTCGTCGACCAATTCGTTGTCGACCAGTCCGGGGTCGAATACCAGTAGCGTCAGTAGATTCGCCAGTACATCGCGGGTGAATTCGGGAGATCCCATCGGGTACTTCACCATTTCCTGGATACCCTGCATGGCGAAGTAGTCCGCCTTGGCCTCGATGCCGCCAGGCGCCATGAGGATGAGCTGCTTGACCCGCTCTGGATGATCCAGTGCCGCGCCAAGTGCGACGGCGCCGCCTAGAGAATTCCCGACGAGCGTGGCGTCCTCAATTTGCAGTGCATCCATGAGTGCAACAAGACCCGACACAAAAAAGTCGAGCGTATGGTCTACGTCTGTGGGTTTTGAGGTTTTGCCATAACCCCACTGGTCGTACACCACGCAGGTATAGCCCGCCCGCTGGAAAGCATCAACGTTGTGCTTGAAGTTACTCCAGCCACTCGCCCCAGGGCCGCTGCCATGAATAAAAATTACCGTGCCCAGTGCTTCATCGATAGCCTGATGCTGGGTGTAGTGAATCGCGCGACCCTCAGCGACCTCGAGGTAGTGTGAGGTAGCCGGATTTGCTGGCATCAGACAAAGACGTCCTGATTATCCATGCCCAGCTGTATTGCCCCCAAGTTTCTGGCAAATGAAGTGGGGTTATTGGCCACGTGGCAGCGTGCAATGTGGATATCGTGCCATAGGTTCTGCAGCGGATGTCCGTCGAATACCGAGCGCCCGCCGGCGACCTGAAATAAGGTATCGACAGCTTCGCTGGCTTTGTCGATCACGATTGAGGCCTGATAGCGGTAGAGAACACGATCCTCAAGGCTGGGGGACCAGTCCGCCGCCTCCATCTGATCAAAATTATGGAACATGACGGCCTCGAGTTCTCGAATCGTATTGAGCACGCGCGCGATGCGTTCTTGCGTCTCTACGTCTCCGGAGAGTTTAGTCGGGTCGCTGGTTGCAGCACTGGTGCGGGTTTCGATGAACAACTTAAGGGCTTTTTTAAGGGCGCCAATTGCCGCCGTATTGACCACCCGGACAAAGGTCTGCGCCCAGGATAGATCGTAGATGGGGTTCTCTTGGTCATGTACGCAGTTAAAGCCATCCATCTGCCGATGTGTGCGATGTTCAGGCACAAAGATAGGTTGATCGATGACCACGTCGTTGGACCCAGTGCCCTGAAGTCCCATGACGTTCCACGTATCTTCAATCTCGTACTGCGCTCTTGGCACAAGAAAGGTGCGATAGCCGTCTCCGGGAATAACGCCGCCAAGGAGCGCCCAGGTGCAATGGTCTGAGCCCGAGCTCCAGCCCCAACGCCCGCTGAGCATGAACCCGCCTTCCGCCATCTCGGCTTTGGCGCCCACGGGGTTGTATGAGCTACTGACCAAGGTATTCGGATCGTCGGCGTAGACCTCTTCCTGAGCGGCTTGGGACATCAGCGCGATCTGAAAAGCGTGCACGCCGATGATGCCGCACGCCCATGCCGTGCTCATGTCGGCCTCGGCAATCCGGATCTGCTCGCGGAAAAAGTCCTGTGGCTTCCTCTCAAGCCCGCCCCATTGCTTGGGTAGCAGCATGGTAAAAAAGCCTGAGGCTTTGAGGGCGTCGACCACATCTTTCGACAGGCGCCGGTTGTCTCGCTGCTCAGCTGATTTACTCTCGATCAGATCCTGAATCTGTTTTGTGACCAGTGGTTCATAACTGCTCATGGTTTAAATTCCATATCGCTTGTGCGTGTCGTAATGGTGTTCACTCTAATCCTTGCGCACCGGTCCCCAAAGGTAAGTCCTTAATCAATATGTAGTAAGTCTTGGGGCGATTAGTCCGTCTGACCTACAGTGAAATCATGGCCCCAGTAGCTGGCTGCGGTGCTCTCGAACACTGCGTAGCGAGACCAGTCTTCTATGGTTCGACCTTCGGCGCCGTATTCGATATCAAACCCGGCCGGACTCCGCATGTAGAAAGACACCATGTGGTCGTTGCAGTGTCTGCCTAGTGTGCCGGTCAACGGGGTGCCCGCTTGAATGCGTCGGTCATTACAGCGACCAACCTCATCGATGTTGCGCACCTCCAGCATCAGATGCACGCATTGCGCTGGCATTGGCATTTCGAAGAGCCCGAGGCTGTGGTGCCTGCGATTGCAGTGCATGAACCAGAGTCGCTTGATCGGTTCTTCGGGGTCTGGCGTAAACCGTAGCTTCATGAGGTCGGATAACCCGAATCCAAGCACTTCAGTAAAGAAAGTGGCCATTGCATCAAATTGTGCGGCTGGCAACACCACGTGTCCCATACCCTGGTCGCCTGTCACGAAACCCGCTACGCCCACTGGGGAATTAAACACGGCAAAATCCGAGATACGACCCCAGAAAGCTTCGTGCTGCATCCCGGAAGGGTCTTTGAAGGCGATAAGGCTTTGCACGCGGCGCGCAGCACAAAGCTCAGGCGAGCCCCACTCCCAGGCGGTGCCCGCGGCGGTCAATCGCTCGCTCACGTTCTGTAATGCCTGCTCAGAGACGGTCTCCCAGCCGATAAGATTCAGGTGATCGCCGCCTCCCGCTTGGACAAGCAGTCGAAATGGCTGCTCATCCATTTTGAGAAACACAGTGTCACCGCAGTCAGCCATGGACTGACTGACATCCTGAAGACCGAGTACTGCCGTGCCGAAGTCTCGCCATTCCTCAATATTGGTGCTTGATACGCCCAGGTAGCCCAAGCTGTTAATTGCCATTTTCTTTTCCTCTATCTGGGGCGATCCGCTCAAAGCATCTCGCGCAACGTTGTTTTCAACACCTTGCCCGAGGCATTGAGGGGCAGGGCGTCGACCCAGCGGATGTCGCGGGGTACTTTGTAATTGGCCATTTCGCTGCGGCACCAAGCCGTGATTTCATCAGGTGCCGGATGATCTGTATTCACTGGTACCAGGAAGGCCATGCCCACCTCGCCCAGTCGGTCGTCCGCTTGGCCGACAATCGCCGCCTGGCTGATGGCGGGATGTCTGAGCAGCAATTGCTCAATCTCGGCTGGATAGCAATTGAAGCCCCCCGAGATATACATATCTTTGAGGCGGTCAGTAATGGATAGGTTGCCCTGTAGGTCTAGCGTCCCGATATCCCCTGTGTGGAGCCAGCCCTCCGCATCAATGGTTCGCTCAGTGGCTGACGGGTCATTGAGATATCCCTGCATCAGATTGTAGCCGCGCACGACAATCTCCCCCGGCTCGCCGGGGGCTAGATGGTCTCCGCTCTGATTCACGATTGAAACCTCGATATCGGGAATCGCGCGGCCGGAGGTGGTGGCGATGGTCGCGGCATCGTCGCCCCGACGACACATGGTGACGAGCCCGCAGGTCTCGGAAAGTCCGTAGGCTGTGATCACGGTGTTGATCCCCAAAATCCCCCGCATATCCTCAATCAGTTGCTGGGGAATCACGGCGGCGCCCGTCGTTGCTTTAACCAGTGACGCCATGCGCGTCGGGTTGAGGTTAGGGTGCGCAAGGATCGAGTGGAACAAGGTGGGCGGCCCTGGCATGCAGGTAATTTGCCGCGCCTCGATGGTATCGATCAGTGAATCGACTTCTAATACGGCCATAGGGTGCGCTTCGGCGCCGACCAGCAGGCATGCCAGCCACCCAGCCTTGTATCCAAAGCTGTGGAAGAACGGGTTGATGATCAGATAGCGATCCGAATTGTCCAAACCCAGTAAGTCTGCAAACGTGGCAAATGCCTTCAGGTTCTGACGGTGCGTTGTCATGACCCCCTTCGGAGTGCCGGTGGTGCCCGAGGTAAACAAAATGTCTGATAAGTCGTCCGCTGAGGCGCGTGCTCTGGCAGTCGCCACTGCGCGAGCGATGGGGCTTTGTGGGTCAGACAGCGCGGCTCGTCCTGCTTGCAAAAGCGCTGCGAACCCGTCTGGACCTGGCGTATCGAGCACGATGGTGGTCGACAAATCACCGCAGTCTTCGCCGCTTAACAATGCTGGGTAATCTGTGCCGAGGAAATTGCCGGCCGTTATCAGTATTTGCGCGCCACTGAGGCGCAGAATTTGTGCGGCTTCGGTACCGCGATAGCGGGTGTTTAGCGTGACGAGCGTGCCGCCGATGTAGTGGGTCGCCAGGGCGACGACGATCCATTCCCAGCGGTTGGGTGCCCATATCGCCACGCGGCTACCTGATGTTGCGCCGCGCTCGATCAGACCTGCCGCAGACCACCGCACATGATCGAGCAGGTCGGAGAAGCTGAGGGCCGTGTGTTCTTCGCATATAAAGCGCCTATCGCCCCATGTTGCAGCGGCGAACTCGACTAATTCAGCGGTGTGTGCCGCGGGTGCGCTCATGATCCTGAGGTCCTGTTTTCGCCTCTTGGTATCGATGGATCGCAAGTTAAGCAAGCGGCGCCCGGCTGTCATAGTCTCAATGGGGGATGATCCCGACCTTGGTGGCTTTGATACTGCCCGTCCAATCAGGTTTGTAAGGCGATTTCCATGAGTAAACTGGCCAGCGCCGAAGAGGCGCTGTCTGTCATTCAGGACGGCATGACGGTGGGGATCGGTGGCTGGGGTCCGCGCAGAAAACCCATGGCCCTAGTGAGGGCTTTACTGAGGAGTGACGTGCGTGATCTCACGCTTGTTGCCTATGGCGGCGCGGATGTCGGCCTGTTGTGCGCGGCGGGCAAGGTGAAACGGGTGGTGTTCGCCTTTGTGTCGCTTGACTTCATGCCGCTGGAACCTGCATTCCGTCTTGCCCGGGAGCAGGGCGCCATCGAAGTGACTGAAGTTGATGAGGGCATGTTACTGCTCGGGTTGCGTGCCGCCGCATGGGGTTGTCCTTTTATTCCCACTGCCATTGGCTTGGGAACTGACGTCATTCGTAATGCACCGCAGATAAAGGTGGTCGACAGTCCCTATGACGATAAAGAGTGGGTGGCGATGCCAGCACTGAATCTCGATGTGGCCTTAGTGCACGCGACCCGCGCAGACACTAGCGGAGTATGCGAGATCGCGAGTCCTGACCATTACATGGATGACTGGTTCGTCAGGGCGGCCAAGCACAGCATTGTTTCGGTCGATGAACTGGTAGAGCGTGACTATTTTCACTCGGCCGAGGTCGCGAGAAGGGTTTATTGGGAGCGCAATTGCACGCAGTCTGTCGTGCTACAACCGGGCGGTGCACACCCGAGCTCCAGCGACCCGTTGTATGGCTTCGACCCATCTCACTTCAAAAAGTATGCCGAGCTGATCGGCGAGGCGGGGTATTCAGGCTGGGCCGATGCTTATCTGGGGCAGGACGAAGCCACCTATCAGCGATCAGTGGGCGGGCTCGATAGTATTCGGGCGCTGCCCTTACCGGTGTATTGAGGTGCTGCCATGACTTTTTCTCTGGCCGAGCTGATGACGTGTGCCGCAAGTCGGGTGTTCGACGATGATGGTGAGGTACTGGCAACGGGTATCGGGCTACTGCCGCGCCTGGCTGCCAGTTTGGCCATGCTCACCAGTAATCGTGACCTGATGATGACCGACAGCCAGTCTTTTATGCTGTCGACGCCTAACCCAGTGAGCGGTTTGGCTGAGCACTCAGGACAAGCTAACGAGAATTGGATGGGCTTCTCGCGCATTTTTGACAATGTGTGGAGTGGTGCGCGTCACGCACTCGTGGGCCCCAGTCAAATCGACCGTTTTGGTCAAACCAATATCTCGGCACTGGGCGGCACCTATGCGGCGCCTAAGGTGCAACTGCTGGGCGTGCGGGGGTTCCCCGGCAATTCGATCTGCCACGCCAATTCTTTCTTTGTGCCAAAACATTCCAAACGCGTTTTTGTTGAGGGCGAGTGCGACGTGGTGTGTTCTATCGGCTATAACCCAGAGCGGTTGCCGCGCGGCTATACCTTTGACGACATCGATATCAGACAGGTCATTACGGACTTGTGTGTGATGGACTTTGCCGGTCCGGACCATCAGGCCAGAGTAGTGTCGTTACATCCGGGCGTGACCTTGGACGAGGTGCTCGATAATACCGGGTTCGATCTCGCGGTGAGCGAATTCCTTGCAGAAACTGCGGTTCCTACCGCGGAGCAGCTGGCAGTGATCGCACGATTGGATCCCAAGAATATGCGCGCGAGACAATTGAAGGATGATCCCCCGGGTGTGCGCGCAAGCGTGCGCGAAACGGGCTGAGGTTATTCTGCACCGCGACAGCGGCAGAGGAGAGGGTGTCATGAGCGACAACGAAAAAACGGCTGCGGAAAATGAGCAGGATATTGTGCGTTATGAGGTCGCAGAGGGCGTTGCCTGGGTAACCATGAATCGGCCGGAGTACCACAACGCCCAGAATGGCCGCATGACTTACTTGTTGGACGATGCGTTCAAGCGCGCGGTTGCTGATGATGACGTCAAGGTCATCGTGTTATGCGGTGAAGGTAAGCACTTTTCCGCGGGTCACGATATTGGAACGCCGGGACGGGACGTCCACTTGAGTCAGGACCGGGTGACCATGTGGTACGACCACGCCAATAAAGAAGGGGGCGAGTTTCTCTATGTTCGGGAAGCAGAGGCCTACCTTGGCATGTGCCGGCGCTGGCGAGAGATTCCCAAGCCCACCATTGCGGCAGTGCAGGGAGCCTGCATTGCTGGGGGGCTCATGTTGGCTTGGGTGTGCGATCTCATCGTGGCGACCGACGATGCGTATTTCTCTGATCCGGTGGTTAGGATGGGTATCCCGGGGGTGGAGTACTTTGCCCATCCCTATGAGTTGAATCCCAGAATTGCCAAGGAGTTTTTATTTACCGGCAATAAGATGGGCGCCGAGCGTGCTTATCAGATGGGCATGGTCAATCAAATCAGCTCTCGGGAGGCCCTGCGCGATGATGTCGCGGCGCTGGCCCAGAAAATCGCAGCCATGCCCCGATTGGGTCTGGCGCTGACCAAGCAGGCCATCAACAACGTGGAAGACTTGCAGGGCAAGCGGTCAGCCATGGAGGCGGCATTCGCCTGGCACCACTTCACCCATGTTCACAACGACCTCACGACGGGAAACAAGCTTGGCGGGATGGATGCCAAGTCGATGGCAAAAGCGAATAAGGAAGAGAGTTGAATGATGGACTTGGTCTACACCCCGGACCAGGAAGCTTTCCGCGCGGAGGTGCGCGCCTGGCTGGCAGCCCATGTGCCAAAAGTGCCGCTGGCGTCATTTGACACCGCTGAAGGATTCGCTGCCCACAGAGAGTGGGAGAGAACGTTGGCCTCTGGCAACTGGGGCATGGTGACTTGGCCGGAGAGCTACGGTGGCCGCGGTTGTGATCTGATTCAGTGGCTGATTTTTGAGGAAGAATATTACCGGGCAGGTGCGCCGGCGCGGGTGAATCAGAACGGCGTATTTCTGCTCGGACCCACGCTCATGGAGTATGGCTCTGAGGCGCAGAAAGCCCGTTTTTTACCCGCGATGGCGTCAGGCGAGGAAATTTGGGCGCAGGGTTGGTCGGAACCCAATGCCGGTTCTGACATGGCGGCGATTCGCTGCCAAGCGGTTCGCGACGGCGATGACTATGTGATTAACGGTCAGAAGATCTGGTCGACGCGAGCGGTTTATGCCGATTGGGTGTTTGGTCTTTTTAGAACTGATCCGGCGTCCGAGCGCCACCATGGCCTCTCCAAAATATTAGTGCCGCTAAGTGCGCAAGGCGTCACTGTCAGACCGATCCCGCAATTGAATGGCCTACCCGGATTTGCAGAGATCTTTTTCGACGATGTGCGGGTCTCAGTGGACAACCGACTCGGTGACGAGGGCGCGGGCTGGCAAATCGCGATGGCCACGGCAGGATTTGAACGCGGCTTGATGCTGCGGAGTCCCGCACGTTTTCAGCAGGCATCTCGCCGGCTGGTGTCCCTCTACCGACAGCATCACGGGGACCTTATGGACCCTGCGGTAGAAGACGACGTGCTGCGGTGTTACATGGACGCGGAGGCCTACGCGCTCTCGACGTACCAAACTGCCTCTCGACTGCTACAGGGTGGATCCATTGGGCCTGAGGCGAGTTGCAACAAAATTTTCTGGTCAGAGCTCGATTTGAGAATTCACGATACGGCGATGCGGATTCTGGGCGCGCGCGCAGAGGTGGAGCCGTCAGGGTCGTCTGACCAGGAAGATCTCGGCACTTGGCTCGATGGATTTTTGTTCGCGCAGTCGGGCCCGATCTATGCCGGGACCAATGAAATTCAGCGCAATATTATTGCCGAGCGGGTGCTCGGCATGCCGCGGCGCTAGCGGAGCTGATCATGAACTTCACTTATTCAGCCGAGCAAATCGAATTCCGTGATGTGCTAGACGCGTTGTTGCAGGCGGAGGTCGGAGCCGAGCGTATTCGCGCGCGATGGGATACGGCGTCGGGTCGCGATGCGGCCTTGGAGGCGCAACTACGTGATTTTGGTCTCTACAGCTTGATGTTTCCCGAAAGTCTCGATGGCCTAGGGCTCAGTGTCATCGATTGTGCCTTGCTGGCCGAGGTCTGTGGCCGGGCGGCGTTGCCTGAGCCCGCAGTCGAGACCATGATGGTGGCGTCGCCGCTGTTGGTTGATGTGTTGGATCGCGGTCTGGGTAATGGCTCGGTGCAGGCGGTCATCGAGGGCGTGATGTCAGGTGATGCGAGGGTTGCGGTGTCCCACGCCATCAATCCCCACGTGAACTTTGGTGAAGATGCACATTGGGTCATTGCAGGCGTGGCCGATGCGATTTATTTGCTGCCGCGCGATAAGGTCGAGGTCACACCGCTGAAAAGCGTGGATCCCAGTCGTCGCATTGCCAAAATCGACTTTGATCCAGAGGAGCAGTACCGACTGGCGGAGGGAGAAGCGGCGGCCGCGGTGCTGAGGTCCACACTTAATCGTGGCGCCTTATCTGTCGCCGCTCAGTTAGTCGGGTTGAGCGAAGCCTTGGTTGAGCAAAGCGTCCGGTACGCCTCAGATCGTGAGCAGTTTGGTCGCGCGATTGGCGTGAATCAGGCGATCAAGCATCACTTGGCCGATGTGGCGGTGCAAATCGAGTATGCGCGCCCGGTGATTGCCAGAGCGGCGTACACGCTCAGTGTTTCGCCAGAGCGAGCCGACATTGCCGTCTCGCACGCCAAACTTGCAGCGGCGCGTGTCGGGTTGTTGGCGGCGAGACATGGCATTCAGGTCCACGGCGCTATGGGATATACCTGGGAGTGCAATGTGCATATTTGGTCCAAGCGCATTTGGGCGCTGGTGCGTGAGTGGGGAGATGAAGGTTTCCACAAGAACCGGCTGCAACAGTGGTTGCTCCAGCCCAACGCGTTGCTGGGGCCGGAATTCACCTTTGGTCGGCGCTCGTTATTACCAGACTCGAGGGTGTCAGACCCCGTTTCCGCCGATACGGCAGCCTAACAGCGATTGCGGTAGGAGAGCGTTATGACGCAGCGAGCAGAAGCCTTTATCGTTGATGCACTGAGAACCCCGACCGGCCGTCGGCGCGGTTCGCTAGCGCAGATGCATGGCGCAGACCTCGGTGGTGCAGTCCTGAAAGCGCTGGTAGACCGTCATGACATTCCCGAAGACGACTACGATGATGTCATCTTTGGTTGTGTCGATACGGTTGGGCCGCTTGCCGGAGATATTGCCCGAACCTGTTGGTTGGCAGCCGGCCTTAGTGATGCGGTTCCCGGCACCACTATCGACCGTCAATGTGGATCGTCTCAACAATCGGTACACTTTGCGGCGCAGGCGGTTATGTCCGGCACGATGGATGTGGTTATTGCCGGAGGCGTGCAGACCATGAGTGCCATTCCGATTTCGTCGGCAATGCTTGCAGGTCAAGCGCTAGGGTTTAACGACCCCTTCACCGGTAGCGCTGGGTGGCGCGCGCGCTATGGCGACGCATTGGTGACCCAGTTTCGCTCGGCGCAAATGATGGCTGACAAATGGCAGCTTAGCCGGGAGGCGATGGAAGCTTTTGCCCTCGAATCACATCGACGCGCCCGAGATGCCACCGATGGTGGGTTGTTCCGGCGGGAGTTACTGCCCGTGAATGGACTTAGCGATGACGAGACCATTCGTACGACAACCCTGGAGGCGATGGCAGAGCTGGAGCCGCTGGCCCCCGGGGGTAGCATTACAGCAGCCGTGTCCAGTCAAACCGGTGACGCCGCGTCTGCAGTTCTGGTGGTGTCCGAGGCGGCGTTAAAGCGTTACAACCTGACCCCGCGAGCGCGTATTGCCCACATGGATGTGCGCGGTGACGATCCGATCTGGATGCTGACTGCACCGATTTCCGCGACCGAGCGAGCCATGAAGCGTTCTGGGTTTAATCTGCAGGACATTGCGCTGGTTGAGATTAACGAGGCCTTTGCGCCCGTGCCCATGGCCTGGCTGATCGAGACGGGCTACCCCCACGAGCAAACCAATGTGAATGGCGGGGCAATCGCCCTGGGGCATCCCCTGGGAGCGACCGGAACGAAGCTTATGACGACGTTACTCCACGAAATGGAGCGGCGCGGCGTGCGCTATGGGCTACAAACCATGTGTGAGGGAGGAGGTCAGGCCAACGTGACTATCCTCGAGCGGTTATGAGGAACTGCAGGTGACCAAAATTTGTTCGGAGCGCGTCGTAATTGTCACAGGAGCCGGCAGCGGTTTGGGTGCAGCCCATGCCCGCGAGTTGGCTAACGCAGGGGCCGCGGTACTCGTCAATGACATCAATGTTGATGCCGCCGCGCGTGTCGTGGAGGAGATCGTCTCGAACGGCGGTCGTGCGGTCGTCAACCAATCGGATATCACCGACTACCAGAGCGCGGGCGAGGCGGTTGCTCAGGCGCTCGAGACCTATGGCGATCTGCACGCGGTGGTCAACAACGCCGGCAATAATCGCGACCGGATGTTTGCCTCGATGAGCGAGGCCGATTGGGACGCGGTGATGGCGGTTCATCTTAAGGGGCATTTTTGCATCAGTTCTCACGCGGTGCAGTACTGGCGTCATCAGGTGAAGTCGGGCTCCAGCGTTAGCGGCCGCATCATCAACACCACGTCAGGTGCCGGCTTGCAGGGCTCGGTGGGTCAGTCCAACTATGCCGCTGCCAAGGCCGGCATCGCCGCGTTAACGCTGAATCAGGCAGCAGAACTCGGACGCTACGGAATCACCGCCAATGCCCTCTGCCCTGTTGCGCGCACTGGCATGACGACCGCCGTGCCCGAAATGGCGGCGCGTATGGCGCCCCCTGAAGACGGCGGCTTCGATCATTTTGCCCCGGAGAACGTTTCCTCGATTGTGGTCTGGCTGTGCTCCGAGGAAAGCGCCCATGTAACGGGAAAAATTATCGAGGCGGAGGGCGGGCGCCTCGCCATTGCCGATGGCTGGCGCAGCACCGCCGGCGAGGACAAGCAGGCGCGATGGTCTCCAGATGAAATCGGCGCGGTCATGGATCGGCTGTTGGCCAGCGAAGTGCCAGCGCAGAAGGTCTGGGGAAGCTGATGCCAAGACAAGCTGTGGCACGAGGGCTCCGTTGAAATTCCGATTCACAGATGAACAATCCATGCTGCAAGAGACGGCGAGCCGCTTTCTTGAAGAGCACTCCAGTTCTGCGGTGGTGCGCGCGGCAGCGGGCACAGATGGATTAGACCAGGCATTGTGGCAACGCGTTGTGGCCGAGCTTGGCTGGCAGGCTATTCCCATACCCGAAGCAGACGGCGGACTGGATTTGGGTCCGGTTGAGTTGGCGATCGTATTTGAGCAAACCGGCAGAAGACTGACACCGACGCCGCATTTTGCCAGTGCGTTGAGCGCGCTCGCTGTTCGCACCGTTCCCGACGGCGAAGCCAGGCAACGCTTATTGGCGCAGTTGGCAGAGGGTGCCATTTGCTCCCTCGCGCACACCGATGCCCGCCCTCATTGGGGCACTGAGGGTGTGGCCATTGAGGCGCAGGCGACCCCAGAGGGCTGGTCGCTTTCCGGTGCAGCTCGATTTGTGGGGGCGGGCCACGCGGCCGACGAACTGCTGGTGGTGGCGAGAAGCACCGCTAGCGGCAAGCTCATGCTTTGTGCCGTGCCCGCGGATTCCGAGGGCGTTACGGTGACGCATCAGGCTACCCTCGATCAATCGCGCTCTATGGCGAACCTTTGCTGCGAGGGCGTGCACGTGGGGCAGTCTGCCGTGCTCTGTGATGACTGGGAAGACAGTTTGGCGGTAGTGCTCAACATGGGCCGCATCCTCGTTGCCGCAGAGCAGGTGGGTTGTGCGCAAGCGGCGTTGGATATGAGCGTGGCGTACACCGGTGAGCGAATTCAGTTCGGCAGGACGATTGCTTCGTTTCAGGCGATTAAACACAAAGCGGCGGACATGATGCTGAAAACCGAATCAGCGCGCTCGCTGCTGTACTACGCAGCCTGCACGGCTGATGCGTGGTTGCGCGGTGCGGCCACTGCTCAAGCGCTCGAGGAAGCGGCGCACATGGTGGCTTCATCCGCTGGCGATGCCGCATTTTTTGTCGCTGGTACCGCGATTCAGTTGTACGGAGGCGTGGGCATTACCGAGGAATACGATGTGCAGCTCTACTTCAAGCGGGCGCGCGCCCTGGAATCGTATCTCGGCCGGCCCGATGAGTCGCGAGCGGTCATTGCCGGATTGCTGCTGGATGCGCCATCCGTAACAGGGGGGCAGGGCCATGCAGCTTGATTTTAATGCCGCCGACGAACAATTCCGCGCTGAAGTAGCCGACTGGCTGCAGGCCAACTTGCAAGGTGAATTTGCGGCTATCCGTGGCCGCGGCGGTCCGGGTGATGAACATCATTTTGTCGCCGAGCGTAAAGTCTGGGAGCAACGCCTCGCCGAGGGCGGTTGGACCTGTATCGGCTGGCCCACAGCGTGGGGTGGACGCGGCGCGACCATTGAGCAGCAGGTGATTTTTCACGAGGAGTACGCGCGTGCGGGCGGGCCTGGGCGGCTAGGCCATATCGGCGAGACCCTCACCGGCCCCACCTTACTGGCCTTTGGGTCTGACGCGCAAAAGCAGCGTTTTTTGCCGGGGATACGCGCGGGCCAGGAGTTCTGGTGTCAGGGTTATTCGGAGCCCTCCGCCGGCTCGGATCTGTCGAATATAAAGACGCGAGCACAGTGGGATGAGGACGCCGGGAAATGGCGCTTTTATGGCCAAAAGGTGTGGACCTCATTGGCACATGAATCGGATTTTATCTTTGTGCTCGCGCGAACAAACCCTGAATTGAGCGGACATCGCGGTCTGGGTTTCTTTCTGTTGCCACTGGCCCAAGACGGCATTGAGATCCGCCCCATTACGCAGCTGACCGGGACCGCTGAATTCAATGAAGTGTTCTTCGACGGCGCATGCTGTGACGCGGAGGATCTCGTGGGTGAGGTAGACGACGGATGGCGCGTCGCCATGGGTCTTTTGGGCTTTGAGCGCGGAGTATCAACGCTGGGCCAGCAGATGCTGTTTCAGGTGGAGTTGGACGAGATCGTTAGAATCGCGAGGACCAATGGCGCAGCGCGTGAACCGGCATTGCGCCAACGCATCGCAGAAGCGCATATTGGTTTGCGCACGCTGCGATACAACAGCCTGCGCATGCTGTCGGGTGCCGACGACGGGTCGTTATCCAGAGAGGCGATGATTTACAAGTTGGCGTGGTCGAACTGGCACCGCAATTTGGGCAAGCTGGCGATGGATGTTCTTGGCCCGGATGCAGAGGTGGTCGAGGGCGCACCGTACGAGCTCAATCGTTTGCAGTCTCTGTTTTTATTTACCCGCGCTGACACGATTTATGGTGGCACTAATCAGATCCAAAGAAATCTGATTGCAGAGCGCGCGCTGGGTATGCCGCGTGAGCCGCGAGGTAATCAATAGCACCTTGTCTGACTGCTGAGCGCCTCGGCTTTCACGCCACACCCGTCGGGGAGTGCTGAAAACTGCTAGGGGGCTTGAGCGTGTAGATTGTAGGTAAACGCTGGACGTGTAATAAAGATTGACGGCAAGTTCGGAGGAAGACGTGGAAGAGGACGCCATGCAGACAGACAGTCGTTCATTACCCGCCTATGTGCCGGGTCACGGTTTGTTGCGCGATCGCTCGGTGCTAATCACCGCGGCAGCCGGTGCGGGGATTGGCTTTGCGGCAGCACGTAAAGCGATCGAGGAGGGCGCCTCCCACGTTGTTATCAGCGATATTCATGAAGGGCGTCTGGCCACGGCGGTAGACGCTTTGCAGGCCGTGGCAGAAGGGCAGGCCGCGGTGAGTGGCGTTATCGCGAACGTGACCGATGAGGCCGCGGTGCAAGCACTGGTAAACGAGGCGGAGCGCTTTTCGGGCGGCATCGATGTCTTGATTAACAACGCAGGGCTGGGGGGTACCTGTTCGCTCCTCGACATGACGGACGAGGCTTGGTCGCAAGTGCTCGAGGTCACGTTAACCGGCACCATGCGTATGACGCGCGCCATGCTGAGGCCCATGCAGACGCGGGGAGCCGGCGTGATCGTGAACAATGCTTCGGTTCTGGGGTGGCGCGCCCAAAAGGAACAAAGCCATTACGCGGCGGCCAAGGCAGGGGTAATGGCGTTGACCCGCTGCGCTGCGCTGGAGGCCGCCGAGTTCGGCGTGAGGATCAATGCGGTTGCGCCCAGCATTGCGCTACACGATTTTTTACGAAAAACCACGCCGGAGGCGTTGCTTGAGGAGCTGGCCGCACGCGAGGCGTTTGGCAGGGCTGCGGAAGTGTGGGAGGTCGCCAACGTGATGATGTTCTTGGCATCGGACTATGCGAGCTATATGACGGGCGAGGTCATCTCGGTGTCGAGCCAACATCCGTGAAAGGACTAGGCCGCGATGTGAAATGCATGTACCTGACGCGCGACGCGCAGAGGAGTGGTCATGAGCGAGGGTAAATGGGATCGTGAAGTCGATGTGTTGATTGTCGGTTCGGGCAACGGTGGCTTGACCGCAGCGATCTGTAACTGGGAGATGGGTGCCCGGGATATTTTGTTGATCGAGAAAGGCGACAAAGTCGGTGGTACCAGCGCCACTTCAGGCGGTGGTATCTGGATCCCCAATAGCCATTATGCGCAAGCCGCGGGTGCCGAGGATTCACGAGAGGCCGCCAAAACCTACTTGATGAATACCCTCTTTGGTGAGGACGTACCCGAGGCGCTGATCGATACGTATCTTGAGAATGGCCCCAAGATGCTGCGTTTTTTACACGATTGTTCGGATGTCAGGTACGAATCGCTCGAGCATTACCCTGATTACTACACCAACATGGAAGGCGCGCGCGCGGGGCACCGCTCCCTAGAGCCCGCGCCGGTGATGGCCTCGGAGTTAGGCCCTAGCTGGCGCAATATGACGTGGACGCACCACATGATGCGGATGTTTAACCGCATTCACTTTACGCAGGTAGAAGCCCACACGCTGATGGTGCAGCTGCCAGGCTGGAAGCGACTACTTGCTGGCATGATCTGGGACTACGCCCGGGATATTCCGTGGCGGCTAAAGACGTCGATTTCGCGCCGGTTGTGCTGCGGCTCAGCAGGCGTTGCCCGACTCTACTTGTCGGTGCTGAAGCGAGAGATTCCCGTTGAGCTCAACACGCGCATGACGCGGCTCATCGCCGAAGACAATGCCGTTATCGGCGCGGAGATAGTCAGGGGTGGGTGCACCGAGCGCGTTCGCGCGCGCAAAGGCGTCGTTCTGGCAGCCGGCGGGTTTGAAAAGAATCAGGCGTTGCGCGAGCAGTACTTACCAGCGCCCACCAATACGGAGTGGAGTGCTGGCAATCCGCTCAATGAGGGCGATGCCCTCACAGCAGGCCTGGCGCTGGGTGCAAGAACCCGTTTAATGGGTGATGCTTGGTGGACGACTACGCTGGTGGTGCCCGACGAGCCGACGCCGAGGCTCGCCATCATGGAAAAATCCTTTCCAGGATCTTGTGTGGTGAATCGAGCGGGAAAACGCTTCGCGAATGAGTCGCAGAACTATATGGCGTTTCAGAAGGCGCTCTTTAAAACGCACACGGCAGAGACCCCCAATGCCCCTGCATGGCACATCTTTGATGCGCGATTTAGGAAAAATTATATGGTGGGTCCCATGATGACTGAGGCCATGAAGCCCGATTGGCAAATTCCCAAGAAGTGGTTCGAGACAGGTTTTGTGGCTAAGGCGAATACTGTCAGGGAGTTAGCCGAGCAATTGGGTATTGATCCCGAGGGCTTGGAACAGACGATTACCGACATGAATGCGTATGCGATCTCAGGGAGGGACGAAGCCTTTGGTCGCGGCGATTCTGCTTACGACCGATACTATGCTGACCCGTCGATCAAGCCCAATCCCTGCCTGGCGCCCATCGATCAGGCGCCGTATTACGCGATGCGAATTGAGGCGGGTGACTTTGGCACTTTGGGTGGGCTCGATACGGATATCCACGCAAGGGTAATGCATGAAAGTGGTGAGGCGCTGAGTGGGCTGTATGCGATCGGGAACTGCGCCGCTGCGATATTGCCGACCTACCCGGGCCCGGGCGCGACCTTGGGGCCGGCTATGACCATGGCGTATCAGGCCGCCAAGCACATGAACCAATTTCAGGATTGAGGCGCACGATGCTCGACTTAGAGGCGATTGAATACATCAAGCAGCTCAAAGCGAGATACTTTCGCTTTGTCGATACCCGGGATCTGGAGGGGCTTCGCTCGGTATTTACCGACGATGCCACGGCGCATTTCAAGGGCGCGGATTACGAGTTCGAGCTCAATGGTTGGGAAGCGCTTGAAGCTTTTTACAAAAAGTCCTTCACGCCTGCGACATTTGGCATGCACAACGGACACCATCCCGAGATCACGGTGAATGGCGATTCCGCTACGGGCATTTGGTATCTGCAGGACATTTTTGTTGAGCTGAATCACAAAATCACCATTCTCGGCAGCGCGCTTTATGACGACGCGTATCGTAAAGAGTCAGGAGAGTGGAAAATCGCCCGAACGGGGTATAAGCGGCTCTGGGAGGAGTATCACCCGAGGGGTGATGACATCAAACTGCGACTCAAGCCGATTCCTGATGCCGACGCGTCCTAGCATGTCGATAGTAGGCTTTGTGAAAACGCGCATCCTGGCAAAATACCGACATGCAGTTTGATGTTTTCAATGGCGACGCCGATGGCATTTGTGCGTTGCTTCAGCTGCGTCTGAACGATCCGTGCGATGCCAAGCGAATTACTGGCATTAAGCGAGATATCGCGCTGCTCGATCGGGTCGAGGCGGCTGCTGGCGACCACGTCACCGTGCTCGATATTTCCATGGCGAAAAATCAATCGTCGCTACGCCAGTTATTAACATCGGGAGTGACCGTCGACTACGTCGACCACCATGATCCCGGCGATATTCCCGAGCATCCGGGCTTGTCAGCCACGATTAGCGAGGCGCCCGAGGTGTGCACTGCCTTGCTCGTTAACGGGCGTTTGCGGGGTGCGCAGGTGGCATGGGCGATCGTCGGGGCCTTCGGTGATAATTTAGATGAGCCCGCGCTGCGGCTAGGGGAAAAGTCGGGCTTGTCTGAGGCGGCGTTGGCGCAGTTGCGCGCGTTGGGTGTCTGTATCAATTACAACGGTTATGGTGCCTCGATCGAGGACCTGCATTTTCATCCTGACCATCTCTACCAAAAACTCTATGCGGCAGAGAGTCCCCACGCGTTTCTCCAGTCGTCAGATTTCAGAGCCTTAAATGAGGGTTACGACGCGGACCTCGCTGCCTCGGCCTCGCTACAGCCACTGTTAGCCGAGCCATCATTTGCCGCGTTCCAGCTACCCAATGCCCCGTGGGCGCGTCGCGTGAGTGGCGTATTCAGCAACGAGCTGGTGCGGGCGCATCCGGATCGCGCGCACGCCGTGTTGACGGAACAGGACGACGGCGCTTTTTTGGTGAGCGTACGCGCACCCTTCAATAATCGCGCCGGCGCAGATCAGGTCTGCTCGCAGTTCGATACGGGGGGCGGTAGGGCCGCCGCAGCCGGTATTAATCGCTTGCCGGCTGACGACGTGGGGGCTTTATTTGCTGCGCTGGCTACTCAATACGGTAGCCCGCGCTAGTCGCTTACGCCGCGTGCTTGGTGAAGGCAAGCTCGGGGAAGCCTGCATCCGCTGATTCGCGCAGCTTGTCGTAGTAGATGTGCGCGCCACCAAAGTAAACTAATACGCGGGGCTTTCTCTGCTCGAGATTGGCGCCCATCATCCACGAGTTCACCTTGTCTCCCTGAGCCATCAGCGTTTGATTGTGGATCTCAGCGGTATGCTCGGACCACTCGTCTTCTGCCTGTTGGCTTGGCTCGAAAAGATCATAGCCCTCTGACTCCATCTTTTTGATGCAGTCGGTGATATAGGCCACGTTCTGCTCGATGGAGGTGGGCAGGTTGGCGAAGGGCGCTTGGGGTCCGGTGATCATAAAGAAATTGGGATAACCCGCGGCGTACACCCCCATGATGGACTTGGATTCATCATCCCACTTCTCGCGCAGGGTATGACCGTCGCTGCCGCGAATATCAATCGCTTCCAGCGCGCCGGTGTAGGCCTGAAACCCGGTAGCCAGCACAATGATGTCAAACTCGTAGAGATTTTCGGTGGTCTGGATGCCGGTCTCGGTAATCTCAGTGATGGGCTCGCGATCTTTGATGTCAACGAGCTTCACGTTGTCGCGGTTAAAGGTTTCGTAGTAACCGTGATCCAGCGGCGGTCGCTTGGCAAACAGCGGGTAACCTGTCGGTGTCAGCAGCTTGACCAACTCAGGGTCCTTCACTTTTTCCGCAATTTTGGCAGTAATGAAATCTGATGCCATCTGGTTGGCTTCGGCGCTACCGAGCAAATCATCAAAGGTTTCGAATACCCACCGGAAACTGCCTTTCCAGTGCTCTTCGAAGATGCGCTGTACCTCTTCAGGTGGTGTGTCGACCGCATTGCGTCCCGGCGGCTGCTCAAAGGCCATGCCGAACATATGATTGCGCGCTTTGGCGATGATTTCGTCGTAGTTGTCCTTGATCTCCTTTTCCCACTCAGGGGTCATGTCTTTCTGCATTGCCGGGAGTACGAAGTTGGGCGTGCGCTGGAACACTGTAACCTGCGCCGCGGTTTTGGCCACCTCGGGCAGCATCTGTACGGTGGTGGCGCCAGCGCCAATAATTCCAACACGCTTGCCTGCCACGTCGAGGCCTTCCGGCCAGCGCGAGGAATGGAAGATCGGGCCTTTAAAGCGATCCTGCCCCGGTATATTCGGTAACACGGGTTGGGAAATCATGCCCATCGCGCTAACAAAGTACTTGGCAGTGTGGGTTTCGCCCCCCTGAGTACGGACGTTCCAGAGCCCGGTCTCATTATTAAACTCCGCACTTTCTACTTCGGTGCTCAGTTGAAACATGGGCCACAGCGAAAACTTGTCCATGACGAATTTCAAATAGGCCTGCGTTTCTTCCCAGCCGGAATATCGCTTAGTCCAAGACCACTCCTGCAGGACCTCCTTCGAGAAAGTGAGGCAGTAGTAGTAGGACTCACTGTCAGTCGCTGCGCCGGGATATTTGTTCCATGCCCAGGTCCCGCCGACATCGCTGGCGCGATCGAAAACCTTGACGTTGAAGCCGGCCTCTCTCAAGTGGTAGCTCAACGAAATGCCCGCAAAACCCGCACCGACGGCAATCACGTCATAGTCTGCAGAATGGGATGCGCTCATAACAGATTCTCCTGTTCGCTTTGACCCCTGCCCCGAGGTCCATACTTCAGTAAACTCCGTTGCCAGTTTGTTGCGTGGCACCAGATTTCTTTGCCCGTCTGACGCCTTTCTGTATCAGTCTGGGCTAAACTTACTTGTGTTCAGCAAGTCGCGGACGTCACTATCGCCAACGCCCTGAACCTTGTCAACGATCACTCCACATTAGAGGTTAAGAATATGTCTTCCAACACAAAACCGTCGATCGGCATCGTCGGCGGCACCGGCGATTTGGGTCGCGGCTTGGCCCTGAGGTTGGCCAAAGCGGGGCACCCGGTTCTGATCGGATCACGTAAGCCGGAGCAGGCGGTTGAGGCTGCAGACGCGTTAACGGCGGAGCTGTCTGATCGCGGTGTCAGTGGTCACGCCATTGAAGGCATGGACAATACCGAGGCGGCAAAGCGAGGCGACATTGTTTTCGTTACGGTTCCTTTTGCGGCTCATACCCCGACGTTGGAAGGTATTCGTGACGTGGTGCAGGGCAAGGTGATGGTTGATGTTACCGTCCCGCTCGTGCCTCCCCGAGTTGCTCGGGTTCAGTTGCCGCCGGAGGGTAGTGCCGGCGTCATCGCGCAGACGCTACTCGGTGATGACGTGCATGTGGTGAGTGCGTTCCAGAACGTTGCTGCGGCGCATCTGCAAGCGGATATGGATATTCCCTGCGATGTGCTGGTGACTGGCAATGAAAAAGAAGCTCGGCAAGTGGTTGTGGATCTCATTGCGTCAATGGGAATGCGAGGGTTTCATGCCGGGTTGATACACAACGCGGCGGCGGCTGAGGCCCTGACCTCGGTTTTGATCAACATCAACAAACAGTACAAAACCCACGCGGGTCTCAGACTCACAGGCATCGACTGACTGCTGTGAGCTCCGGCCCGCTGCAGCTCACGGCTCTGCAAGACTTCCCGCTGGTATCCGCGGGCGATGACTTGGCCGAGATGATTGTCCATGCCATGCAACGGCAGGATCTTACGCCCGATGCATCGGGCGTCTTGGTCGTGGCCCAAAAAATCATTTCTAAGTCAGAGGGTCGGTTGGTCAACCTGGCCGATGTGCGGGTAACCGAGGAAGCGGCATCTTTGGCAGCTGATGCACAGAAAGACCCGCGCTTGGTCACGTTGATCTTGCAGGAGTCGCGCGCGGTTATTCGCATCAGACCGGGTCTTGTCATTGCGGAGCACCGCACGGGGCATATTCTGGCTAATGCGGGGATTGATGCGTCTAATGTAGGGGTCTCGGGAGAGTATGTGTTGCTGTGGCCCGAAGACCCGGATGAGAGTGCACGACAGTTATCAGCGCGCATTGCCCATTTGACCGGTGTCCACATTCCTATCGTGATTAACGACAGTCTCGGTAGACCCTGGCGTATGGGTACGGTGGGCTTTGCCATTGGCACCTGCGGGCTGGAGCCGGTCTGGGATCAGGTAGGTGAGCACGATCTCGACGGGCGAAAGATGCAGGTCACTGCACCCGCCATGGCCGATGCGCTGGCGGCCGCTGCTTCCTTGGTGCAGGGCGAGACCAGCCAAGGACAGCCAGTCGTGTGGGCTACCGGATGCCCGATGCGCGTATCTGAGACAGCGACGTCACAAGCGTTGCTGCGCATCCGGGGTCAGGATCTGTTTCGATGATATCGAGTGTTTCCTCGCGGGGCGTGGTCTTGCTGAGTGGCGGTGGTGGCGGTGCTCGTCTCGCGGCTGCCCTGCATCAGCAGCGCTCGAAGGGGCCGCTGACGATTCTGACCAACACAGGTGACGACTTTGAACACCTGGGGCTCACGATCTGTCCGGATACTGACAGTGTGATTTATGCGGTCACGGAGCAGCTTGATCGCGAACGCGGTTGGGGTCGCTCCGGAGAGACCTGGAACGCCCTGTCCGAAATTACGCAGATGGGCGGCCCCGACTGGTTTCAGTTGGGGGATCGTGATTTGGCGTTGCACCTGCAGCGTGCAGCCTTGTTGGCCGAAGGCAAGTCGATGTCCGAAGTGACCGCTACGGTGGCGGGGCGACTCGGGCTGACGGGGCAGACCTTGATCATCCCTGCTTCCGAGCAACCGATTCGGACGCAGGTCCTGACGGATCAGGGGGAAATGGCGTTCCAGGAGTACTTTGTGGCGCGCCGCTGTGAACCACGGTTATTGGATGTGCGCTATCAGGGGATGGAGCGCGCGTTACCCAACCCGGCGTTTACGGACTTGTTACAAGAGTCCAAGTGGCATGAATTCGATGTCATCGTAGGGCCATCGAACCCGTTATTGAGCGTTGCGCCGATTCTCGACATCCCCGGCATGGCGTCGCTCTTGCGGCAGCGAGCGCGGCGGGTGGTCGCGGTTTCTCCCATTGTGGGTGGGCGCGCACTCAAGGGACCTGCCGCCAAGATTATGACTGAGTTGGCAATGTCGGTTTCGGCTCAGGGTTGGACGCAGTGGATCGATCAACGCTATCCCGGACTGATCGATACCTGGGTTTGGGATAAAGAGGATCAGGCAGCACTGTCCGAGACTGAGGCATCTGCGGGTCGGGTGCGCTTCACAAATACTGTGATGTCTCAGCCAAAGCCCGCTTCTGCCTTCGCCGATTGGCTGATCGAGGAATGTCTTGGTGACGATTGAGGCGTTCGTTCCCCTAAAGACACTGTCACTGACTAAACATCGACTCATGTCTGTGCTGAGTGAGCCTGCTCGGCTAGCGCTGGTGGTCGCGATGGCAAAGGATGTCGTGACTCGACTCAGCCAGCATCCGGATATAGATGTCGTAAACGTGATATGCGGTGATGGTTGGGACGAACGCGCATTTTTGCAGCCGCCAATGCGGCTGTGGTGGGAATCTGCTTTGCCTGTGAGCGGGCTGAATGCGTCGCTCGATGCCGTCGCGCAGGATTCAGCGGCTGAGGGGCAGCTGTTTATCCACGGGGATTTGCCTTTTCTGAGTCATGAAGATCTTTCGCTGATTTGTTCTAACGCCCGAGAGGGTGGAGCGATTTTGAGTCCTGATCGTTACCGTGTCGGCACCAATGCGCTGTTGAGATGGCGACAGCAGTCATTTCCCCTTTCCTTTGGAGAAAATAGCTTCGTCAGCCATCGCGAGGCGGCGCAAGCGGCGGGCTTGGATTGGTCGGAGGTTATCTCCGAGGGCCTGGCCGCCGATATCGATACGGCAGACGATTTGAAACTGCTGCAGGCAAGCACTGCCTCCGCTGAGCGCATCGCAATGTTGGGGGCTTGTACCAGTAACTGGGTTCAGGAATGGGGAAATTAAGCCGGTCAGAGTGGCGCACGGACGTTGCCAAGGATCTTGTATACCGTGGAGGTGTCAGTGGGGTGTCTAGGGGTGAGAGTGTTTAAATATTTAACAGCCGTTGCCCGCTACCCAAGACGCCACATAAAGCGTTAGAGTACGGGGCCTATGGGGGCAGATAAAAAATTACGGCAAGCGGTGTCGAAAGATGCTGCGCTTGCCGGTTCGGTGTTGATGGATCAATCGGGCGATCGTCTTTTGACGAGCGCCGCTGTGATCCGTGATCGACACTTCGGATCCGTTATCACCTATAGCCCCAAAGTTTTTATTCCCCTCACACAGTTGTGTCGCGACGTGTGTCATTACTGCACCTTTGCGAAGACGCCATCGCAACTCGATGCGTTGTATGTCGACGCGGATGCGGTAATTCAGACAGCCGCGGCGGGGGGGCAGGCGGGCTGCCGAGAGGTGTTGCTGACCTTGGGTGAAAAGCCCGAGCTGCGTTACAACGCGGCGCGGCAATGGTTGGCGGATGCTGGCTTCGAAACGACCGTCGATTATGTGGCGCACGTCGCAGGGCGAATCCTAAACGAGACGGGGCTGCTGCCGCATATCAACGCGGGGACCCTGTCACGCAGCGAGCTCACGAAGTTGCGGGGCGTGTCGGCTTCAATGGGGCTGATGTTGGAGAGCGGCGCGGCGCGCCTCTGCGAGCGGGGAGGGCCGCACTTTGGCTCGCCCGATAAGCGCCCCTTCCGGCGCTGGCTGACTCTGGCGCGCGCGGGTGCGCTGAAGATTCCCATGACGACGGGTCTGCTGGTGGGTATTGGTGAGACGCGTGCAGAACGGGTGCGCGATTTGCAGAATATTCGCCGTTTGCACGAGCGCTATGGGCACGTTCAGGAAGTCATCATTCAAAATTTCTGCGCCAAGTCCGACACCCTGATGGCTGACTCGGAAAGCGCCGACCCTTCGGAGTTGCTGTGGACGGTGGCGCAGGCCCGGTTGATATTGCCGGCAGACATCAGTTTGCAGGCGCCCCCGAATTTGAGTCCAGACAACCTCGGGCGTTTGATAGAGGCAGGTATCAATGACTGGGGCGGCGTGTCGCCGCTCACACCGGATTACGTGAATCCTGAGGCTCCCTGGCCGAGCTTGTCAGCGCTGCGTGCCGCAACCGCGGAGCGCGGCAAGCATTTAGTGCCGCGACTGACGGCGTATCCGCGCTTTGTGTCGGATCCGGCTTGGATCGACGCCTCGGTCAGACCCCGAGCGCTGGAGATGTCTGACGCGAGCGGATGGTCACGCGAAGATCAATGGCGCGCGGGTTTTTCCGATGCTGCACCCGAGCACTACAGCGTTACTGCCGGGCCTCTCACGCCTGCGGTGCGTGAGGCGCTGGATGCCTGCCTGAGGGGAGAGTTAATCGACGCCTCCGCAATGCTCGCCCTGTTTAGCGCTCGCGATGCGGATTTCGCCGCGGTTTGTGAAGCGGCCGACACGCTGCGTCGTCAGCAGGTGGGCGACACGGTGACCTATGTCGTTAACCGCAACATTAACTACACCAATGTTTGCCAGTACAGCTGCAAATTTTGTGCGTTTTCCAAAGGCGGCGGGCAGGTTGCCAGTGGTCGGGATGCCTACGATATTGAGGCGAAAGAGCTCTATCGCCGGGTCGTAGAGGCGCAGCAGCTGGGTGCCACAGAGGTGTGTTTGCAAGGCGGCATCCACCCCGATTACACGGGCCAAACCTATCTCGACATCCTGCAAACGGTCCGCGAGGCGAGTTCCAATATCCATATCCACGCTTTTTCGCCGCTGGAGATTGATCAGGGAGCGCGTACGTTGGGCATGCCGATACCTGACTATCTTGCATTGTTGAAAGAGGCGGGGCTGGGTTCACTCCCGGGCACCGCAGCAGAAGTGTTAGACGATAGGGTGCGGGCGATCCTCTGCCCCGATAAGGTCTCCAGTCAGCGGTGGCTTGATATCATGGAGGCGGCTCATGGTCTTGGTCTGCGAAGCACCGCGACGATTATGTTCGGCCATGTTGATGATCCGCAGGCGTGGGTGGAGCACTGGCAGCGCGTCATTGCTTTGCAGCGGAGGACCGGCGGCTTCACTGAGGTCGTGCCACTGCCGTTTGTGAGTGCGGGTGCGCCCATCTATCGACGGGGTTCATCTCGGCCGGGGCCGACCTGGAGAGAGGCCGTGCTGATGCATGCGGTGTTGCGGTTGAGTGTTGGCGCCATTATCCCCAACGTGCAGGCGTCTTGGGTGAAACTCGGGCGTGAGGGTGCGCTGCAGATGCTCTCCTATGGTGCCAATGATCTGGGTGGGGCACTGATCAACGAGAGCATCACGCGCGCGGCGGGTGCCGCCCATGGTCAGGTGTGGACGCCCGGTGGAATGCGCGCCGCAATTGTGGCTAAGGGCAGGATGGCGCAGCAACGATCTACCCTCTACCATCCGATTGAATGTGATCAGGGTCAAAAGTTATTTGAGGACTCTGTTACTTGGATCACCAATACGCCAGCGGGCCCTCGCTCAACAGAGAAATACTCGGGGTCAAATTTGGGAAAATAGAGCGCTGATCACTGCTGCAGGGCTTGACGCTATTTACGGAATATGGCTTGCTAGCGACAAGCAAGCGCAAGGATATGGCGGGGCTTAGTTAGTGAGCATTTGTTGGATGAGGAGCCTTTGACCCCGGGGATAATTGAGAAATCAAAGCCAAAACTAGACCCAAAACCAAAACTAAAACCAAATCTAAAACCAAAACC
>JAYPXQ010000014.1:0-20638 GCA_038135595.1 Halieaceae bacterium
GATAGTGCCTGATGGCAGCGGGCCGTTTTTGATAAAACCAGTGCCAGTCAGCCAAGGCAGATAATGCGTCATGGTCCTCAGGCTTCAGGGCCAGCAATCGATCAAAAACGCGCTCCCCTTGCTGAAACAGTCGACGCTGCAAAGCCTCGAGCCGAGGTTCGCGCTCCATTGACTGCCAATCCGCGCCACTTAGCCTTGGCTCGAATCGCGGATCATCCACAAAGACATCGAGCTTATACTCAAGCAAATAATAAAAGCGGACGAGTCGAAAAGAAAACGGTTGGCACCAATCCATGCCAAACTCCGCGTCAGCACATACCGACTCAGTCAAGGCTTCGACTCTGTCGTGAAAACGGAGTAGCTCTCGCGACTTGCCCTCCCATGAGACGTCCATCAGAGCGTCAAGCGTGATGTCAAAAAATTCTCCTGCCGCCGATAGCTCTCCGCTGTCAAAGGGCGGCACGCCAGAGCCCATGAGCCTGAACTGATAGTTGGCTCTTTTTTCAAACCCCTCGCGGTCTCCGGAGATCAAGTAGAGGTCGAGGAGTCCGCGCAAGATGGGTAACTGCTGATCACCATACAGACCATCGTTCACCCGAACCGTGTGTAGCGCCCTGTCGTACAGCTGCTCCGCGCGCGACAGAGCGCCCGTCTGGGTCGCGAGCGCTGCGGCGGCCAAGGTCGGAGCCACCAGGTCCGGATGATAAGGCCCCAACTCACGCTGCATCGCGTCTAGGGCAAAGATGGCGTCGTCAAGCACGCCCGTCTGGGTGACAGCCGTCTCGGTTGTCACCGCGTGGGCCCCGATCCAGTCCGCCGACTGAAGGTCGAGGCCAAAGGGTAGCGGCGTGGCCGCGGATGCCAGCCCGCAGAAACACCCCAGCGCACAGAGAAAATGCCTCACATCAGCACCCGGTATGGTCGCAAAACTCAATATAGCGCAAAAAAAACCCGCCTCGGAGAGGCGGGCTAAGGCTGGAAGTCCCCGTCAGCCAGCGCTTCAAAGGGAAAAACGCCACCTGTCGCTAGGGAACCTATCTGTTACTATCCATAACTTCTGCCAATACAGCGAATGTATTTACCGACTTACACTCAGTCTTGCTTGTTATAGGCCACACATTATGAACTTAAACAGACTTGCAAGAATCGACCTTAACCTGCTGGTTTCATTGCATGTTTTGCTTGAGGAGGGTAGCGTTTCTCGGGCCGCAGGCCGACTCTCGATAACCCAGCCTGCGATGTCCAAAACGCTGGGGCGCCTCAGAGAAACCTTTGACGACCCCCTGTTCGTGCGCAGCAAACGGGGCATCCAGCCCACCCCTCGGGCCTTGAGTCTAGTGGCAGAATTAAAAAGCATCCTTGGGCAGGTCGACAGCCTGCTAGACGCTGGAGACTTTTCTCCAGCAGCGTACCGCGGGGAGATCACCCTCGCCATTTCGGAGTACGTGGGCTTCACCCTACTTCCCCCGCTATCAGCACGCCTTCAATCCAGTGCGCCGCGGCTCCGGCTGAGAACCATCACTCGGGCAGAAAGGCAGCTTGACCAGCTGGCGAAGGGAGAGCTCGACTTTGCCATTCAAATACACCGCGAGGAATATCCGCCCGAGTACACCATAGCGCCACTCGCCGCATCGCCACTGGCAATCTTTGTTCGCCAGGACCATCCACTGGTCGAGCAAACGCTGACCAGTGATCTGGTGCGCCAATATCCCCAAGTTGCGCTATATGTTGCGGACCGGGAGGAACTGATTGGTGGCCAGGTGCTCGCCCGCGGCCTCTTCGAGAGCGATAGAGGGACACTGGAAACGTCCCACCTACTCACTGCTTTTGAAGTGCTAAGGGAAACGGATTACCTACTGATATGTCCGGCTTATCTCGCCCGCAACGAGGGCGCAACCCGCGATATCGTCGCGCTCACACTCCCCCTTGATCTCACCTTTAGCGTTCAATACAGTCTCATTGCCCACAAGCGTACGGAGCACTCGCCAGTACATCAGTGGCTCTGGCACGAAATCATTGAAACGGTGCAGGCAATGCGCTTTCGTACCGTTCACAGAGGTTAACAACTCGCGAGGCAACCCAGCTACGTAAATATGCGATAATGCTGGTCCCCAAGTTGTAGCACCCACATGAACCCAGCACCCGACAAAACGATCCCCCGTTTTTCGACGCCGATCGTAGAAACCCATTGCCATCTGGATTACCTGAATCAAGAGGCGCTTCAGGAAACGCTTGATGCGGCGACGGCTCATGGCATCGAGCGAATCATTACCATTGCCGTGTCACCGAGCAATCTCAATACGGTGCGACAACTCGCCGGAGCGTATGCGCAGATATGGTGCACTCAAGGCATTCACCCACACGAAGCGAGCGCCTGGAGCCCCGATGTCGCACAGAGAGTAGAAGCCGGCTGCCGGGAGACACGCGTTGTGGCGGTGGGTGAAATCGGCCTGGACTACCATTACGAGCACAGTGACCGCACGGCACAGGCGAAGGCGTTCGAGGAGCAGTTGCAGATTGCCGCGCAGGAGAACTTACCGGTAGTGATTCATACCAGAGACGCCGACGATGACACGCGGGCGATTCTAGCGAACCATAGTCAGTCCCTGGCAAAGAAAGGCGTGATTCACAGCTTTACAAGCTCGCTGGCGCTCGCGGAATTTTGCCTCGCGGAGGGTTTTGTTCTCGGCTTTAACGGCATTACCACGTTTAAAAACGCCGAAAACGTTCGCGCCGTCGTTCGCGCGACGCCAGTCGAGTCCATCGTGCTGGAAACTGATGCCCCCTATCTCACCCCGGTACCCTTTCGCGGCAAACCTAATGCACCCTGCTACCTCCCATTGATCGCCGAGAAACTGGCTGAACTGAAAGGGCTCGAGATAGAGCAATTTCTCGAGATGACCCGCACAAACAGCTACCGATTGTTTTTCGAATAATGACGAATCTATTCTCGCCCGGTCAGCGCTGGGTTAGCCATGCTGACAGCTCTCTTGGCTTGGGTATCGTCACTCAGGTCGACGAGCGACGAGTGACCTTACATTTCCCCGCGGTGGAGGAGGAGCGCGTTTACGCTACCGATCGCGCGCCTCTCACACGCTTGCTACTCAAACCGGGAGACCAACTTACCCGCCTCGACGGCTCGGCTTTTACCGTGCTCTCTGTAGAGCACATTGCGGGACTGGCGATCTACGAAACAGTCGGCGAGGATGACTCGCGCCAATTGGTAAAAGAGGCTGAATTGGACGCGCACATCGAGCTTAACACGCCGATTGAGCGTCTACTCAACAACCAATTGAGCAAAACCACAGACTTTGATCTGCGTCGGATCACACTTGAACACAGCGCCGCCGGCGAAGGTTTTGGTCTTCAAGGTTTACTGGGGCCGCGCACGTCTCTGCTTTCACATCAGCTGTATGTTGCCGCAAGCATCGGCAAGCAGTCCGCACCTCGCGTGCTGCTGGCTGACGAGGTAGGCCTTGGCAAAACCATTGAAGCGGGCTTGATACTGAGTCAGCAGTTATTGCGACAGAGAGTGTCACGGGTGTTAGTGCTCACCCCCGAATCACTGACACATCAATGGCTGGTAGAAATGCAGCGGCGCTTTCACCTGGCGTTCTCGCTACTGAATGAGCACAGGCTCGAGGATGCCAACTGGGAAGAGGAGTACACCGACAGCCCTCTCGTCATATCCCCTATCACGCTGTTTTCAGATAACGCCCAGCTGCAGCAAATCGTCATAGAACTCCCCTGGGATATGGTCATTATCGACGAGGCGCATCACATCTCAGGGTTACGGGACCCCCAATCAGACCTCGGTCGCTTTGTTAGCCAACTGGCGGGCAACGCGCGTGGCTTGTTACTACTGACCGCGACGCCAGAGCAAGCGGGGCCCGAAGCGCATTTTGAGAGACTGCGACTAATCGACCCCTCTCGCTTCCCTAGTTTCGATCAGTTCAAGCGGGAGCAGGCGCAGTTCTCACGCTGGAATCAGGTCATCGAGCAAATCGAGGCGGGCTTAAGTCCGACGCTGCCCGAGGGCATCGACCCTAACAGTGCGCCTGAAGAGCAAATTCAGCAAATGCTGGATCGATATGGCACGGGGAGAGTGCTCTACCGAAACTCGCGCCGCGCCGTCTCCGGCTTCCCACAAAGACTGCTTAACGCCTATCCGCTGACGGCGCCCGATCTCTATGCAGACGCCCCACTCGCACTGCATCCAGAGCTGGCCCATTTGAATGACGCGTGGCTGGAGCAAGATCCCAGAGTAGCCTGGCTGCAAGAGACACTTAAAACCTTACGACCGGAAAAAGCGCTTGTCATTTGCGCTCACAAAGAGACTGCGCTGGCGCTGGAACACCACCTCCACTTCAAAGTAGGCATCCGTTGCGCTGCTTTTCACGAAGGCCTGAGTCTCATTGAACGCGATCGAGCGGCAGCATATTTCGCCGACGAGCTGAGCGGTGCACAAGCGCTTATCTGTTCCGAAATTGGAAGCGAGGGGCGCAACTTTCAGTTCGCCCGTCATCTCGTCTGCTTCGACCTGCCGAGACACCCAGATCTTCTGGAGCAACGAATTGGACGCCTAGACCGAATTGGACAAGGTGCCGAAATACACATTCATGTGCCCTACCTCCTCGGCACCGCACAAGAACAACTCTTCCTCTGGTTACAAAATGGCCTCGGCGCATTCACTGCCACTTGCTCCTTCGGGCACCAAATCTTCAACGAATTCGAATCGACGCTCAGCGCAGTCATGCGCGGAGAGAAAGGCCTTCAATCAATCATAGACGCCACCAGAGACCGTCGTGAGCAACTCACGCTGGAAACCGAACGAGGAAGGGACCGCCTACTAGAGCGACACTCCCACAACAGCGATACTGGACATCACATCATTCAAAGCCTTGAGTCGCGAGAGTCAGCAGGCCACCTGTACGACTTTACTGAACGACTCTTCGACCGCATCGGAATCGATCAAGAATATTTAGAAGAAAATCTGTCGCTTGTCCGGCCGACGGAAAACCTCGTTACCGGGCAGCTACCGGGACTCAATGAAGAAGGCGTCACTGCAACCTACGACCGGTCCACAGCCCTCGCGAGAGAGGACGTGCTCTTTCTGACCTGGGAGCATCCCATCATCATGGAGTCCATGGCCGTACTGCTGGGCAGTGAAATCGGGAAGGCCTGTCTTGGCACATTCGCTCACAAGGGTGTTCCTGCAGGAACGTTCCTGCTGGAAGCGCTTTTTCGGATAGAGTGTCTCGCGCCTCGCTATCTTGAGGCCGGCCAATTTTTAGACTACACGCCCATCCGAATGTTGGTGACAAAAGATGGCAAGGAAGTCGGCGACAAGCTATCCGCTAACTATCTCGCCGAAGCGCTGCAATCTGTGCCGAACGCAACGAGTGCTGCGGTGCTCAGCAAGCTGAGGGCGATGCTAGAATCCCTTTTTGGTTCGCTAGAGCAGCGCGCGAACGACGCCACGCAGCAGCGGCGAGAGGCAGCCCTCGAGAAGGCGAATCACTTTTATCAAGGCGAGAGCAGCCGCCTGACTTACCTAAAAACCATTAACCCCGGAGTCACCGAGAGAGAGCTCGACGCATTGGCTGAGGAACAGGCTGCTTGCCTCAAAGCGCTGGAGCAAACTAAGCCTGTATTGGAGGGCTTACGAGTCTGTATTGCCGTATGACGATAATGTTCAGGGTCGATACCAAATCGCAGAGGTGTAGGCGCGCTCCTGAAGGGTATCGGGACGCCTAGTATCTATCCCGGGGTCAGCCAACGCCAACTTGTCCAGCAAGGAGTGTCGCGCGGTGGGAATTTGCAGCACGCGGACATAATAAAAAGCGGATTGCTGAGGGTTAAATTGAGGATCTGCCCACACGGCCGTCAAGCCTGCGGCACCGATAGCATTTGACGTTAATCCCGTTTCCATGTCGACGCTCGAGCCCACGAGCAGAAGCGCGCCGTTCTCGGCAACACGATCCTCACCCGCCCACGCTACGTCATAAACCGCTTCGTGAGTCGCTCCGTCAGCGTCAATCCAACCCTTGATAACTTGAACGCGATCCAGATAAGCCCCCTCGGGGTCAGCCTGAGCCTCAATCAGCAGACTAAATTGGTCGCCCTCGCTCACGCCAACGATCTCGCCACCCATTGGCACAGCTTGCGCCCCAACGCTGGCTGGGTATGCGGCGTCATCTAGCATCTCCTCTGACAGATTCCAGCCACCGTAAACGCGCACGGCAATCCTGGGACCCGTCGTTGCGTAGACCTCTCGTCGACGCATGGCCGCAAGGATGGCTTCCCGAGTATTCTCCGTCGCCCATACCGCCGCCAGACCAGAGGCACTCATGCCCCAGCCAAAAGTACCGCGCGCGTCGTCTGACCACCCCCCGGATTTGCGCGAGGGCACCGAATCGGTGGCCATCTTGCCATGGAAGTTATCCTCTTCCGCCGACGGCAAACCGGTATGGGCATCCGTCGATCCGATCACGCCAAACTGAAACGGGTTCACACCAGCCGACGCCTGTATGGTAAGTCCCGTCTGCAACGCGCTTCGAATGTAGTCTCCCGGCTTTGGCACGTAATCTGTCCACTCTCTCTGAATGTAGTAGGGATAGGTTTCAAAATCGCTGAAAGCATCCTCGGGCGAGAGGGCTGGATGTGTTTCAGAATCGCCCTTTATCTGAGTAATCTCGACGACAGGCTCCCAGTAGCGACGAATCTGGGCATAGTCTTCAGTAATCTCGTTACCCCTAATATCCCGCACATCGAACATCGAGCCCTTTGAGATATTTGAATTGTGCGGGATCGCAATAAAATTCCCGCCCGTACTTTGACTGGTGCTCTCCAACCACGCCCACAAATCACTCGGATAAGAGCTGTCATCGAAGCCAAAGGGCGCAAAGGTCTGCGCCTGCTCCGCACCGATATCAGACATGACAATCCGATGCAGATTAGCGCCGCCCGGGATCAGCGAGTACTCCCAGCCAATCAATGCCGTGAACACACCAGGGTCATTGTGGCGATCAGCAGCATCAGTGATTGTCTTCCAGGTGTCGATCTCAACCCTAGGCTGACGAGGAATAAGACCCGAGGTCCGATCTTCGTCCCAGCCCGCCATAGCGGTCACGGCATCAGGAGACGGCTTGGGGAGAATAGAGGTGAAGAGCTCCCTACCAGACTGATCGTCAATAGCGTCCCTTAACAAGTACTGGACAAAACGCGTCCACAACCGATCTCGCCAGCCCAAGCCCTCGCTCTCCATCGGATTAAAGTAGAGACTGCGAATGACGCCCAAATACTCGGCGTGGTCTGACACCACGAGAAAATCGAGGGGGGTGCCAATCTGCACGCGCGCCTTGTGTCCCGGATGCTCCACCGGAATTCCCTTGGCATAGCGATAAGCGGTATCTGGCGTCGCAGTGAGATTGCCATTGGTAAAAGCATCGGAAGAGTAGGTCGAGTGAAGATGGGTATCGCCCCATAACAGTCGCTTTCCACCGGCTGAGTGCTCGTCTGCAAAGACCGAGAAGACAGGTAACAAGAACCCGAGGATCGTCGTCGCCACGCCGGCATATTGCCTGATACTGCAACCCGCCCCGCGCACCGAGCAACCCCCTCTCAAAAGACTGTGCCTCGCGATCATAGGCCTTCCCCTTCCAGCAATATCTCTAGTTCTCATTTGTTAAAAAAAACCACCGACCTTGCGCTGGACCTCACTTACCCTGCCATTCGGGCTGGCGCTTCTGAAAAAATGCTTTGATTGCCTCCGTCGCATCATCGCTGCCGATGCAAAACGCCTGAAGCGCGGCCTCCTTGGAGATAGTGTCCGCCAAACTGTTTGACGCCCCAAACACCAGGGATTCCTTGGCATAGCGCAATGCCAATGGCGACCGATTTGCCAACTCCTGCGCATAGGCCATCGCGTGCGCGGCAAAGTCATCATCCGGGAGCACTCGATTGGCCAGCCCCCAATTCACCGCTTTCTCGGCGGTCAGCTTTTCGCCAAAAGCCATTAACTCGTAGGCTCGTTTCGCGCCTACCAAATTAGGCAGCAGCCAGGTAGCGCCGCCGTCGGGAACCAAACCTATTCCAACAAAGGGCTGATAGAGAAAACTGCTCTCGGCCATGACGGCCAAGTCACAAGCCATGGCATAGGAGTACGAAATGCCCGCGCAAGGCCCATTAATCGCAGCAATCCAGGGTTTCCGCGCATGATGTATCGCGAGCACGCCGGGTTTGTACTCCGCGTTCAATTGATCCTCTACCCCCTCGCCACCATTGGGCATAGGTTCCGAGGTGTCCGTCAGATCCGCACCGGCACCAAAAGCGCGCCCCACACCGGTAAGAACAACAACCCAAATGTCGTTATCCGCATTAACCTCCAGGGCCGCCCGCAGAAACTCGCGCCGCAACGTCCCGTTAAAGCTGTTCAACTTATCTGGCCGGTTGAAGGAGACCCGCGCAACGCGACCCTCACGCTCTATTAAAATCGTTTCATATTCACTCATCGTATCCTCCAACAGAAGTTACTCGCCCTGCACAGCAGCCCCGGAGCTCAATAGCTCATTTATCTGTGACTCTGAAATACCGATACGCTGCAGAACCGACACGGTGTCGGCGCCGAGCGAACGCGTGCCATGACGAATATCAGAGGGTGTCCTCTCAAATCTCGGCGCAGGGCTGGGGTGAATCAATCCGTCAATATCCGCATAGACGGTACGATCGACGTTAGCTGAGTATTGGGGCGCTTCAACCATGGTTAGCACGGGCGCGAAGCAGGCATCGCTCCCCGCCATAATTCCATCCCACTCATCCCGCGTTTTCGTCTTTAACACGGCAGCCAGCTTCTCCTTCAGCTCGGGCCACTGCGCGCTGTCGTGCTGTGACTGAAACTGAGGGTCGCTGATCTCAGCGCGGCGTAATAATTCCGCATAGAACTGAGGCTCGATAGCACCGACGGCAACGTATTTCCCGTCCGCACACTCATAGGTGTCGTAAAAATGGGCAGCGCCATCCAGCAGGTTAGCCTCACGCTCGTCTGCATTCCAGGCACCGATTTGCTGAAATCCCTGCATCATCCACATGAGCTGGGCCGTGCCATCGACCATGGCCGCGTCCACCACCTGCCCCTGACCGGACTTCGATGCTTCCAACAGCGCGGCAAGGATACCGGTTACCAACAACATGCCGCCGCCACCAAAATCGCCAATGAGGTTGAGAGGCACCACAGGCCGCTCGCCTCGACGCCCTATCGCATGCAACGCACCCGTAATTGCAATGTAGTTAAGATCATGCCCAGCCGCCTGCGCCAGCGGTCCGGTCTGTCCCCAGCCGGTCATTCTGGCGAACACCAATTTTGGATTTCGGCGCAGGCACTCCTCTGGACCAAAACCGAGCTTCTCACAGACCCCTGGCCGATAGGGGTCGATGAGCACGTCCGCACGCTCAATCAACCCCATCAGAGCAGCATGACCCGGCGGTTGTTTCAGGTCGAGCACAACGGACTTCTTATTTCGTCCACTGACAGGCTCCGCCACCTTGGGGTCTGCCGCGCCGGGGCGCTCTATACGAATCACCTCCGCACCCATGTCGGCGAGAATCATCCCGCCCATCGGCGCGGGACCTATGCCCGCGAGTTCTATGACCGTGTAACCACTCAGAGCCCCCATATAGCCACCTTAAAAGTTGCGCTGATTGAAGGCGTCATAATGATCTCCAAGACAATGCCGACCAATAATTAATTTCATAATCTCCGAGCTGCCGGCATAAATAGTGGCGATCTTCGCGTCGGCTGACTGTCGGCTAATAGGATATTCATCCATGAAACCTGCGCCGCCGTGTAACTGCAGCCCCTCGTCAGCGACGCGCTGCTGCAATTCCGAGGTTTTTAACTTTGCCACGGCCGCATCTTCAGCCGACAAGGTCCCTGCATTAAATGCCAAGGCGGCCTGATCGACATAGCATTGAGCGATGTCGAGCTCTGCCCGAAGCTCTGCCATTTTGAACTGGGTGTTTTGCATCGCGGCGAGAGATTTACCAAAAACCTCTCTCTCCCGAACAAACTCTGCTGTGAGATCCCAGGACAGCTGCGCCGCAGCCAGGTAGCCCATAGCCCCCAGTAGCCGTTCCTCTGCGAGACCTTCCATCAGGTAGTAAAAACCTTTGTGGGCTTCGCCCAGAACGTTCTCTTTCGGCACTTTAACGTCGTTAAAGAAGAGTTCAGCGGTGTCTTGGGCTTTCAATCCCAGCTTCTTCAGGTTCCGCCCTCGCTCAAAGCCTTCCCAGGCGGACTCCACCAAAAACAAGGTCATGGCATGCGGATTGTTTTGCGGATCTGTCTTTGCGGCAACGACCACCAGATCACAATTGATACCATTAGATATGTACGTTTTTTGCCCGTTTAGCAGCCAGTGATCCTCGTGCTCAACCGCATGGGAGCGCATGCCAGCCAAATTACTCCCTGCATCTGGCTCGGTCATCGCCACAGCGAGGATAATCTCTCCTGATACCGCGCCCGGGATGTATCGCTCAATCTGCGCCTCTGTACCGAAGCGAGTGATGTAAGGCGCTACAATGCGACTGTGCAAGGAGCCGAACCAGTCGCTACAGCGCGCGTAAGCCAGCTCTTCGATGATGACCTGCTCCCAGCGGATATCATAATCATCCATACCGCCAAACCGCTCCTCCGGCCAGACCATCAGAAACCCTTTCTCGCCGGCCTTTTTAAAGATGTTCCTATCGACAACGCCTTGGTCGCGGAATCTCTCCATGTGGGGGACCACCTCTTCGGCCAAGAACCGCCGGTAAGCCTCGCGAAACATATTCTGTTCGTCAGTAAACTGTCTGGCGAGCATGCCGCTCTCCTCTCTATTCTTCTGTCACTATCAAAAGCTGCGCCAAGCCTTGACGGCCTGCCACGGTCATCACTGTTGTCATCGGGCGTCGCTCTCGACACGCCGGCACCACCCCAACATCACGAGACCCAGTTCGGCTCACGGGGCACCCTTTTTTTCAGGTTTTGCGCGGCTACGGCCATCGGTCATGGAGCATCCGCTCAGCGATTCGGGGCACGCTGCGACGACACTAATCAGCAGAGGCAGGATCCAAGACCTCGCGTAACTCTCGCTTGAGAAACTTGCCATTCGCATTTCGCGGAAGAGGCTCCGCAAGAAACCAGACATACTTGGGAACTTTAAAGGCTGCGAGCCGAGAGCCCATGTGCTCCCTGAGCCCCGGCGCATCGAGCATCGCGTCGGGCTTAAGATGCACGGCAACGCCAACCTCCTCCCCCAGCCGCTCGTCGGGCACCGCGAAAGCGACCGTCTCCAAGACGGCAGGGTGTGTGTAGAGCGCCCCTTCGACTTCGGCACAGTAAATATTCTCTCCTCCCCGCAAAATCATGTCTTTTGCACGATCAACTAGGTATAGGAAGCCGTCCTCATCGAAATACCCGATGTCCCCCGTATGTAACCAACCATCAACAATGGTTTCCGCCGTGGCTTCAGGCCGGTTCAAGTAGCCTTTGATCACCGGCGCACCTCGCACCAACAGCTCCCCTGCCTCACCGACGGGGAGAGCCTCGCCCTCCGCATTGACGACTTTCCCCTCGAGCGTGGGTACCAGGGGACCGCAGCTCTGCGGCCGCGCGATGAATAGATCGCCCGTGGTGTAGGTACTGATGCCACAGACCTCAGTCATACCATAACCTTGCGCCGGCTTTGCTCGCTTCGTCGTCTCGACCACTTTACCGGGGAGATCCGGGTGCATTGCCGCACCACCTCCACCCAGAGAATTCAGGCTCGACGTATCGAATTCCTTGAACTCGGGGTGCGCGAGGAGCTCCCTCGTCATCATTGGAACTGCGCTAAGCGTGTTGACCTTTTCCCGCTCAATCAATTTCAGCGCCTCAAGGGTGTCCCACTTGTACATGAGCACCAGTTTTCCACCACCAACCGTGCCTCCCTGCATCACACAATTGTTTGCGGTGACGTGGAATAGCGGCGTTGCGACAAGGGACGTGGGGGCCGGCAAAGATACCGGCGCATCGGGCTGTTCGCCGCGACCCATTGCCTGCGTAGTCGCAAAAATTTGCCCCATCGCTGCCACGTTCAGCACATTGTGCACGCAACCTCGATGGGTCAACTGCGCACCCTTGGGTCGACCGGTGGTTCCGGAGGTGTAAAAAATGCAGGCATCATCATCGGGATCAATGGGCGTGTCAGCGAGCACCCCTGACTCCGCTATCGCGTCGGTCCACTGTACTGCTGGCACCGCTGGATCAGAATCGCGCACAGCGACAACGCCGAGATGCGGAAAGTCCGCGGCAATTTCAGCAAAGGTAGCCAAACGGCGATCATCCGCGATCAGCCACTTGGGCTCAGAGTCGTTGAGCGCATATGACATTTCGTCAGCGACCCACCAGGCATTCATGCCAACCGCCACTCCCCCGACAGCGATGATGCCCCAGTAAGCAAAAATCCATTCCGGATAATTTCTCATGGCGATAGCGACACGATCACCGGACCCGACGCCCTGACGCTTTAGCCAGGCAGAAAAATTGGCAACGATTTGCCCTGCCTCGGCATAAGTCCAACGCTCTTCGCCATAAACGATGTATTCCTTGTCGCCATGGCTTTGCCCAAGCAGCCATAGATCACGAAGGCTGCCGGGCGCGTGCTTATAGGCTTTCAGCGCATACCCTTGACGCTCGATAGTGGTCACTTCGAGAAATGCACCCGGGGCCGTCACCATCTCCACCGCCTGACGGTAATAGCCCATGACTTGGTCATTACCCATATACTGTCTGCCCCTTCATTTTCTTATGGACGGGAAATCATGAATGATTGAACCCGAAAGCTAGCGCAAGATACCCTAACGCCGTGACCACGACCAGTTGCCGTCGCGCAGGAATTGGCAGCTATAATGCCAATACTGAAAAGGGTATTCCAGCCCAAACGCACCGACAGCAAACTGAATATAACCCGGCTATTTAAGCCCCCATCGGTGCGAACTTTATCGCATGCAAGAGGAGCACAATGAGCGCACAAGACCTTGACTTGACTCTTTTGGAGCCGTGGCTCCGTGAGCAAATTCCAAGTCTGGAAGGAACGCTATCAGCAGAAAAATTTGCAGGCGGGCAATCAAATCCAACTTTTAAACTCAGCGCGGGCGACGCAAATTACGTGCTGCGACGCAAGCCGCCCGGTGAATTGCTCGCCTCGGCACATGCGGTTGATCGAGAATTCAGAGTGCTCGACGCACTGCGTGAGACGCCAGTACCCGTTCCCAATGCCGTCGCCTTGTGCACTGACGACTCGGTTATCGGCTCCATGTTCTATGTGATGGAGCACCTGGAGGGACGTATTTTCTGGGATCCGGCGGTACCCGAAGTCAGCAACGACGAGCGCACGGCGATCTATGACGAGATGAACAGAGTATTAGCCGAACTCCACTGCGTCGATGTGAATGCTGTCGGTCTCTCCGATTATGGCAAGCCTGGCAACTATTATGCGCGGCAGATCGGCCGCTGGACCAAGCAGTATCGCGCCTCAGAGACAGAGGTCGTCCCGGATATGGAAGCGCTTATCGATTGGCTGCCCAATCACATCCCCGAGGGTGACGAAACCGTGGCGTTGGTGCACGGAGACTACCGGCTCGACAACATGATTTTTCATCCAACCGAACCGCGAATCATTGGCATTTTGGACTGGGAACTCTCCACCTTGGGCGACCCCCTCGCCGACCTCGCATACCAGCTCATGGCCTGGCGTTTTCCTCGAGAGGGCGGCATTGCTGGACTCGAAGGGCTCGACCGGTCGTCATTAGGGCTACCCTCGGACGAAGAATACATCGCAGCCTACTGCCGCAGGACGGGGCGCGACGGCATCAATAATTGGTCTTTTTATATGGCTTTTTGCTTCTTCAGAATTGCCGCGATACTGCAGGGTATTAAAAAACGTGCCCAGATAGGGACAGCTTCGAGCGCTGAGGCCGACAGCCGCGCCATTATGGTAGGGCCACTAGCCGCCCTCGGCGCCGCCTGCATTCCCTGAGCCAGCTTCAGCTGAGTCAAGCTGCCGAACTTTTTACCCGAGCCCTAGGCGCGCTGTTGCGGGTCCGGGTAGACCTCGCCTGACTTTTGGCGACCCTCTGCTCTGACCCAGCTTTCAGCGTCTTCATCTGAGCGGCCGTAGGGGGCGGTCTTCGTCGAGAGCTTTTTGGCCGACGATAGGTACCCGGGGCCGGTCTGAGATCACCGTACTCAAAGCGATGCAGAATCTCTTCCAATGTTCTGGAGATTTGCGTGCACCGGCGTATGGATTCAAGCCGACTGAAGGTGGCTCGCTGACCCTCCCGGACCAGCAGACCCAACTCGTCCGAGCTGGGCTGACTGATCAGCTTAAGGGGGTTCTGGAATCTAAACTTGGGCACGATGTTGATATCACCGGAGTACTCTTGATCGAGCAATGCATGAACACTGTGAAGCATCATATTGAATTTCGGCCAGTTATCTCCATATTTTTTAGCAACTCCTCGATAGAAATTGAGCATTTCCCGACCAATACCGATGCCCAAAGATGACGCCGCTCGTCGAACAGGGCGGGCACGCTCATCACGCGGCAAGAAGGCGCGAGCGACAGGATTCACCATGCTGACAATGTAATGATTAGTCGAAAACAGCCGAGAAAGTCTTTTCGCCGGCAGATCGTCCGCCACTGACCCGTCCACCCATCGACGCGCTGGGAGATAGGGTTGCGGCTCACCATTCTCGTTCTTTGCCTGCAACATGACGGGCGGAAAAACGCCGGGAATGGCGCAGGACGCCATTACGGCAGAGCGCAAATAGACATTCGGCGACGACACGGCGTTGAGCAGACGAGAGCGCTGATGAGGCTCGGCAGGCGCCACAGTAATACTGACCTGTCTCCCGGTCTTGGCATAGGCCTCAGCAAAGGTCAGATCCGGAATGGCGGCAGCAATAAGTTGCTCTGTATTGTCGGCCGTGAAACGCACACCCGCACCGGTCACCCACCTTCGGATCAAACCTGCCGGGTCGTTACCCCCGGACTCAAGCATGGCGATAAAATCGAGACCCTGCATCTCCTCATCGGTGTAGGCGCCAAGCACTGCGGCCACAATCGAACCCGCGCTCGAACCCGAGATGACACGCGGTAGCAGGCCGTGCCTCAGCAACTCAGTGACAACACCGACATGCAAAAACCCGAGTACGCCGCCGCCACTCAGCATTAACGCGGAGCGACCGTAACAAACGTTGCTTCGATAGAAAAAATCCAGCTTTTGCTGAATCGGAATCACTTCATCAGGCAGTTCTGCCAACAGCCTGAGTGCGTCATCAATCTCCTGAATATATTCCTCGATCAGGATTTTAGTGCCAGACTTCGCCTGCCGATAGAGGACACTTTTGCCCATCCCGCCCATGTTGCCATGGATGCCCTCGTTAAGCGCATAGAGCAAGCCGGGCCAATCTTTCTGCTTTCGGTACTTGCGCAAGCGGTCAAGGCGGTAGCGGATTTGTGCGTGATCATAAAGATCCGAGGGCTCTTCTTTGCGCCAAGTGGCCATGCCACTCGCCGCATCATGTGATTCTGCGGCCAAAAACCACTCTTCGTAGGATTCGGCGAGATCCATGTCCCGCTCGTACTGCCGTAACTCCGATTTTGCCGTCAACTACCACCACCTCGCCATTGAAGTCTGTTAACGCATACGCAACCGTGAGCATAGAGGCTCATCGCCGCGGGAACCAGCTTGACATATTTTTAATTTACACGGCGGCGCGATAGGCGTCCTGCAAATGGCGCTTATAGAGCTTGCCATTGTCCATGCGGGGCAGCTCCTGCAAAAAATCAATCCTGCGCGGCACCTTCACGCTGGATAAACGTTCGCGCATCCACAGTGAGAGCTCCTCTGCCATCTCATCGGTCGCGTCTTTCCAATCCAGAGGCTGCACCACCGCCACCACCTCTTCGCCAAATTCCGGATGAGGCACACCAAAAACGGCAACGTCGGCAACTTTATCGTGGGTAATCAACAGCCCCTCAATCTCGGCAGGATAAACATTCACCCCGCCTGTGATGATGGTGAAGTTTTTTCTATCCGTCAGGTAAAGGAACCCTTCCTCATCAAGGTAACCGACATCCCCCATCGTGCTCCAACCCTGATCGTTAAAAGCTTCTCGGGTCTTCTCAGGCTCGTCAAAATATTCAAAGGGACGGCTCTCCGCGAAATAAACATCGCCGACCTCGCCAGGACCCAATACCTCTCCATTTTCGCCGAGAATGCGCGGTTGTCCGATGATGGCCTGGCCCACGGAACCCCTGTGTGTAAGCCAATTCGCCGAATCGATGATGGTGAAGCCATTACCCTCACTGCCCGAGTAATACTCCACAATCACCGGGCCCCACCAATTAATCATCGCTTCTTTGACATCGATGGGACACGGCGCGGCAGCGTGAATCGCGCACTTCATTGAACTGAGGTCGTAGCGCTCGCGCTCCTCCTCGGGGAGCTTGAGCATGCGCACGAACATAATCGGCACCCATTGACTGTGGGTGGCTTTGTATAGCTCTATCAGCGCCAAGGACTGCACCGGATCAAACTGCTCCATGATGATTGAGGTGCCGCCCAAACCGAGGACCATCAAGTTGTAATGCAGTGGGGCGGCATGATAGAGCGGCGCTGGCGACAGATAGACCGTATCGACTCCAAATCCAAAAAACGCGCCAACGCTACCGGACATTGGGTGGTCGGCGTGAATACTCTCCGCATGCGGCTGCCAATAGACACCCTTGGGTTTACCCGTCGTGCCCGACGAGTAGAGCATGGGCGCACCCAGAAACTCATCCGCGATTGGTGTGGCGGGCAACTGCTCCAGCTGTGCTTCAAGAGATTCAAAACCAGCGATTTCACCGCCCACTGACAAACATCGATTCAAACCCGCCGACGCCGCCGCGGCCGCAGTGGCGACCTCTGCCAGGCTGGCCGACGCGATGAATAGCTTCGCTTTGCAGTTGGTAATGATATACGCCGTCTCATCTTGCTTTAGGTGTGTACTGATGGGCGTAAAGATTACCCCGGCGCGCAGAGCCCCCTGCGCGACCTGTAGAAACTCGGCGCAATTCTTCATCATCATTGCAATATGATCACCGCGCTCAATACCCGAGTTCCTCAGCAGCTGTGCAATCTGGTTTGAGCGCCGATCGAGCTCCGCATAGGTCACTGTCTCTCCTGAATTGGCCAAGATATAAGCGGGCCGATCGGGGGTTTCAGTTGCGTAGGAAGAAAAATGCGGCATGACCTTTCTCTTTTAGGATTATGATGCGTGAACACTATACATTTTCAGGATTGAGATGGTAGCAGTTGAAGCCAAGGCAACTGGCAAAAATATTCGAGCAAAATGTAGAGCGGGTACTTTCAGCACGCAAACGTCGGGGCTGGCGCCCGGCTACGTCCAAGCCAATATCGTAATACTGCCTGCGGCGTCGGCGAATCATTTCCAAACCTTTTGCCAACGCAATCCCCGCCCCTGTCCCTTGCTGGCCATGAGTCCGGAGCCCGGCGCGCCCACCCTTCCCGAGTTAGGCAACGACATCGATATCCGCGTCGACCTACCTCAATACCGCGTTTGGCGAAATGGGGTGCTGGCGGAGCAAGTCACTGATATCTCCGGGCTCTGGCAGGCCGACTGGACGGCTTTTGCGCTTGGCTGTTCGTTCTCTTTTGAAGAGGCCTTGCTGGATGCCGGAATTGAAATTCGCAACCTTACGGAAGGTGTTAATGTGCCCATGTACACCACGCACATCCCCTGCGCTGCATCAGGACCATTTTCAGGAAATATGGTGGTGAGTATGCGGCCGATGGTCGCCTCAGACGCCATACGCGCCATACAGATATGCTCTCGCTTTCCCTCAGTTCATGGCGCACCCATACACCTTGGGGATCCTTCGCAAATAGGTATCGCTGATTTGAGCAAACCGAATTTTGGCTCGGCCGTAACGGTAAAGGACTCGGAAATACCCGTCTTCTGGGCCTGCGGCGTTACACCACAAGTCGCTCTGCAGACGGCAAAACTGCCGCTTGCCGTGACCCATGAACCCGGGCACATGCTTGTTACTGACCTAAAAAATACCGATCTGGCGATCTTCTGATGACAAACAAACTGACTCTGAACTGTGACCTGGGAGAAAGCTACGGGGCGTGGACCATGGGCGATGATGAGACCATCATGCCCCTGATCGACGCCGCCAATATCGCCTGCGGCGGACACGCTGGGGATCCCGGCACCATGCGTCGCTGCGTGACCCTGGCGCGCCGTCACAACAAAGAAGTGGGGGCCCACGTATCCTACCCAGACCTGCAAGGCTTCGGCCGCAGAGCAATGGATATCCGCGGACCTGAATTGATTGACTTGATTCACCATCAGATCGGCGGGCTGGATGGGATTGCGCGAACCCATGGGACACGGGTCAGCTTTGTGAAGCCCCACGGTGCGCTCTATCACGCGATGCTGGGCGATCCGACGATACTCAGTGACGTCATGAGGGCGGTTGCCAGCTGGCATGCCGACCTGTCACTGGTTGTTCTGGCAACGCCGCGCGATAGAAAAACCGTCCAACTCGCCATCGAGCACGGATTAACACTTCGTTACGAAGCGTTTGCGGACAGAGGCTACACGAGTAGAGGACTGCTCATTCCGCGCGACAAACCCGGTGCTCTCCTCACCGTGGAAGAGGCCGCCAATCAGTCTATTGCGATTGCGAAAGACAATCTTCGAACGCCCAAAGGTAAGCGCATACCCGTCAATGCTGACACGCTGTGCGTCCATAGCGACACACCCGGCGCCATCAAAATGATCAAGGCTATTCGCAACGCTCTGGATAAAATGTGAATGGAATTTGCCGTTGGCCCCGCCGGTAGTCTGGGATTGCGCTTGGTGTTCTCCGAGACACCCTCGCCGTCATTGACTTATGGCTTACTCTCCATTCAAACCCAAGCTCAGCGACAATTTGCGGGTGCCCTCGTCGATAGTGTTGTGGGCTACACCACGTTAACTTTGTTTTTCCAGCCGCTCGCGCTGGACCGAGAGCGCGCTCAGCACTGGCTGGAAGAACGGGCGACAAGTTTGAGGGTAACCGCCAACGAACCTGAAGCCAGTTGTAAAACGGTAACCCTGCCCGTGCTTTACCACCCCAGCGTCGCTCCCGATCTCGAGTGGCTGGCCGAGGAGAAGAATCTGAGTGTTGACGATGTTATAGAGCGACATAGCGGCTGCGCTTATTTTGCTTACGCTACCGGTTTTGCGCCGGGATTTTGCTACCTCGGTACAGTGGACGCGCAATTGACGACACCCAGACTGACCACTCCCCGGGCGAGTGTGGAAGCGGGCTCGGTCGCCATCGCCGACCGGCAAACGGCAGTATATCCATGCGTATCGCCGGGCGGCTGGCGACTTATCGGGGCCTGCCCGACGCCGCTGTTTGATCTGGCATCGAATCCGACCGCACGGATTGCCGTCGGCGATTCAGTCAAATTTGAACCCGTTACGATGGCTGACTATCGGGCCTTGAAAGCGAAACTGAACAAAGCGTGAGAACACTGACACTCATTCGCTCGGGCATCGCTAGCACTATTCAGGATAGCGGTCGCGCGGGTCACCAGAGAAACGGCATCCCTCCCAGCGGCGCCATGGACAATTATGCGCTACGCGCAGGCCAGTACTGCTTTGGACATGGCGATAATGAAGCCGCATTGGAGTTCGCCTACGGGGACCTCGCCTTCGTCACATCTCACAATTGCCGATTCATCGTAACCGGCGCTCCGACAGCCGTTACCATTGGCAACACCGAGCGCGATAGCGGCAGAATCGAAGAAGCCGTAGAAAACCAAGTGGTCACCATCAAACCGCGTGGCCAAGGTATATACAGCTATCTTCACGTCGAGGGAGGATTCGACACTCCCCTCCAGCTTGGCAGCAGAAGCACGTCTCCCAGAGAGCGTATTGGCGGCGTCGAAGGCAGATATCTCCGAGACGGTGACACCCTGCCCCTCGGTTCAGGCACCCGCCCCCACGTCACGCAGTGTCCAACGCCGATCACCGTGCAAGACCGGGACCTACTGTCACTGAGATTCGTCCCCGGATTTCAGTTCGACGCCTTCACCCCAGCCGCAAAGCAGGCACTTGATAATGGGACATTTTCGGTTACGCCACGCGCCAATCGCATGGGTATCGCACTGGAGGGCGATCCGGTAAATACAGGCGTTCAGTCACTGCTGTCTGAGGCGACCTGCTACGGTGCTATTCAAATACCCCCGGACGGGAAACCCATCATTTTACTCAATGATCGTCAAACGGTTGGCGGCTATCCAAAGGCGGGCGCGGTTATCGAAGCAGACTGCCAGCGCTTAGTACAATCCAGACCTGGTCAGCGAGTGCAGCTTGTCCCCATCACGCCTCAGGAGGCAGACCGCATCACCTGGTTGGAGCACCACTACATCGAGACAAAATTATCGTGAACGGTCTTACCAGCACACAAACCATCGAAGCGATTGAGCAGCTGCTGATACAACATGACCATCGGCACATGAGTCGCGTGAGACGAGCACTCGACCCGGGCTA
>JAYPXQ010000014.1:20648-36513 GCA_038135595.1 Halieaceae bacterium
GGGTAATGCTTACATCGTCACCGGTTTCCCTGTCGCTGGCACTTTTGAAACAGATGGGCCCGCCGGGGCGATGGCACTCTATCGGGCCTGCGAACGGCACCAACTGCGACCGACGATCCTTTCCGAATCCGCCCTCACCCAATGCCTGAGTCCGGCGTTCCGATGCCTTGAATTGCCCACCGGCTCCAGAGAGCAAATCCGGGAGTCAGTGATCAATCTCTACTACAACGCACCGCCAGATCTGGTGATCAGTATCGAGCGTCCCGGGGCCGCACGGGACGGGCGGTACTACAACATGGCAGGGAAGGACATTTCAGCGGACTGCACCCCCGCTGAGGCCTATCTCGAGCTAGCCAAGTGTCCCACGATAGCGATTGGTGACGGAGGCAATGAAATGGGCATGGGCAAAGCCCTCAACGTTTTAAGCGAATTGGATATTCATCCTGCGATCAGCACGTGCGATGAGCTGGTGGTGGCTGACGTGTCAAATTGGGCGGCCTATGCGGTATGCGCCCTAGCCTACTCCCATAGTGAAGACAGGGCAGACATCATCGCGGATATCCGCAAGGACCTACTGCTTCTAGTTGAATCTGGTGCGGTTGATGGAGTCACCGGCGCACAGACAGCTACCGAGGATGGTTTTGCGGAAGGGGCCGGCTGTGCGCTGGTGGAAGCTATCATTACCTTGCTGGATCAAGAGGGCTCCCTATGACAATCGCGTATCTCAATGGCGAATACTTACCGCTACTTGAGGCGAAAATATCGCCCATGGACCGCGGCTTTCTCTTCGGCGATGGCGTCTATGAGGTGATTCCCTGCTATGCGGGAAAAATGGTCGCCGCTCAGTATCACTTGGATCGACTCAGGCACTCGCTCGCGGGTATTCAACTGAACATCACGCCGTCGGATGAGGATCTTTCACAGGTGCTTAAGCTGCTGATCGAACGCAATGGGAGCGGTGACCTAGGCATTTACCTGCAAATCACACGAGGTGTAGCTGAGAAGCGCCAACACGCCTTCCCGGAACACACCATTCCTACAGTATTCGCCTACACCTTCCCCATCAATGCCCCGTCAACCGGCGACATGGAAACCGCGACTTGCTTTACGACTGTGACCCGGGCAGACGCGAGGTGGGCCAGATGCCATATCAAATCCACCGCGCTGCTCGGAAATGTGCTTCATATGATGGAGGCGATTAATGAAGGAGCAGAAGAAGTTCTGCTGTTCAATGAACATGACCTTTTAACTGAAGCGGCGGCCTGCAATGTCTTTGTGGTTAAAGACGGCCAGATCTACACCCCAGAACTGGACCATGAGAAGCTCCCGGGGGTGACCCGGCGTTTGTGCCTCGAGCTCATCGAAAAACATACCGATTGGCGGGCGCTAGTCGGGCCGGTAACTCGCGAGACGGTTATGGCAGCAGACGAAGTTTGGTTGAGCTCTTCAACAAAAGAACTGGCGCCCGTCATAGCGATCGACGGCAAGCCGGTCGGCGATGGCAAGCCCGGTAATTATTGGGCTGAGGCACAGCGCCTTTTTCATCTTTATCGATTTGACACTCCCTGATGCCCAGAGCTACCACTGTTTCCATCGACCTCGGCGCCATCAGCGATAATATCGCCGTGCTGAAAACGGGCCTGGGCGCCACTCGATTCATGGGCGTTGTCAAAGCCGACGCTTACGGACACGGGGCGGTCCCAGTCGCTCAGCACATTGAAGGCTCAGTTGACGCTTTCGCTGTAGCCTTTACCGAGGAGGCGTTAGCGCTTCGGGCTGCAGGTATTGGCAAGCCCATTCTCATCCTACAGGGGCCGCATTCCGCTGAAGATGTAGCGCTGGCGGTTGAAGACAATCTATGGCTCGCACTGCACGAGCACTCCCAGGTCGACTGGTGTTTACCGTACGGCGATGCGCTGCCTCACTTGTGGATAAAAGTCGATACCGGAATGCACAGACTCGGATTCCCGGCTGAACAGCTGTCTACCGTGAGACGATCACTGGAAAATGCGGGCTGCACTCGCCTGACGCTCATGTCTCACCTGGCGTCCGCAGAGCTACCCGATAGTCCCCTTAGCAAGCGCCAGCTGGACCGGTGGCACGAAATTGTGTCGGACTGGCCCTATGAAATGAGTCTCTCCAATTCGGCAGCCAGCCGCCTGGGGCTCGCCGCAAAAGACACATGGGGCCGCTTGGGCTACGCCATGTACGGTGGCCTCATTACCGGATCAACCAGCAATTCAGCATTGAAGCCGGCCATGCAATTTCACACAACCGTGATGGCTCTTCGGCAGGTCGGCGCTGGAGAGTTCGTTGGCTACGGCGGTCATTGGACAGCGCAGCGCGACAGCATGATCGCCACGCTGCCTGTGGGCTATGGAGACGGCTACCCTTGGTCCGCGCAAAGTGGAACGCCAGTGGCCGTTAATGGCAAAAAAGTTCCTCTGGTTGGTCGTGTATCGATGGATATGGTGACAGTTGACGTTACTGATTGCGGCTCTGTGGCAATAGGCACGCCCGCCATTCTCTGGGGACAAAATCCGGGCGTAGACGAGGTGGCGGAGGCCTGTGGCACGATAGGGTACGAATTGATGACGCGCATGACTGGAAGAGCAACGCGGTGCTACCGAAAATGAGTCCAAACTACCCAATAATACCTGCGCCAGTGCGCGACACCGGCTCTGCCACGCACAAGGGCCTCTATCCGTGACCGACACTGGCGGCGCCGAGGGGCAGCTCTTGGCTGCGATCGACCTGGGCAGTAATTCATTTCACCTAATGATCGCTAAATCAGAGTTTGGAGAGCTAAAACCGGTGCACGCCCTCGCCGAAAAAGTGCAACTCGGTGAAACCGACGAATCGGGCATGCTCACGACAACGGCAATTGAGCGCGGCCTCACCTGTCTGGAACGCTTCAAGCAACTGATAGACAGCACGAGCCCTCACAAAATTCGCATTGTTGGCACCAACGCTTTACGACGAGCCAAGAATCGCCAAGCATTCATCGAACCGGCCGAACAAATTATCGACGCCCCTATTGAGGTGATTTATGGCCGTGAAGAGGCTCGTCTCATTTATCTGGGCGTAGCACACACTCTGTCTGACGACGCCAATGTCAGGTTGGTTATCGACATTGGCGGAGGAAGCACAGAGTTCATCCTCGGAGAGCGCTTTGAACCAAAAAAACTCGAGAGCCTACAGATGGGCTGCGTATCCTATGGCCGACTCTACCTCCCAGACGGCATCATCGATCGCGATGGTTTCGACGCCGGGTACCACCGAGCCCGAATTGAGGTCTCGCACATTCGGCGCGGCTACCATAGTAGCCAGTGGCAAGAAGCTGTCGGGTCTTCCGGCACCCTCCGAGCAATCGAAACACTCATCGCAAGCGCGGGCTGGCGAGAAAACGGTATCGATCGCGATTCCCTCGAGAAACTCAAGCAAAAACTCCTGACTTTCGGACACGTTGACGAACTCAGTCTGGAGGGGCTGAGCGACACGCGAAAAGGCGTTGTAACCGCAGGACTGGCGATCACTCTTGGTATTTTTGACGGGCTGCAAATAGAAGAAATGCGCACTTCATCAGGAGCGCTGCGAGAGGGCGTCATTTATGACTTGATCGGGAGATTCGATCATGAGGACGTTCGCACTCGCACCGTAGTGGCGATGCAGCAACGCTATAACGTAGACGCGGCGATCGCTGATTTAGTCTGTCGCCGTGTGGAGACATTAGCCTCAGCAACCGCACCGGAATGGCACTTAACCAGCGGCGAAATGGACCTTTTAACGTGGGCGGCGGCTTTGCATGAGATTGGCGTTGCGGTATCTCAGAAAAATTACTCCCAGCACTCAGCCTATCTCGTGCTGAACAGTGACTTACCCGGATTCGCCCAGCAAGACCAGGAGGTCATGGCCGCATTGATATCCGGACTGAAAGGGAAAATCCGGCCTGAGATCCTCGACACAATTCCCCGCCGCAGGCGACAAAATGTGGCCCGCATGATGATCCTACTGAGGTTGGCGGTCATCCTGAAACACGTGGAAGAAATGGAAAATATCCCAGACCTCGCCGTTTGCGCACGAGGCGAGACCCTCACCTTGACCTATCCCGCGGATTGGGGAGAGGCACATCCTCTGACGATCTGGGAAATACAGCAGAGCCAACCGTCATTTGAGCGACTAGATGTCACCGTAGAGCTCGCAGCCCTGCTTTGAAGTGAGTGCCCGCGTTAGAGGTCGTAACCTCTCTCGTCATGTAGCACGATATCAAGCCCCGCAGTCTCATCCTCTTGATCGACCCTCAAGGACACCAGCGCATTCACGATACGGAGCAGCACCCAGCTTATCACTGCGGTGTAAATAAAGGTGGCGCCAATCCCGCAGAGCTGAATAGCCAGCTGGCCTGAAATACCTTCAACACCGTCGGAAAACCCATTACCGCTGAATAACCCCAGTGACGGAGAGCAAAAGATTCCCGCCATAAAGAGTCCCAGCATGCCGCCCACACCGTGCACAGGAAATACATCCAGACTGTCATCGATACCCAGTCGGTTTTTCAGCGTTATCGTTGCGAAGTAACACACAACGCCCGCGGAAAGGCCTATCACGACCGCACCTGCTGGCCCCACGGAGCCTGACGCAGGTGTAATGGTTCCCAAACCGGCGACCATGCCAGTCACAATACCCAGCACCGAGGGCTTGCCATGACGGATCCACTCCATGCACATCCAAGCGAGGGATCCACACGCAGCAGAGAGGTGCGTCACTAACATAGCCATGGCCGCACTGCTGTCCGCCGCGACCGCAGACCCCGCATTGAAGCCAAACCAGCCCACCCAAAGCATTCCAGCGCCGGTCACCGTCATAGTCAGGTTATGGGGTGGCATCGCGGTCTGACCGAACCCTCGACGGCCACCGAGAGACGTCGCCGCTACGAGTGCCGCAACACCGGCTGTAATGTGCACCACTGCGCCGCCCGCGAAATCCTGAAGACCCATTTCACCCAACCAGCCTCCACCCCATACCCAGTGACAGACAGGGGCATAGACCAGAACCAACCAAAGAGAGCTGAATATCAGCATGGCTGAAAATCGCATTCGCTCGGCGAATCCACCGACGATAAGCGCGGGAGTGATGACCGCAAAGGTCAACTGGAACATCACGAAGAGCGTCTCTGGGATGGACCCACTGACACTGTCCATGGATACCTTTGCCAGAAATAGGTTGCCCAAATCACCAATCCACGGGCCCTGTTCAACGCCCGCAGATCCGAACGCCAGGGTATAGCCCACCACGAACCAGAGAACGGACATGAGCGCGGTCAGCGCAAAACACTGCATCAAGACAGACAGTACGTTTTTTACTCGCACCAACCCCGCATAAAACAGCGACAAGCCGGGAATCGTCATAAACAGCACTAAAGCCGTCGAAGTCAGCATCCATGCGGTATCTGCACCAGATATCGTCTCGGCAAGGGCGAAGGGAGCAAAAGCTGACCCCAGGAGTGCTACAGCAGACAAAGCAGTGGTGCGAGACAACAGAGCGGACATAAATTCAGACCTCGAAAAATGTGCGAGGGAGTGTGCCATAACGGGAGTCTTTTTCCCAAATATCGAAACCGGGCACAACGCTTGAAAGATGATTGTGCATCAGAAGACCCCAGATTATTCTGCGCCCGTCCCACCATGAATCGACAAACGATGAATCACTTACCCTCTCGCCTTGTCACCTGCTTTACCGTGGCATTGCTCTGCACTACCTCGTGGAACACCACCGCCGCTCCGAAAAATGTCATCCTGATCATCGGCGACGGATTCGACGATCAACATGTCACCATGGGTCGGAACTACCTGACTGGTATGAGCGGCACGCTCATCCTCGATGGGCTCCCGTTTCGAGGTGCGGTGCAGGTAGAAACCCTCTCAGTCTCGGGCGAGCCCGAGTACGTCGCGGACTCCGCAAACACTGCCACTGCAATCGCGACTGGCAGGATCACCAGTGTGGGCAGAATCGGCACAGATATCGCTGATCGAGATCTACCTACCATCGCCGAGCGCGCTATTGAGGCTGGCCTTCGGGTGGGGCTCGTCACTACCTCGTCTATCACCGATGCCACCCCGGCCTCATTTCTTGCGCACGTTTCCTCGAGAAGCTGCGAGGGTCCAGAAGAAATCCTGGGGAGCACCTATTACGGTTTGCCTCAACCTACCTGCCCACAGGATGCCAAGCAAAATAATGGCCCGGGCTCCATCATCGAGCAGCTCTTCAACAGCAAAGCACAGATACTGTTTGGCGGCGGCCAGAAGTTTTTGAGTCAAATCATGGTGACTGGAGAATCGGTCCGCTCGCTCGCCGAAAAAAATGGCTTCCGCGTCATCACTGACTCCGACGAACTCTCGGAAATTCAGACTGACCGAGCAATCATCGGCCTTTTTGACACTGAGAATCTCGAGGTCAAGTGGCAGGGTTCGGACGGTAGGCGAGCGGCCCCCACTGAAACGAGCTGGCTCCACAATCTGTCCGATTTTCTTGGCGAGGCTACCCCGCCTGAGATAATGGAATGTGAACCCAATCCGGTATTTGCCGCTACTCCGGAACTTGCCTCGATGACAGCTACAGCTTTACGCCATCTCTCAACGAGTAATGAGAGCGGATTTTTCCTGATGGTAGAGTCTGCATCCATCGACAAGCAAAGCCACAAACGAAACCCGTGTGGATCACTCGGCGAGATAGCGCAACTGGAGGAGGCGCTGGCAGTGTCGCTGGAGTTTGCAGGCCGACACAATGACACCCTCGTGATGGTTACCGCAGATCATGCGCAGGCTGCCCAGATTTTGCCGGAACCAAGCCATTATTCTGACTACCCCGTCCCCGTTTATTCCCCTGGGCATACGGCGAGGGTGAGGACGCGCGAGGGCAGCGTGATGCGGATCAACTACGCAACGAACAACGGATTCAGTGAAGAGCACACAGGCGCAAACGTGCCACTGTTCGCCAATCTCACAGACCCAAAATTACTCAAACCTTTCATGAAACAGAGAGACTTGTATCACGCGATGGTGACTTTCTTGGGCCTCAACAGCAGCGAAAACGAGCTCAAAGATTGACCCAGGAATTGAGCGCCTTCAGTCGAAACTCTGCCCCCGACACATTAAGAATGACGCTATCCGGGAGGATTTCGATGACACGAATCCCATCGCCGCGCTCCCCCTCCTTCAGTCGGTTGCCATTCAACTCCACAAAGGCGGCATCCCCGCCGTACTGATGAGCGCTATAGATAATCGTGGGGATACTATTTTTTTGTGACTGCGACAGGGTATCGAGTAACGCTACGGGATGGGGAAGCAGTGAGGTCTCTCCGACCTCCAAAGCCAGTCGCTGCATTACCTCTTGCAGGTCTACTGCTGGCTCGGTAGCCAAAGTCTCAGACACTGGAGGCGGATCCGGCTCCAACCGCTCCTCGGGATCGGCTTGCAATTGGGGAACCCCTAAAACATCTGCTGCATCTCCACCCTCGCTCACCACCGATTCAGCGGCCGTCGCTGCGTCCCTCCACATCGCTTGATTCAGCGCCTGCAATTCGTTGGTATCGATTACCGAAACGCGATCCAATACTTCGACCTGAGACGCAGGGGATGCTGGTGCCGATGGCAAGGAAATGCCTGCTGATGGCACCACTGGCTGCCGCGCATCCTGAGGCTGAATGGGTAAATCGGGCGCTTCAACCCGCTCTTCTATGGCCCCGTCAGGTCGCACCGCTCCTGTGTCAGCCCACTCCTTAGACGTGCTGACATCCGACCCAAGCCACCAAAACCCAAGACCCAGCAGTGCCAATGCTGCTCCGCCCAGCACCAGCGCCCGCGCCCGCGCCTTCCGCTGGTCTGAGACGTTTGCAACTTCATCCGATACAGAAATGGAGGGCACATTTCTCTGCTCGCTTTCAGATCGCTTCAGTGCGTCAAGGATCAAAGACATGTCGCAGTCCCAATGCGAAGGTTGAACTGATCGATCGCCGAGGGAGACCACCAACCTCGTCCCAATTGATCATTGAGTGTCTGCAGGGTGCGTGCGCCGATCACGCCGTCCACCTCCAAACCTGTAGCGGCCTGAAAGGCCATCACCCTTTGCTCTAGTGCGGGGGTAAACACGTCTAGCGGCGGTGCAGGCAGGCCGTCCAAGGCGGCGAATGCCTCCACCACTTGGCGCACAACCGGCCCTTGATCACCGGGAACGAGCGGCCCAGTCCAGCCCTCCGGGCTCATCCAGAGATAGCGAAAACGGTTCAACCAACTCTCAGTTAACGAAGAAAGTGGGATGCTGCAAGCCGCAAGGCCATTCCAGATAAGCGCGGCATCCCCTTCAATGCGCAATAAAACGGTAACGGCAGCGAATCCATCTGACCGACGAAGATCCAGCAGCACCGGGCGGTTCATCGCCACCACCTCGTCCCAGACTTCGGACTCCACCGTTTCGCATTGCCAACCGGCTGACAAAGCGGCAGTGCACAAAGCGCCTTTCAGTGGGTTATCGAAACGCAGCTGCCACAGCGCCTGCTCAGCGCGGACTGGATCCAACTGCCATCGATCAGGCGGCAATACAGCGGCCTCCGCGCCTCGTGCCAGTCCGGCATCGCTATTCATCTGGGGCGCCTCAGGCTCGCTCGATAATGAGGATGAGCGCACCAGATCAAACATGCCAAGATCATCCTCAAACAGGTACATCGCAGCTGCAACAACCACGACACATCCCGCGATAAGCGTTACTGCCCGCCCCCTGAACGAATCCGATGGCCCTCGATGGGTTATCGATTCAGAGCTAAGGACCTCCCCCGCCGCCTCTCGCACGAGGCGTTTTGATACCGTCGACTGCCCCCTACCGTAGGCTCCCATCATCGCTCTGTCACAGACGAGATTGATCAAACGCGGTATGCCATCAGTTAAGCGGTAAACCTCGCGCAGTGCAGAGTCACTGAACAACGCGCGATTCTCCGCAAGTCCTGCAATCTGCAATCTATGGTTCACGTAAACCCTGACTTCATCGGCACTCAGGGCTGTTAAGTTGAATCTCGCTGTGATGCGTTGATTCAGCTGCCTCAGTTCGGGTCGCGCCAATATCGCCCCCAACTCGGGCTGACCAATCAGAATAATTTGTAATAATTTTCGCTCATCAGTCTCGAGATTCGTGAGCAATCGAATTTGCTCCAAAACATCGAAATTGAGGTGCTGCGCCTCATCGATCATCAGTACGGTTCTTCTGTCGGACGCATAGTTTGCGAGCAGAAATTGATGGAGCGCATCGGTCAGTACTTTCAGGCTGTCGGTACCCCTCGGGTATTCGATCGCTAGTTCATCGCAAACCGTAGCAAGCAACTCAACCGCGCTCAGCGCAGGATTTAATATTATGGCGATATCGGTATTGTCGGGTAGCTGCTCCAGCAGGCACCGGTTCAGCGTCGTTTTTCCGGTACCTACCTCACCCGTGAGTAGAATAAATCCGCCGCCACTGCCAACACCGTATAACAGGTGCGCGAGTGCGTCGCGATGCTGCGCGCTCATAAAGAGATATCGAGGATTAACCGCTATCGAAAAGGGCGGTTCAGAGAGTCCAAAGTATTGGTGATACATGCAGATCAACCCACACAGCTGGCGTTAGTTGCGCAACAATATAATGGCATATATTATGTCGAAACTTGGTAGAGTGAACCACATTATGCGCGCTGGCAGTCATACTGCACAGGGCACTCGCATGCAGGCCACCTTCTTTAGCAAATGAGCATCGCCCGCGAAAGGACGAGAGCTCTTATAACCCGCAGTTCAACCTCAGCAATCAGGAGAAACCTTCATGGCCTTGCCACCCGCTCTGCAGGGCGCCCTGCGACTACCGGTCGTCGGTGCACCGCTCTTTATCATTTCAAATCCCAATCTGGTGATCGCACAGTGCAAGGCGGGCGTTGTTGGATCCTTTCCCGCGCTGAATGCACGCCCTGAGCCGGTATTGGAGGAGTGGCTACAACGGATTACTACGGAACTCGCTGCGTACGACCTGGAGCACCCAGACGCGCCCTCTGCACCGTTTGCCGTTAACCAAATCGTTCACGGTTCCAATGCGCGACTGAAGCACGACATGGACATGTGTGTAAAATATAAGGTGCCTATCGTCATCACCTCTCTGGGCGCCAAAGAGTGGGTTAATGAAATGGTCCACAGCTATGGCGGCATCGTCCTTCATGATGTCATCAACAACCGATTCGCGAAAAAGGCCATAGAAAAAGGTGCCGATGGTCTCATCGCGGTGGCCGCGGGCGCCGGTGGCCATGCGGGGACAACCTCTCCCATGGCACTCATTCAGGAAATCCGAGAATGGTTTGATGGCCCCTTGCTACTGTCGGGTGCCATTGCAACGGGTGACGCAGTACTGGCGGCGCAGGCCATGGGGGCAGATCTCGGCTACATCGGTTCGGCATTTATTGCGACCGAGGAAGCGGACGCGGAGCAAGCCTACAAGCAAGCGATTGTTGATTACTGCGCTGACGATATCGTCTACAGCAATCTGTTCACCGGAGTTCATGGAAACTACCTCAAACCCTCGATTGCGGCCGCGGGTCTTGACCCCAACAACCTTCCCAGCAGCGATCCCAGCAAAATGGACTTTGGCTCAGGGGGCAACACCGACGCAAAGGCCTGGAAGAATATTTGGGGTTGCGGACAAGGTATCGGCGCCATCAAAACGCTGGGCACAACTGCCGACTATGTGGCTAAACTACGTCGCGAATATGACAACGCCAAAACACGGATCAACACCCTATGAGCGACGGAAATCGAATACCCCGAAGTGCTGACGACGATTACAGCGCCGACATCGTTGAGCAGCGCCAGCGGTTTATAGAGGAGCAGACCGGAGCCACACTGGAGCATACCAAACAGTTTTCGTTTGACCCCCATGAGATGGAGAGCAATATCGAAAATTTCTGGGGCGTTGCGCAAATACCTATTGGCGTGGCTGGCCCGCTACTGGTTAATGGCGAACATGCTCAAGGTGAGTTCTACGTGCCGATGGCCACTGTCGAGGGCACGATGCTGGCCTCGTATCACCGGGGCATGAAGGTAATCCGAGAAGCTGGAGGCGTTTTGACAAGCGTCTCCCAGGAATCGATGCAACGATCTCCCTGCTTCATTTTTCGAAACTCTCGGCAAGCACGCGACTTTCAGCTTTGGCTTAAAGATAACTTTGAGGCGATTAAAGCCAAGGCAGAGACCACCACCTCTGTTGGCAAACTCCATGAAATCGAGAGCTACCATGCACACAGCATGGTCTTTACTCGCTTCGATTACTCGACCGGTGACGCCGCCGGCCAAAATATGGTGAGCCGCGCCACATTTGCGGCCTGCGAATGGATCAACCAGCAGCGGCCAGAAATGCTGCACTACATGCTGTCGGGCAATTTCGATACGGAGAAGAAAACGTCATCGGTCAACTTACTGAAGACGCGAGGCCGTCGCGTAACGGCCGAAATCACCGTACCGCGGGAAGTACTGATGAAGCATCTACGCGTCGCCCCCGAGCAGATCGCTTACGGACAGCAGATATCGACCCTTTCCGCAATTCTGACCAACTCATCCAACAACGCTAATCACCCAGCCAATGCGTTGGCGGCGCTCTACCTCGCTACGGGGCAAGACGTGGCCAACATCGGCGAATCGAATCAATGCACTACCTATCAGCGTGCAACACGCCAGGGAGATTTCTACTTTTCGATTACGCTACCGGCGCTCATTATGGCGACCTATGGCGGCGGCACTGCGCTTCCCACTCAACGCGAATGTCTCCGCATGCTCGGGTGCGAGGGTCAAGGAAAAGCCCTTAAACTATGCGAAATTGCGGCGGCATTGGTGGTTGCGGGTGAGCTGTCACTGTCAGGTGCCGCGCGAGTGGATAAGACCACTCGGGTCAATGAATGGGTCGACGCCCATGAAAGGCTTGGCAGAAACCGCTGAAATTTACCCGAGCCCTCGGATGACGTTAACAATGCAACCGCTAGCACTTTTTATTCGTCAGTTGTCGATTGCTGCGGCGCTGGGCCTTGCGTTGTTGGCACCGAGCGTTTTTGCAGAGCGCGGGTCACACATCGTTCTCGAAACGCCACTTCCCCAACCCCCTTGGGAGCTGCCTCTGATTGCCAACGGCGCGGGGACTATCGGCAGCTCGACCCATGACGGCAAGGTCATCTATGTCGATTTCTGGGCAAGCTGGTGCGGGCCGTGCCGGCTGTCGCTGCCCGCCTTAGACCAAATAAGCAAAGATTTTGATGAGACTGATTTCCGTGTCGTTGCCATTAGTGTCGACTACGTCAGTGAGGACGCCCTCGACTTTCTCGATCGTTATCCCGTCGACTACCCTGTCGCCATCGATACGACGGGGGACCTGGGGAGGGCTTTCGCCGTCGCTGGCATGCCGTCCGGCTATTTGATCGATCGAGCAGGCCGCATTCGCGAAATCCATGTCGGGTTCAGAAAAGGAGACGAGGCACTCCTCAAAAAAAGTATCGCCGCCCTCCTAGAGGAAACCTAACACAGCCAGCTAAGGAGCTGGCGCGGCGCCAAAACCATCCACTGTCGCCCCATCAGCGTATCGATGGCATGAACAAGCCCGACACCCTCTACTACGATGGCACCTGCCCCCTATGTCGCCGTGAGATGGCGCATTTAGCGCGCCTGAAATCCGACCAATTGGTGCTGCAGGATATTCATGAGCTGGAACCCGATGCGCACACGCCAGACAAGCACACGCTCTTGAGGTCACTCCACCTTCGCAGGGGAGATTCGTGGACCGTGGGACTGGATGCCAATATCGCGGCTTGGCAATACACACGAATCGGGGTTCTCTGGCGCTGGCTTTCATGGCCCATCGTCAAGCCGGCCGCTGCCTGGCTCTATCAATTCTGGGCAAAGCGGCGTTTCGCTAATCGATACCCGAGCCATGATTGAACAAGGCCTGCCCACCCCGGGGATGAGGTGTGTCTTGTCGACTGCTGACATCGCAACAATGGATAGCACACCTCGCGCCATGCTCATCAACAGCCTGCCCGGCTATAAGCCTGCGATGCTGGTTGGCACATGCGGCGACGCAGGTCAGACCAACCTCACAATCATCAGTTCTCACTTCCATCTCGGATCCAACCCCCCGCTACTCGCGCTGATTGTCAGGCCCTCCTCCGGCCGCAGTGAGCGGCATACACTGGATAACATTCTCGAAACCCGCTACTGGACACTGAACAGCTTCACGTTAGGGGAAGCCGCAATGGCTCACCAAACGTCGGCCCCCTACCCCCGTGATGAATCAGAGTTCGATGCCTGTCATTTCGAGACCCAATGGATCGAAGGAATCGCGGCGCCGTTTGTCGATGGCGCAGCGCTCCGCGTTGGCTGCGAACTCCGCGAACATCAAGAGCTGAGTATCAATGGTACCCACTTACTGATTGGCGAAATCGTTCATTTAAGTTTTCCGCCGAATGCACAGCGGAGTGACGGCAGTCTGGATCTCATGAAAATGAATGCCTTAGCCGTGTCCGGGCTGGACACTTATTCACTCCCGGCGACATATCAGCGATTTGCCGCTGCGGAGGTGCATCGGGCACCTGAGCCCCTGTGAACCGCCGCAAGAGTCGTAACCGTCGCGGGGCTGGGCTAGGCTAAGATCTCGCCCGCCACTTGCATTGCTACCCGTGGCACACGAGCTCGGCACAGATCCCCACAACGCCAAGGAATTCCAAAATGAATCTACCAACGTCCCCTGGGTTTCGTGTCCTCGTGCTACTGATGCTCACTGCGATAGGCGCAACCGTATTTGCCGCCGAAGTACCCGAGCGGGAGGCCATTCCTGAGGCGTACAAATGGGATTTGACCGACATGTATGCCGACGCCGACGCTTGGCAAGCCGACAAGACGCGCTTTCTTGCAATGCTCCCCGAAATCAGCCGTCATAAGGGCTCTCTGTCGGAGAGCGGGAGTCGGCTGCTAGCGGCAATTGAGAGCATTCAGCGTGTCGAAACGCTCATCGCCAATCTATACGTTTACGCTGGCCTCAAAAGTTACGAGGACACGCGTATCTCGGAGAACGGCGCGCGCCTATCAGAAGCACAGGGTCTTTATTCGCAATACCAGCAGGCCTTGTCTTATTTCTCACCCGAACTCCTAGCAATTTCCGACGACACGCTGAGGCGATTTATCGAGAGCACGCCGGGGCTGGAGACCTATGCGCACTATTTGGATGAAATGGCACGCATGCGCCCTTACACCCTCTCTGAGAAAGAGGAGAAGTTGCTGGCGATGGCGTCCGACCCGCTGGACAAGTTCGACAGCGTCTTCACCGCGATAGACAGCGCCGACTTGAGGTTTGGCACGATTCGAGACGAACAGGGGGATGAGGTCGAACTGACTGACTCTCGCTATGGCGCGTTTCTCCACTCGTCGGACCGGCGAGTGCGTGAGGAGGCCTGGAAAGGGTTATTTACTGGCTATTTAGGGCTCAATCACACCCTCGCAGCCAACTACGAAGGGCACGTCAAAAGCCGCGTCTTTTTCGCTCGCGCTAGAGGATTCGAATCGCGACTTCATCACGCCACCTACAGTAACGCCATTCCAATCGCCGTTTTTGAGAATCTGATTTCTACTGCGCGACAAGGCAGTGCGCCACTGCAACGCTACCTGCGCCTCCGCCAAAAAACACTGGGGGTAGAGCGGCTGGAGATATGGGACATGTATGCGCCGATAGTGCCGCCTACGATCGAGAACATCGATTTCGAGGACGCCAAGCAAATCGTTGCCGAGGCGCTGACCCCGCTAGGAGAGGAATACTTGGATGTTTACTGGAAAGGCTTCGAGGAAGGCTGGGTCGACGCCATGGCAAATCGTGGCAAACGCGGCGGCGCCTACAGCTGGGGGACCTACACCTCTAAACCCTACCTCTCAATGAACTACGAGGGAACACTGAACAACGTCTCCACGCTGGCACATGAGTACGGTCATTCCATCCACAGCTATCTCACACGAAAAACTCAACCTCAGGTTTATGGTGACTACCGAACCTTTATCGCCGAGATCGCGTCGATGACCAACGAGGCGATTTTGATGCAAAAAATGCTCAAAGAAGCCGATTCAGCGGCTGAGCGTGCATACCTCCTCAGCTCCTACCTAGATGAATTTCGCGGTGGCTTCTACCGTCAGGCGTCCTTCGCAGATTTTGAAGCCAGAGCCCATGAGCAGGTAGAATCGGGCGCAGCGCTGACTGCGGAGGTACTCAATAATATTTACGCAGAAGTGTTCGCCGCCTACTACGGTGACGCTGTTCACGCCGACGAACTCAACCAGATCGAGTGGAGCCGCATCCCTCACTTTCTGCGCAGCGACAATTTTTACGTTTATCAATACTCAACCTCGTTTGTCGCGGCCACCGCTCTGGCGAAACAAATCCTCGAAGAAGGTGAGCCCGCCCGAGAGCGTTATCTAACCATGTTGAAGTCAGGCTCTAACGACTATCCCATTGAGCTTCTGAAGAAAGCGGGAATCGACATGACAACGGCGGCCCCCATTGAAGCAACCATCGACGTGTTTGATGATCTGGTGGACCAACTCGAACAAGCGCTGAGCGAAATGGAGGGCATGGCCCTTGCCGGAGAATGACCCGCAAGCGCTCTCAAAGCCCGAGGCTATTGGCGTCGAGCGCTCGTCAGAACATTTAACCACCCTCGCAAAGGGATTGCGTGTACTCACGAGCTTTTCTCGCGAGACACCCAGCATGACGCTCTCGGAGGTAGCCAAAATTTTACGTTCGCAACATTGAACCAAAAGGGATCGTCGATATCTAATGG
>JAYPXQ010000015.1:0-34439 GCA_038135595.1 Halieaceae bacterium
TGAGCAGCGACTGTCGTTATTGATAGTGGTCACCCAAGACGTGCTCTGGGTCGAGCAACTCCATGATCAACTGCTGAGAAACGACCAGTTGCAGTTGGTTGCCGCAATGGCGCGGGCGATTCGTGGATCCTCGGTGAACTGCGAGCACCAGCAATTCGATTGGCCACCCGCTGGGGGCCTGAAAATGTCTCAAGAAAATGGCTTGGAGCAGATGCTCTCGGGATATCTCCAGCGCCTGGTGGCGGATCACCAATCTCACGTGATGATTCAAATGGGAGCGGTCGATGTGTTGCCGGTTTTATCTCTCCCCGTGCACCGCATTCCCGCGAGCTTAACCATGTTGCAGGAACCCGAGACCAAGCGCGACGCCTGGTCTGTGCTTAAATTGTTGGTGCGATCCGGCTAGCAGATCATGGTGCTAAACACACTGACTGCTGCGCTGGCGGAGGCTACCTTGGGCGCTCTGTATCTTGAGGATGCCGGCGGCCCCTCGCTGGGTTTTCTCTCAGGGTTGCTGGCGCAACCACAGTATCAGGCGTGGGGCCTGCTGGATAACGGAGGTGTTGTCGCGGCCATCTGGTACCAGTGCGTGGATCAGCAGGCGGAGCTTCTCGATTTGCGCGTTGGTCGGGCGGCGCGACGATCCGGTTACGGTGGCAAACTGCTCGCGGATACCTTGTGTCTGATCGGTCAGAGTGGTGTGCGCGCTGTCGATTTAGAGGTGAGAGAATCCAATACGCCTGCGAGATCACTCTATGCAAAAACCGGTTTTGAGATCACCGGTCGGCGTCGGGACTATTACTCCCTTCCCACGGGTGAGCGAGAGGATGCACTGTTGATGTCCCTGACATTGCAGGCGGCGGAGAAGAAGCTGGGATGAATATTGTCGAAACGGATTACTGGTGTCTGATGTTGCCCCCTGAGTGGTCGGGCGAGCAGGAGGACGGAGTGATCAGAATTACCGACCAAGACGGTATAGGTGAACTTGCGCTGACGACGCTAGTGAGAGACGCGGATGAGGTAGGTACCAACGCCGAGGCTGCTTTGAGGGATTTAGTGGCAAGTGAGTCTCCCGAGGTAACGGATTGGACCCCTGCTCACTACGGTGCGTTTGTGGGGCTCGAGGGTTGTTTCGAGGAAGACGAAACCCAAGTCAGGGAATTCTACCTCGCTTATGGTGAGGCGCTCCTTTACGTCACCTACATCTGTGATGTCGACGACGCGGGGATGGACGACGCGGCAATTGAGGAGATTCTCGGGACGCTGGTCGCGGGAGATGCGCTCTCCCTGCATTGACGCGCCGCGTTACTTCGGCGCAGGCCGGGCGACGCCTATGACACCGACCCTGTGACCCTGACGCGCTTACTGCCGACGCTTTCTAGCCCGGTACCTGTTCGTGCCCTGCGCTGCAAAGAGAGGTCGATCTGGTTCTTAAGCGCGATCAAGCAGCCGGTCACCAAAAATGCACCGGGCGGCAAAATGGCGACCAGGAATGGATAGTCCACAGAAAATATCTCCCATCGCCACTGTGCGGCGTCGGGACCAAAGAGCAGTTGCATGTCGGCAAACAGGGCGCCTGTTCCCAAGAGCTCCCTGATCCCGCCCAGCAATACCAGCACCAGCCCAAAACCCATGCCCATGATGAATCCGTCATAGATTGCAGCAGGTAGCGGGTTCTTTCGAGCAAAGGCGTCGGCTCGACCCAGAATAATGCAGTTGGTGGTGATCAGCGGCAAAAATATCCCGAGAATCTGATATAGCTCATAGCTGAAAGCCTGCATGAGTAACTCGGTGATGGTGACGGCGGCGGCAATGATCATGACAAACACGGGGAGGCGGATGGTGTCTGAGACCACATTGCGGATCAGCGACACCGCCGTATTTGATACCACCAGTACGAACAAAGTTGCGGCGGCGAGGCCCAAGGCGTTCACCGTGGAGGCGGTCACGGCAAGTAGGGGGCACAGACCGAGCAGCTGCACTAGAGCGGGGTTGTTCTTCCACAATCCATTCAGCGTGAGCTGGCTATACGAGGGTTGAGTCATGACTGATCAGCCGGCGTTTCAAACAGGGTTGCTTGATTCAATTCAGCGTACTCCAAAGCGCGCCGCGTCGCGAGAATTACGGCGCGTGGGGTTACCGTAGCCCCTGTGAATTGGTCAAAAGCGCCACCATCTTTGGAGACGCTCCACTGACTGAGGGCGGGGTTATCGAGACGGCGGTCATTGAAACCTAAAATCCAAGGTGACTTGCGCAGGTCTACTTTGTCTCCCAGCCCCGGCGTCTCCTTGTGTGCCACCACCCGCACACCCGCAACCGAGCCGTCGCTGCGAACACCCACCAGCGTTCGAATATCCCCACTGTAACCGTCCCGCGCTGTGGCGGGCAAAATAACGCCCACAACGCGCTCCCCTTGGCGAACGCGATACCCTTGCCGCTCCTGTCGCAAGCCCAGCAGTGACGTTTCAGCTTCGAGCATAAAGGTATCGTCTACCAACTCGTTGTCGTGGGTATCCTCCGGGAAAATTTCCATCAGTTGCCGCGCCTCAGCACGACGCTCAGCCAACTCGATTTCGGATTGTGTGCTGAGGTAGGTCCAGCCGATCGCCAACGAAGTGATTGCGGCAAAAAAGGCCAACACCAACCCGCCGAGACCTATGGAAGCAAGCCATTTCATGGTGTCTGTTTCCGCGTGCCGTACACCGTGGGCTGGGTGTAGTGATCGATAAAAGGCGCACAAAAATTCAAAATCAGTACGGCAAAGGCTACGGCGTCAGGGTAATTCCCCAGCACGCGGATGAGATACACCAGCAGGCCGATGAGCGCGCCGAAAATCAGTCGTCCTCGGTTCGAAACCGCGGAGCTCACCGGGTCGGTGATGATAAAAAAGGCGGCAAACATGGAAGCACCGCTGAATAAATGGAACAGGGCGCTACCACCGCTCTGTGAGCTACCACCATCAAAGCCCATCAGTGCACAAAGCGCCAAAGTCGCCAGCATGGCAATGGGCGCGTGCCAGGTGAATACCCGTCGGTACAAGAGCCACAGCCCCCCCGCGAGGAATGCCAGATTGACTTCAAACCAACCCACTCCCGCCCAGCCCGAGAGTTCCGGCCGCGTCTTCATGAGGTCGTCAAACAGCAGGCCGGTATTTTGGCGCAACAGATCCAGAGGCGTGGCCCCGGTCAGCGCATCGATACTGCCGGGTAGAAAGACCCGTTGCAGGGCTTCAGTGATGCCCGGAACCGCGCCTAATTCGCGGGGTACTGCCCAGCTACTCATTTGCACGGGAAACGAAATCAGCAGTACCACGTAGCCGACCATGGCTGGGTTAAAGGGGTTGTAGCCCAGACCACCAAACACCTGTTTACCGAGTAGCACCGCTGTCAGCACCCCGATCACAATCAGCCACCATGGGGCATAGGGGGGGAGGGCAATGCACAGGAGTGTGGCGGTGACCAGCACGCTGAGATCGGATATCGCTACCCGGGGGTCACGCCCACGCAGGGCCACCACACCGTACTCCACAGCCAGAGCCACAGCGCCGCCCAAAATGAGATTGATCAGAGTCCCTGGGCCGAAGAACCAGGTCATCACCAGAATGCCGGGGACCGTTGCCAGCAACACGTCCCGCATCACTTCGGAGACCTTTTTCAAGCCGGACGCGTGGGGCGATGTGACGCGGAGCAAACTCATTGTGGGGCGTCCTGCTGCGCTTTTTTGGCTTTCGCGCGCGCGATGGCCGCCTGTACCGGATCTACCCCCCCGTTGTCAGCTTGCTGTTGCGCTGCGGCTTTGCGCGCGGCACGCTTTTCCTCGCGGGCGGCGGCCTCTTCTGCGACTCGCTTCTCTCGTGCCTCGAAGCGGGCTCTCGAATTGTCAGACCGCGCGCGCTCCTGCTCACTGTCGCGAATTTGACCTTTGGCGGCGCGATAGTACTGCACCAGCGGTATCTGGCTAGGACACACATAAGCGCAGGCACCGCATTCAATGCAGTCGAACAGACGATGCTCAGCCAATTGCTCTTGATCTTTGGCGCGGGCATACCAATAGAGTTGTTGTGGCAGGAGCGATGCTGGACATGCCTCTGCGCAGTGGCCGCATCGAATACAGGGCTTCGGTGCTTCCGGCAGCGGCAATTCTGCCTCAGTGGGCGCCAGCAGGCAGTTGGTGATTTTGGTGATCGGGGCGGCCAGATTGGAGACCGCGAAGCCCATCATCGGACCGCCATGGATGACGCGCTGCTGCGCCTCTGAGGTCCATCCCGCGGACTGTAGCAAGTATCCGATGGGCGTCCCCAGGCAAGCGAGGGTGTTGCAGGGTTGAGATAACGCCTCTCCTGTCAGTGTGACGATACGATGGGTCAGTGGTTTACCGTCGACAATGGCTTCTCGCACCGCCACCGCAGTCCCGGGGTTCAAACACACAATACCGATATCGGCCGGGATGCCCCCCGATGGCACCTGCTGGCCCGTGAGAATTTCAATAACCTGTTTTTCACCGCCAGAGGGATATTTGGTGGGGAAGCTGGCCACTTCGATCGATGCGCTCGCTTTGGTCACCGCGGCTTGCACGCGAGCGATGGCCTCTGGTTTATTGTCTTCAATGCCGATCAAAATAGCGCCGGCGCTGAGAATGTGGGCCAGGATTGCGGCGCCTTCAATGAGCTGATCGGCGAAACATTGCATCAAGGTATCGTCGGCAGTGATGTAAGGCTCGCATTCAGTGCCATTGATTAAGAGCAACTCAATCGGGCGCTTGGGCCCAGGTGTGAGTTTAACCGCGGTGGGAAAGCCCGCGCCGCCCATGCCGGCGATGCCAGCGTCGCGCACACGTTCAGCCAGCGCGCCGGGTTCACATTCTTGCCAATGTGGCGTACCCGTGAGTGCGACCCATTGATCCAAACCGTCGGTTTCGATCTCAATGCACATATCTTCGAGGCCAGAGGCGTGGGCGATGGGTCTAGACTCGATCGCGCGCACCGTACCCGAGGTCGGCGCATGCACTGGAACGCTCATTACGCCGTTGGCCTCGGCCAGCAACTGGCCTCCAAGGACGGTATCGCCAGGCGTTACAACGGGCACTGCCGGGACGCCGAGGTGCTGCCGCAGTGGGATCACCAATCTTGGCGGTAGCCCAAGAGAAGCCAGCTTTCCAGGCTGCGATAGCGCTTTGCGCTCCGGGGGGTGGATCCCCCCGTGAATATCGTGGATCACTCTCATGCGGCTGTCCGCGCCACAGCGTCGGTCGCAATGACCTCTATCGGGCGGAAGCGATCCGCAGGGAGAGGCCAATGCCAAAAGCCGATGCCCTGTTTTCGTGGAATCAGGTCAATACAGTCGACCGGGCAAGGGTCCAGACACAGATCGCAACCGGTGCACTCGTCTGCAATCACGGTATGCATCACCTTTGCCGCGCCCAAAATGGCGTCGACCGGGCACGCCTGAATACACTTGGTGCAGCCGATGCATTCGGCTTCACGAATCCAGGCAACCACCGGTTCTTTTTCCACACCGTGCTCGGCATCAAGGGGCTGGGGCTCAACGTCGAGAAGGTCGGCCAATGCCTGAATTGTTTCCTCGCCACCCGGAGGGCATTTGTTAATGGCATCTCCCTCCGCAATCGCTTCTGAGTAGGGGCGACAGCCAGGATAGCCACACTGGCCGCACTGTGTTTGAGGCAGTAGCGCGTTGATCTGTTCGCTGATGGGGTTGCCTTCCACTTTGAATCGGATCGACGCGTAGCCCAGGAGTGCGCCAAAAACGCTACCCAGCAGCAGCAATGCCGCCAGTGCGGCGAGAAGCGGTTCATTGGTTAGCCACTGCACCATCAGATTAGACCCGCGAAGCCCATAAAAGCGAGGGATGCCAGCCCGGCGGTGATCATGCCAATGGCCGCGCCCTGAAACGGTTCAGGAATGTCTGCGACGGCCAGTCGCTCGCGCATGGCCGCGAACAATACCAATACCAAGGAAAATCCCAGCGCCGCCCCGAGCCCGTAAAACAGCGACTCGATGAAGGTGTGGGCTTGATTGATATTAAGGAGTGCCACCCCGAGCACTGCGCAATTGGTCGTGATCAGTGGCAAAAACACGCCGAGCACACGGTGTAATAGCGGGCTGGTTTTACGCACGACCATTTCAGTGAACTGCACCACCACCGCAATAACCAAAATGAAGCTGATGGTGCGGAGGTACGGCAGGTCCAGCGGCAGCAGCAGGTAGTTATAGGTGAGATAACTGCAAACCGAGGCCAGAGTCAGCACAAAAGTCGTTGCCATGGACATGCCCATGGCCGTTTCGAGTTTGTTGGAGACGCCCATGAAGGGGCACAGGCCGAGGAACTGTACCAATACAAAATTATTGACCAAGACCGCACCCACCAGAAGCAGCGCGATATCACTCAGCATGTCATCCCCCGCGGTGAAACAATCGACTCACACCCGCAATAGTAGGCAATATATCAGGTGTCTGACAGGAAGTATGTGTTGGTTCAGGCGCCGGTCTTGCTGGCCTCGACCATGGCCGCAACGACCTCTGCATCGACCCGCTGCAGCAGCGGTTCGAAGGGCGCCAGCGTGTGATTTACCAGCGGCGTCTGAAGGGCGGTCCAATCCAGAGAGGTTTGCAGAAATGCCTCGGACTTTTCTGCCATCAGCGGCAACACCGGTTTCAGATACGTGGCCAGTGCGCGGAATAAATTGATGCCCACCGAGCAGACGGCTTGCACTTGCTCCGCTTGCTCCTCGTCCTTGGCCATCACCCAGGGTTTTTTCTCGTCTATGTACTGGTTGGCCCTATCCGCCAGCGCAATGATGTCGCGCATTGCTCGATTGAACTCGCGCGCTTCATACAGCGCAGCGATGTCGCTCCCAGCGTCAATGAAGGATTGCACCAGCTCTGGTTCGGCGCACTGGGCGCTCATCTTGTTGTCAAATTTCTTGCGCAAAAACCCGGCGCATCGACTGGCGATATTCACCACCTTGCCGATGAGGTCTGAGTTCACGCGCTGCACGAAGTCATCAAGATTCAGATCGATATCATCGACGCCGCTGGAGAGCTTGGCGGCAAAGTAGTAGCGGATATATTCCGGGTCCAGATGCGCGAGGTAGGTCTCCGCGAGAATAAAGGTCCCACGGCTCTTGGACATTTTGACGCCATTGACGGTCAGGAAACCGTGGGCGTAGACCGCGGAGGGTTGCCGGAGACCGGCACTGTCGAGCATGGCCGGCCAAAATAGCCCGTGGAAATTAACGATGTCTTTGCCGATAAAGTGATAGAGCTCGGTCTCACCACCCGGTAGCCAGTAGCTGTCGAAGTCATCTCCGGTCCGCTCACACAGCACCTGATGACTCGCGATATAGCCAATGGGAGCATCGAGCCAGACATAAAAATATTTACCGCGGTGGCCGGGGATCTCAAAGCCAAAGTAGGGTGCATCACGACTGATGTCCCAGTCCTGTAAGCCGGCTTCCAGCCACTCCTTGAGTTTGTTGGCGATGGGGCGCTGCAATTGATCGCTGTCTATCCAATTGGCAAGCAGGGCCTCAAAGTGGGTCAATGTGAAGAACAGGTGAGTGGACGCCTTGTCTACCGGTGTTGCCCCGGAGAGCGCCGATACTGGGTTGATCAAGTCGGCGGGGGTATAAGTGGCACCGCAGGCCTCGCAGTTATCCCCATATTGATCGGCGGCGCCGCACTTGGGGCAGGTCCCTTTGATAAACCGATCGGCGAGAAAGAGCCCTTTTTCCGGATCAAACGCCTGAACGATCTCGCGTATGGCGATATGTCCGCCCGTCTCGAGGCGCTTGAAAATTGTCTCTGACCACTGTTGATTTTCCGGCGAGTGCGTCGAGTGATACTGGTCAAACTGAATGAGAAACCCGGCTGAGTCCTGCTCATGCTTCGCTTTGATAGCAGCGATGTGTTCTTCCGGTGTCCGTCCCGCGGCCTCGGCCGACAGCATAATTGCTGTGCCGTGAGCGTCGTCGGCGCAGACGTAGCGACAGTGGTTGCCCATTGAGCGCTGAAACCGAACCCAAATGTCGGTTTGTGTTTGCTCCAGCATGTGTCCCAAGTGCAGCGGCGCGTTGGCGTAGGGTAGGGCCGATGTCACCAGTATTTGTCGCGGAGAGCCATTCATGGTGAGAGGGATCGTCTAGGAAAGCCGCGCAGTCTACCGGATTTTTGGCGATTTCGCTGTGGGCGGGTGATCGGATGCCCCGCCTCTCGCGGTATACTCACCTGTTCAGAAATTTCGAGGAAAATATTGGTGTCAGCTTCTCACCACGTGGTCGCTGTGGCTTCCGGAAAGGGCGGAGTGGGTAAATCAACCGTGACGACCAATCTGGCGGCAGCGCTCATGCAGCAGGGTTTGGCGGTCGGCTTGCTCGATGCTGATATTTACGGCCCGAGCCAACAACATATGTTGGGCGTGCCGGAAAACACCATCCCTGATCAGCAGGGGGGAGAGTTTCTGCTGCCCGTGGAGGCACACGGGCTCAAAACCATGTCGATGGGTTATCTCAGTTCCGCCAAAACACCTATGGTGTGGCGCGGGCCGATGGCCAGTTCGGCCATGAGCCAGCTTTTGGAAAAGACCCTCTGGGGCGACATTGATGTACTGCTGGTCGATATGCCCCCGGGCACTGGCGATATTCAGCTGACACTCGCGCAGCGGGCAATATTATCGGGCGCGGTGATTGTCACCACGCCACAGGACATTGCCTTACTCGATGCCCGCAAAGGCATCGAAATGTTTCAGAAAGTGGAAGTGCCGGTATTGGGACTGATCGAGAATATGGCCGCCCACGTCTGCACCGGCTGCGGTCAGGTCGAGCCGCTTTTCGGAGAAGCAGGTGGTAAACAGTTGGCCGAACAATATGGTGTCCCATTGCTCGGTCAAATACCGCTCGATCGAGCCATCCGGGAGCACTCGGATCAAGGCCATCCAATTGTGCTGGCAGACCCCGAGGGCGCCATCGCGGCGGTATACCAGGAGGCGGCGCTAAAACTGATGGCCGCTCTAGGGCAGCAGCAGCTGGCCCCCGCTCCCATTATCAGTATGGGCGAATGAGAGCCCTGCAGACGCGTTCAGCAGACAGGAGAGTAAACGTGAGTATCAAATCAGATCGATGGATCCGACGCATGGCAGAGCAGGAGGGTATGATCGAACCTTTTGCCCCCGACCAAGTGCGCATGGACGGTGATCGTAGACTGATTTCCTATGGCACCTCCAGCTATGGCTACGATGTGCGCTGCTCCCGCGAATTCAAGGTGTTTACCAATATCCACTCGGCTACGGTCGATCCCAAGCACTTCGACGAGAACAGTTTTGTGCACGTGGAGGGGGATGTCTGTGTGATTCCGCCCAACTCTTTTGCGCTGGCCTGTACCGTAGAGTACTTCCGCATTCCGCGTAACGTACTAACAATCTGTTTGGGTAAATCCACCTACGCTCGCTGCGGCATTATTGTGAATGTCACCCCCTTGGAGCCTGAGTGGGAAGGGCATGTCACTCTGGAGTTTTCCAACACCACGACGCTACCCGCCAAGATCTACGCAAATGAGGGCGTCGCGCAAATGTTGTTTTTTGAGTCAGACGAGGTGTGCGAGACCAGTTACGCGGATCGGGGAGGGAAATATCAGGGTCAGAGAGGTGTGACATTACCCAAAGCTTGATCCAACCAGCTTCAGACTTGCCCTGTGCTTCTCTTTCTTAACGCGGTTCAGGGGGTCTCGGAGATGCCCGCGATTGGCTGATCGCCAATCACACCACTGACCAACTCAATGACAGTTTTCGAGCCGTCTTCAACGTGTTCGGTGCGAACCATCAGAAAGGTGTGGTCTGCCGCGAGCCAGGTGTCGGATTGCCGTTTTTCCGGATCATCGCGACGCTCCCGATAGTGCAGGGTATTCAGCGGCCCAACCGCGGTGTCGATCACGACAGTTTCGACCAATTCAAATTGTTTTTGTTTCACACGGTCACCGTCGACAACTGAGAGCGCCACGAGCGCGGGAGGCGCATCTGCCCTCAAAAGGATTAACCGCCACTGTTCCTGGAGGCTGAGCCGATCGAGCACATCCTCGGACCACGGGTGATCGGTCCACTTTTTCTTGCGCAAACTGCGAATGACCCCAGCGCTCTCGTCGAAAATCACTTCTCGCCGTCGCTTGGTGATGCCGCTGAGCTGATAAACGAAGTGATCGCCAACCACGCGGCCGTCCTTCACCGTGAAACTGGCATCCTCACTGAGTTTGACAAGAAACGTTTTGCTCCCCGACTGACTGAGCTGATACTGCCCCGCTTGCTCGGTCAGGGTGCGTGTGAGGGTCACGTCCATGCCGCTCACCGTGGTGGTGTATTCCGCACGGTAAGTGGGCAGCGCGGGATCGGCGGCGGCCAAGCCGCTCAACTGGGTCAGCATTACCAGAGCCAACGAGTTTCGCAGTGTCACTTGTCTCCCTCCCATAGCCAGCCCGTTAGCGGCACGGGGTTGTCATCTTTGTACAGAAGATTATTCCTGAATGAAAGCTTACCGCTCAGGTGCCAACTGACCGCCTCGGGGTAAATCTGGTGTTCCACTTGCAATACTCTGGCGGCCAGCGTCTCGGCATCGTCGTTTGGGTGAATAGGCACCCTCGCCTGCAGGACAGGCGGGCCGCCATCGAGTTCCCCATTGACATAATGCACAGTGGCGCCCGCGTGCGTATCGCGATTATCCAACGCCCGTTGATGCGTATTCAGGCCGGGATACCGCGGCAGTAGCGACGGGTGGATGTTCATCAAGCGATTTTCGAAGCGAGCGACAAACTCGGGGGTTAAAATCCGCATAAAACCGGCAAGCACCACTAGGTCGGGTGACGCAGTCTCGATGGTTGCCGCCAGATCCCGGTCAAACGCTTCCCGGCTGGCATAGCGCTGGTGGTCTATCAACGCTGTTTCAATGCCCGCATCTTGCGCAATCGTCAGACCCCCTGCACCGGGACGATTGGCAATGACCAGACTGATATCACCACCTAACCCGTCGTTATGGCTGGCTTTGAGCAGGGATTCGAAGTTGGAGCCTCGACCTGACAGCAGTACTGCAATGCGTTTGGTGTCAGACATCTCAGTCGAAGTGCACACCCATCGCTTGATCAGTAATCACCCCGAGTTCCCAAGCGGCAATCCCCTGCGTCTCCAAAACGGAGCGCGCTTCTGCGGCTTGGCTGGGTGCGACGACGATAATCATGCCGACCCCGCAGTTGAAGGTGCGCATCATTTCGGTATCAGTGATGTTGCCGCCCCGCTGCAACCACCGAAAAACCTCTGGGAGTTGCCAGCTATCCCGGTGAATCAATGCGCCAAGTCCCTGGGGTAGTACGCGGGGCAGGTTTTCCAAGATGCCGCCCCCGGTAATATGGGCCATCGCACGCACCTGCAGGTGTTTCTGCAACGCAAGCAAGGGGCGGTTGTAGATCACTGTGGGGGCCAGTAATGCCTCTCCGAGGGAGGTGTCGCCGCAGGGTTGCCGCGTATCATCGCCCGTGCGCTCCAGGACTTTGCGAATGAGAGAGTAGCCGTTGGAGTGAGGGCCGCTAGAGGGTAAAGCGAGTAACAGGTCGCCCGCTTCGACTTTGCTGCCGTCAATTAGCAGTGATCGTTCCACAACCCCCACGCAGAAGCCTGCCAGGTCGTAATCCTCTCCGTCGTACATGCCGGGCATTTCAGCGGTCTCACCACCCACTAGCGCAGCTCCGGCGAGCTCACAGCCCTTGCCGATGCCCGTGACCACCGAGGCAGCGATATCCACATTGAGTTTTCCAGTGGCGTAGTAGTCAAGAAAGAAAAGCGGCTCGGCGCCGACGACGGCAATGTCGTTGCTGCACATGGCGACGAGATCAATACCGATGGTGTCGTGAATGCCGAGGTCCATGGCAAGACGCAATTTTGTGCCCACCCCATCGGTGCCCGATACGAGCACAGGTTCGGAATAACCGGGCGGTATGGCGCACAGCGCACCGAAGCCACCCAATCCGCTGAGCACTTCCGGACGACGGGTCGCTTGACTGACATGCTTGATACGCTCAACCAAAGCATTACCCGCATCGATATCCACGCCCGCGTCGCGGTAAGTCAGCGAGGATTGCGGATCATTTGTCGTGCTCATACGCTGTTCCTGAAAGCGGTGGTGAGATAGTAATGTGCTCAGTCAGCGCTGGAAAGTAATGACCGGATGTTTGGGGGATAATGCACCGGTTTTTGGTAGCAGCTAAGCGATACACTGCACACTCTACCCCATGATGGTATCGGTATAACGGACATCTCATGTTACTTACACCCAGCCACGGTCAATCTCCTCGGCCATCGCAGCGATCGCGTTTCGCTGGGTGCTGGATTCTGCTGACCTGGGTGGCTCTGAGTCTGATGAATTCAGCGTACAGTGCGCCGGGCGATGAGTTAATCATCCGAGTTGCTGTGGAAGATCGCAGCGAATCCACCATTGATGCCGCCGCGCGCGAAGCCTTTGAGCGCGCATTACTCCAGCGATCTGGAGACAAGCGCTTGTTGGAAGATCCGGCAGTGCAAGCAGCGTTGGCCTCTGCCCGCGCCCAACTGTCTTTGTTTCAATTTGAGCGAGTGCAGGGCGTCACGCGCTTCGTGGCGCACATCGATCAAGCCGCGCTGGAGCAGCTGATTAGACAGGCGAACGGGACACTGTGGACCGAGGAGCGGCCGCCGATTCTGCTGTGGTTGGTGATTGACGAGGCTGACGGCCGTCGCTTTGGCAATCTTGCCGAGGAAGATGCCCTGTGGGAGGCGATGACTCTGGAGTTCGAAGCGCTCGGCCTGAACCTACGCAAACCGCTCTATGATTTGCCCGATGAACTGCTGGTGTCTCCCGAAGCGCTCTGGCAACGCGATTTTGGCGCCGTCATCGAGGCTTCCGGTCGATATGGAATGACCCATTTATTACTGGGTCGGATTATTCGTCTGAGTGGGGGCCGAACGATAGCCGAATGGGTCTACTCAGACGGTACCGAGGAGCACTCGAGCACGGTGCAAGCCGATTCGATTCGCGCTCTGGTCGAACCGGGCGTGGCTCTGGCGACCGCACAAATGCGACTGCGTTACGCGGTTAAGCTAACGGGCGCGGCAACGCAACGTTCACTGATCATCTCTGTCAGCAATGTTATCGGTCTTGAGGATTACAAAGCCGTTGTCAATACCCTGGAGAGCATCCAAACACTGGAGCGAGTGCGCACCGTGGCAGTGGACGGCGACACCTTGACGCTGGAAGTGATTGGCGTCAGTGAGCCCGAGACGCTGATCCGGTTGATGGCATCGGTTAGCGTCTTTGAATGGCGAGCATCAGATCCCAAGGCCGGCCTCGCGCTGGTATGGCGAGGTTTCTGATGGGCGAGATCGACTGCGTTCCCTCCAACGCTGCGGATAAATTATGACCCGGGGCGCCCAGATACCCTTACCCATGCGACGAGAGGACCTCGCTACCTGGGAAAATTGGCTGAGTCGATCCGATACCCTGACCTTGGAGCGCTGGTTGGGTGCCGGTTTGGACGAAAAGCGCAGTGCTTATCTCTGGGGAACTGCGGGCATTGGCAAAAGTCATGTACTTCAGGCGTGTTGCGATAACTGGGGTTATGACGCGCGTTACCTGCCGCTACGCGAATTGTTGGACTATCCCCCAGAGCAAGTTTTGGCGGGTGTTGAGCAGTCGGGTCTGATTGCCATCGACGACGTTGATGCCATTGAGTCCGCATCGCACTGGCACGAGCCGTTATTTAATGTGTTTAATCAGTCGCAAGAGCGTGGAGGCTGTCTGGTAGTGGCTGCAGCATGCGCTCCGCCACAGCTGTCTCGCCTGCTGCCGGATTTGCGCTCCCGCTTGGGTAGTTTGCCGGTTTTCCACCTGCCCGGGTTTTCAGAGGATCATATTGCCGCGCTGTTGGGCCTCAAAGCGCAGGCTGCCGGACTGCATTTCTCAGGTGAGGTCGGACGATACTGCGCCCTCAGGCTGCCCAGAGACCCTCGCGCCGTGCTGGATTTTATCGAGCAGTTGGATCATTTGAGTTTGGCGCAGTCACGCGCGATTACCATTCCCTTCGTCAGGGAATCGGGTTTATTGCTCCCGACGGCTGATCGATAGCGTACTCCCCGGGGGCCAAGTGCAGATAGCCCCGAAGCCAGTGCACGGCAGCGTAAAGCGGGATCGTGTCAACCAGCGCGCAAATGGCCTTAAACGCGTAGTTACTGCCGACTAGGGTCAACAGCGTACCCATTGCGATGTCTCCCGCCAGAAACGCGGCGCCAAAGGTCACCGTGACCACCATCAGGGAGTCCACTAGCTGACTGAGCAGGGTGCTGAAGTTATTGCGCAGCCAAAGGTGTTTCCCCCGTGTGACACGCTTCCAAAAGTGGTAGAGCTGTACATCACAATATTGGGCAGCGATGTAAGCCATCATGGATGCAAAGACGGCGCCTGACGTGGTCGCGTAGATCAACTGGAATAGACCAATTTCCCCCTCCACAATGGCGCCGTTGGGCAGCGAGACGGGTGCTGCGAGTTGCAGTACCTGCCAGGGAGGCATCACCGCTTCGGGCACCGCTGGCGCGTAAGCGCCCACAGTCAATACACCCAGAATTAAAAAATTGATGCCCAGGCCGACCGATACGAGAAAGTTGGCCCGCGCCCGTCCGTACAATTCGCTGATCAGGTCGGTGCAGAGAAAAGTGAGAGGGTAGGGCAGGACACCTACGGCCAACGCCAGGGGGCCCAACTGAATAAAACGGGTAATGCCGACCACGTTAAGCAGGGTCATGGCGGACAGAAAAATACCCGCCAGCACGAGAAATGCGCGTTCGCGGCGCTCCCTGACTACCGCGTCGACCGCCGTCATATCAGTGTTCAAGCTGGCCCAGATTAGCGTGCATCACGCCCCCATTAATAGCTGGGTGATGGTGTGCCCAGAAAATCAGATCGGCGATTTCCTGAGGCGCCACTAGCCTGCCGTAGCTGTTCATTCCCCCGAGACTGCTGAGTACCTCGGCATCGTTACCCACATGTTGTCTGAGCATGGCTGTGTCGGTAAAGCCCGGACAAATAAGTGCAGTGTGAATACCCCGGCCCATTAAATCTTGGCAGGTAGCGCGCATCATTCCGAGCTGGGCGTGTTTGCTCACAATGTAACTGTAGGCGCCCGCCACGGCTTTTTCAGACAGGGTGGAGCCGACATACAGCACGCTGGAGGAGCGGGGTAATAGCGGTAACAGGGCGCGATTGAGGGTGTTGATGCCCAGCACATTAACCGTAAGTGCTTGCAGCATCGCGTCGTCCCCGGTGGTATCGCAACGATCTTTGAGCATGAGAGAGGCGTTGTGAACCAGACAGACAGAGGGAGCCCTATGCTCCGCCACCCTCTTTGACAGTGCCACACAGCTATCAGTCAGCGATTCGGCGTTGGACAGATCTGTTGTCAGCGTCTCCACGCCGGGCACGGGACACGCCCGGCGTGATAGATTGATCACCGTAAACTGCGCTGCAACGAATTGCTCTGCAGCAGCAGCGCCGATCCCGGAACTCGCGCCGGTTAAGATGGCAATCGGATGCATATGGGTTCGCCAGAATTCATGGCCGACCAGAGTACTTCAGGTCATGCCCGAGGTCACGGGGTGGTCGCGGTGCCGGCCAACGGTAATCGGTTGCCGAATGAGGCCACTTCCAACACCATTAGGTTTTTATCCCCTGAGGCAATTCGATGACCCAGTTGGCGACGCTGCACATCAACAAGCAGGCACACAAGTTCTCGGCGGCCCACTTTACAATTTTTTCCGCTACCGAAAGAGAGCGGTTGCACGGCCATAACTATGGTGTGTCCGCCCGGATCGTGGCTGAAATGGGTGAAAATGGTTTTTCGGCTGACTACAACGTGTACAAGCGCTGCCTGCAGAAGCTTTGCGATGCACATGACGAGTATCTGTTGCTGCCGGCGCAATCTCCCTTCCTTGAGGTGGACGAGAGAGATGGCGAGTATTTCGCCACCTTCAACGGGAAGACACTGCGCTTCCCCTGTGATGAGACGCTACTTCTGCCCATTGTTAATGTGACCGTGGAAGCCTTGTCTCACTATCTGCTCGATCAGGTGCTGGCGGAGGGATTAATGGGCGAAGTGGTGGAGTTGGAGATCTTTGTCACCTCCGGCGATGGCCAAAGTAGCTCCGCTTGCTGGGTTGCCTAAAAAAATTGTCATTTCCCGGAACTTTTCTGAAACCGGCGTGTCATAGAGTCAGTTGTTGAGATGGTGATGCCCGCGGGGACATCGCAAGGGAAACGTCTGAGCAGCGAGAGTCCGATTTCTGCGACTCTCCCCGTTTTGAGTGGCTCCTTCATTGCCGGCTGTTGAACAGCCGGCTTTTTTTTGCCTTTTTTATGCCGCATCCGCTGCCATCCTGGGGCGACTCAGTCATAAAAGTGCGTCAGGTGGAGGTCAGGGGCCATTTGTCTCAAGGTATTGACCTCGCCGCGACTCCCACACGCGAAGGATCGATTCCTGCGTCTGGGGCCCCACCAGCGTGTCGGTGACCACCCCTGCGGGATTGACCAACCAAGTGGTGGGTAGCACTCGGGGACGGACTTGACCCAGTAACGGCCCCGGGTCTGCCTCAAGAAGTGGGAAGGCAATCCCCAATTCTGAGGCCTGAGAGGCCAATACCTCGCCCGTCTGGCCCTCGAAGTTGACTGCAAAGACGCGGAGGGGCGTTTCGTTATGTAAGGCGTTCAGTTCGGGTATCTCAGCTCTGCAGGGGGCACACCAGATCGCCCAGTAATTAATGACGCGCCATTGACCCGGGTCAGGCAGGTCGGTGGGTTCACTGCCGCAACCACCCAGAGCGATCAGGAGTAGCCAAATGGCAACGCGATCAGGCATCGGTCGAGGCAAACAAAACTGCCAGTGGCTTGGCCAGACTCTGAGCTTCCTGTTCCATCTGGCGCATCAGCATGCCGGTCGCGGTTTGTCGCCAGAGCGGTCCCGTGTCGGTTGGGGGATACTCGGGTTCGGCGCGCAGGATCTTGGCCAGATCGGCGAGGCTGATTGAATGCAAGTCTCTGCAGAGAAGGTAGCGCCCCCGGTCCGATCTTTTCAGCATATTGGCCTCGCTCAACCGGTCGCGGATCAGCCGCCAGCTGTCGGCGTCAAGCGCGTTAGAGGACCACTCGTTGGTTCCAATTACATCGAGATCTGACAGGGCCCGACCCTCCTGCTGCGCCCTCCAGAAAAGATACAGCGTATCCAGCGCTTTCATCAGCAGTGGGGTGCGTTCCTGCTCGCTACTTTGATACGCCGAGAGCCCATGTGTCAGTACGGCGCCTGCCAAAACGATGATCCACGTCACGTAGATCCAGAGAAGGAACAGCGGCACAGCCGCGAATGCGCCATAAACCAGGGTGTAGCTCGATTTAGACATTACTGTGGTAAACAGTGCGCGGGCGATGGTAAAGGTAGTGGCAGCAAAGACGCCTCCCGCGAGCGCATGACGCCAGGGCACCTGACAATTTGGGACGAGCACGTAGAGACAGGTAAGCCCCACCGTGCTCAGGATAAACGGCAGAAGCCCAATGAGCGCGGTTCCAAGACCCAATACATCAAGCCCCGCCCACTCATTGGTGACCGCAAAGAGATAGGCTCGAGCGCCGAGACCAAGGCCGATGGCGATCGGTCCAAGGCTCAACACCGTCCAGTAGAGCAATACGCTCTGCAGAGGTCTACGATTGACCCGGTTTTGCCATATTTCATTGAGGGCCGCCTCGACGTTGCGCAGCATGAGTACCGCCGTCACCACCAGAATCGCCACTCCGAACAGCGTCAGCGAGCGGGCCTGACTAATAAAGGCCGACAGGTACTGGACTACCTGGCTAGAGCTCTCCGGCAGCAGAAACTGCAGCAAGAAGTCACTCAATTTCTCCTGAATATTGCCGGCAGTCGGGAGTGCGGACGCGATGGAGAGTGTCACGGTAAGAAGCGGTACGAGCGCAAACAGGCTCACAAAGGTCAGTGCGGCCGCTTTGGTGGTGAGCCGATCCTCACGCAGGCGGCTTGCCAGGTAGTGGATACCGCGCAACACCTTCGCGCGTTGTGGATGCGTTACCATGCGGGTTTCATTGTGTATGTGTGTTGTCCCACTGTACCGTGGGGCTAGATATGGCGTCGAGTGAACTGATGGATCAGATGTTGTGAGCGATCAGCCCTATATTCTTGTCGTGTACTACAGTCGGGACGGTGCGACCGCGGCGATGGCGCGCCAGATTGCGCGCGGTATTGAAGTGGTGAAGGGCATTGAGGCCAGGCTTAGAACCGTCCGTGAGCTCTCTGCGGAGGAAAACGAGTCGGACGCTATGCCGCTCCCCGCAACCCAGGAGGATCTGCGGGGCTGCGCCGGTCTGATCATGGGTAGCCCCACCCGCTTTGGCAACATGGCGGCGCCTCTGAAGCAGTTTCTCGATGAAAGCAGCGCACTCTGGCTTCAGGGGGCACTGATTGATCGGCCGGCCGCGGTTTTCACCTCTACCGCTTCATTGCATGGTGGCCAGGAGGCGACATTGCTGAGCATGATGGTGCCGTTATTACACCACGGGATGGTGTTGGTGGGAGTGCCCTACTCGGTACCTGCGCTCAGGGCCACCGCTGCGGGAGGCACACCCTACGGCGCCAGTCACTGGTCGACCGAGCAGGGCGATCGTCCTTTGGACGACAATGAATCCGCAATTTGTCGGGCGCTGGGCAAACGGGTGGCCGAGTGGGCGCTATCTGCGCCGGGCAAAGGCTGAATCTGCCGATGCGTGCAACACATCCCCGACTGTGGCTCACACAAAGCCTTTGGGTCATGATGTGGCTGACTTGGTTAGCCCTGCTACTGCAGCAGGCGGCAGATGTTGAGCGCTTTTCCGGGACTTGGGCGTTAACGGGATTGCGATGTGCCCCACTCACGTTTTTTCTCTGGGCAGCGATGAGAGATGGCCTGCGGCTATTTATTTGGTATGACTTAATTCTGCTGTTTTACTTTATTTCGTCGGTCGAAGCCGCTTTCGCCTATCGGGGCGATGCTCTGTCGATCACCGGTTTGAGCCTGGTGGTAATCCAGTTCACCTGCTGTATGTTGTATGTCCGTTACCGCGGTCGTGAACTGCGCGAGTCCCACTGATGGCTACTGCCCACCGCGGTCAGGCCGCCAATCCCACTGAGGAGAGTGTCGAGTAATGATGCGTTTATTGAAAGGCTTATGGCGAATTTTGAGTGGTATCAGCCGAGCCATATCGGTGCTGTTGCCCCTGGTGTTTGTCGCTATTTTTGTGACCGCCTTCAGTTTGGGAATGAAGGAATCGGTGCCAGAACCGCTGCCCGAGCAGGCGGCGTTGCTGATCGCGCCTGCGGGGTCATTGGTAGAGGACAATCCGCCGGTGGAGCCCGTTGCCGCCTTTTTGAATCAGGATTACGAGCGACCGGTCTTGCTTCATGATCTAGTGAGAGCGATTCAATGGGCCGCCAGCGATGATCGCATTACTGCGCTCATCCTCAATCTTGAGGATCTTGCCGGACCTTCCACCAGCCAGACACTGGAATTGAGTGAGGCGATCGCGGAATTTAAAGGCGCCGATAAACCGGTTATCGCGGTAGGGGATTATTACTCGCAAGCCCAGTATTTATTAGCCTCTCAGGCCGATCAGGTGCTGCTCCATCCTGAGGGTGGCATGTTTCTGGAGGGCTTCTCGGTCTATCGTTCTTATTTGCGCAGTTTCCTCGAAAAGATTCGTGTGACGATGCATGTGTTTCGCGCGGGAGATAACAAATCTGCAGTGGAGCCATACCTCCGTGACGATATGTCTGAGCGCGAGCGCGTTGTGGTATCTCGATGGATATCCGGTCTTTGGGCGGCTTACGCCGAATTGGCCGAGGCGGGCAGGGATCTACCACCGGGCGCTCTGAATGCCTTTATCGATAGTTTCGCTGATCAATTGGCGGCGTCGGATAACGACCTCGCGGAGACGCTCGTGGCGGGTGGCTGGATCGACGTCCTCGCAGATCATACTGAGATGAACGCCCTACTGGCCGAGCGCGTCGGTGTTACCGATGAAGAGGGCTTGCCACAAACCGTTGAGTTTGAGCGGTACTTTGAAGATATGAAGCAGCAGCGCATGCTCGCCGAAGAGGGTTTGCCGCTGATTGCGATAGTGCCGGTTGAGGGCACGCTGGTCCCCGGTGAGAGCGAAGAGGGCATGGCGGGTAGCGACACCATCAATGGTTATATCGATACCGCTATGGGGGCAGAGGATATTGCCGCGATCGTGCTCAGGGTGAACTCGCCCGGCGGTAGCGTTTTTGCGTCCGATTTAATTCGTCGAAAATTAGGGGAGGCGCGAGAGGCAGGTATCCCCGTCGTGGTCTCCATGGGGACAATGGCCGCATCTGGCGGCTACTGGATTTCGGCAGAAGCGGACCAGATTTGGGCGCTCCCGACCACGATAACGGGCAGTATTGGCGCTTTTTCCGCGTTCCCTACGGTAGAGGGCATCCTCGAATATATCGGTGTGACCGTCGATGGCGTGGGCACGACCTCCTTGGCTGGGGGAGCCAGTTTCGATCGGGGAGTCAGCCCCGAAATGGCGCAGATTATTCAGGCGCTGTCTTACAGCGCCTACGACGATTTTATTGAATTGGTGTCCCGCGGCCGGGAAATGGCTCCCGAGGCAGTCGAGGAGATCGCTGGCGGGCTGGTCTGGACGGGAGCCGAGGCGGCTGAAATTGGTTTGGTTGATGCCCTTGGGGGATTAGATCAAGCGGTGGCTGCCGCTGCTGCGCTGGCGGGCATAGAGGAATGGAGAACGGGCCGCACTACTGTGCCGCCATCATTTGAAAGCGTGCTGTTGGAAGAGTTGAGCCGCTCCTTCAGCGCGGCCCTGCCACAGGGCTGGGGCTGGACAGAATTTTTGGCGGCGAGCTTCAAGCCCGTGGTCAAAAGCTTGGCAGACTTGCGAGATCCCATGCACGTCTATGTTCAGTGTTTGGACTGCGTGCCGGTTCCCTAGCGTGGTGCTTGAGTTCTCTGGAGAAGTCCAGCCTGCGGCCCCTGCGGCGACCGCCATTGTAGTGCGAGAGGCATCGGCGGGTTTAGAGGTATTACTACTTCGGCGTAACGACACCCTCAAACATATGCCGGGCATTTGGGTATTTCCCGGGGGCAAGGTGGAACCTGACGATAGCGGCCCTGATGACATGATGCGAGCGTGCGCGGCGGCTTGCCGAGAGTTAGAGGAGGAAGCGGGTATCTCTATAGCTCCAGCCGCGATGACGCCGTTCTCCCACTGGCTAACGCCCACAATAGTTAAGCGCCGCTTCGCTACCTGGTTTTTTCTGGCACGCGTTCCCGATACGGTGACGGTGAGTGTCGATGGTCAGGAAATTGTCGACTACCAGTGGTGGAAGCCCGATGAGGCAGTTGCGGCGCACCATGATGGCGCGCTGCCGCTGACCCCGCCTACGCTGGTGTCGCTACACGACATCGAGACATTGAAAAAGGGCGCGTCTTTGGAAGCGGCTGTCAGCGATCGCGAGCCACCCTGTTTTTTTCCGAAGGTGGTGAGGGAGGCTGACCACATGGTCTTTTTGTATCCGGGAGATGCCGCCTATGACACCGGTGATCTCGACCAAGTGGGCAGCGTCCATCGTACGACTGGCGCAGAGGGCATCTTCAGATACGTGCCAAAATCAGAGGGTGCTTAGGGTTATTTTTTGGTGCCGCTAACTTCGCGGGGTGTGTGCCGCTTGTTTGAGGTTACAGTAACCACTTGCCTCCCGGTATGCGCGGCAGCGTCGTTTTTACCGCCTCATCATAGATCGACCGGACTCTCCGGTCGCTACCCGCTTCCTGGCGGCGTGAGATCATCGTTATCGGAAAAAGGTAGACATCGGTCTCCCGATAACGAAGTGCTCTCGATCGTCCCGTCCGGTCGCGGTAAACCACCCACGTCATGTCCAGTCGGTCAGCCAATAGATCCCCCAGTACCACCCCCATTGCTTGAAGGTTGAGCCTGTCGTCATTGGCAATCAGCCGTTCATCAATAATGCGCTGCAGCGTATCGATATCTCGATCCTCCTTGCCAGTCAGATTTCTCCCCATCTGATTGGCCAGTTGCTCGACCCGCAGCCGCTGATCCGCCATAAACTGCTTATCGATGCTGGTGAGGGGCTCTATGTTGAGTTCGAGATCGGTGCCCTGTGAGAGACCGCTGCTAGACCATGTCAGGAGGGTCAAGACACACAAAAGAAGCATCTTCCTCGATCGGGAAAGGTAGGCTTGATGTGCACGGCAAGGTTGTGAAACTTGGTCTGAAGTGGATAATTGCGGCTCCATGATCTTCTGTCCTTGTCCCGTCGGGGGACTCCCGGAGTAATTCGATGATAACCGGAAGTATTGTTGCGTTGGTAACGCCCATGCACCCAGACGGTGCCATCGACTGGGCGGCGCTTGTGCGACTGATCGAATATCACATTGAAGCGGGCACAGCGGCGCTTGGTGTCGTCGGTACCACTGGCGAGAGCCCGACGCTAACGGTCCCTGAGCATTGCGAGGTTATTCGTTTTGCGGTGGAGCAGTCGGGAGGAAGGATTCCGGTGGTAGCAGGAACCGGTGGGAACTCCACACACGAGGCGATCGAGCTGACGGTCTCGGCCGCGGAGGCGGGGGCGGATTATTCCCTTTCGGTTACCCCCTACTACAACAAACCCACCCAGCAGGGTCTGTTTGAGCATTTTCAGGCAGTCGCTCGATCGGTGAATTTGCCGATTATTCTGTATAACGTGCCCGGCCGCACTGGCTGTGATCTGTTGAACGATACCGTCGTGCGGCTGAGTCAGGTTGATAATATCGTTGCCATCAAGGATGCGACGGGAGATATCGAGCGGGGAAAGGCGCTGATTCAGGCAGTGCCCGACGGGTTCGCCGTATTCTCTGGTGACGATGCCACGGCGCTTGAACTGATGCGCCATGGAGGTAGAGGCAACGTCTCCGTGACCGCCAACATCGCCGCGGCAGATATGGCCGCGCTCTGTCGCTGCGCCGTGGCAGGCGAGTGGGATGCCGCCGAAGCGATTGATCGACGACTGTCCGACCTTAATCGGTTACTTTTTATCGAATCCAATCCCATTCCTATTAAGTGGGCGATGGTTCAACAGGGTATGATTGATAGCGGTATTCGGCTGCCGCTAACGCCGCTTTCTGAGGCGCATCGGGAGACGCTGGCGAAGGCACTGGAGGCTTATTTTTCGTGATCCGCGCAGGTAGTGTCATTGTGATTGCCCTGACCTTGTCGGGATGTAGCTGGTTGTTCGGAGAGGAGGGGCTTTTTCCGGATAATTCCAGCCGCTATCAGTCTTCGTCGGAGTTGCCGCCGATAGACGTGCCTCCCCACTTAACGACAGACGCCATCCAGCCCGATTATCCGGTGCCGCCGGTGGCTGCCAGCGCGCAGCTAGCGGCCCAATTCGAAACTCCCCGCCCGACACCGCTTACGGCGAAGAGTCAGGGCGAGTCGGTGCGTATTCAGAGCCTCTCTGGCGAGCGTTGGGCGTTGGTCAGTGTCGCCCCGGGGCAGCTATGGCCGCAGGTCAGGACATTTTTGACCAACAGCGGTATCGGTGTCGCTGCCGTAGACGCAGAGGCAGGTCTCATTGATACCCAGTGGTTCAAGCTTGAGGAGCAAGCACTTGCGGTGCGCTTCCGCTTTCGCGTCGATACTGGCGTGCAGAGAAATACGGCTGAGCTCCATGTGCTGCAGCAGAACCGCAGCGCAGAGGATGTCAGTTGGCCCTCTCAGTCCGATGACGATGATCTTGAGCGCAAAATGCTGCAGGACGTTGCGCAATACCTTGCCAACAGCGCGGATTCAACGCCGATATCAATGATGGCGGATCGCGCCATGAGTGACTCGGGGCGTATCACGCTCGAGGACACAGAGGCGGTGACCCGCATCCGTTTGGAATTACCCTTTGATCGTGCTTGGGCCTCCGTGGTGAAGGGGACCGAAGATGCAGATTTCATTATTGATGACCGCGATCGTAGTCAGGGTGTTCTCTACGTCACCTTCGTCGGTCCTCAGGACGAAGAAGAAAGCGGCTGGTTTGACTGGTTGTGGGGGGGTGAGGACGATCATCCGCTGGCGGGACATCGCTATCAAATTCGTCTGGATGCCGCTGCAGAAAAGGTGATTCTCATCACGCTGGTCGGCCCCGAAGGGGAGTCTGTCGACCGACGCGAGCAGCAGGCATTGCTGACACTGCTGAGGGGCAACATTACCTGATGCGGATTGCGTCCCTCGGCAGTGGTAGCAAGGGGAACGCGACTCTGGTCGATACCGGCGAGACCCTGATTCTCATCGACTGCGGCCTGCCCAGAAAAGAAGTTGAAAGTCGCCTGGCCAATCGCGGTCTCTCGGCGCGTGACATAGATGCCATTCTTGTTACCCACGAGCACAGTGATCATTGTCGCGGTGTTGCAGCGCTCTCAAGGGCGTATGGCCTTCCTGTTTTTCTGACTGCAGGTACCGCAAGCAGCCCAAAACTCGATGGATTACGCAGCGGGGTGATTATCCGGCCCGGCGAACGATTCGATGTTGGGGACTGCCACATCGCTGCAGAGCCAGTGCCCCACGACGCTCGGGAGCCGGTGCAATTTTGCTTCTGGTCGGGGGCGTTGAAACTGGGTGTGCTCACTGATCTCGGGAGTATTACGCCGCACGTTGTGCAGGCTTTTTCGGACTGCGATGCGTTGGTGCTTGAGTTCAATCACGACCCCGTCATGTTGACTAATGGGCCGTATCCGCGCTCGGTCAAAGCCCGGGTGGCGGGTGATTATGGCCATTTGGCGAATGCACAAGCCCGATTATTTCTGGATCACGCCAATACAAACAAGTTAAAACTGCTATTTATGGCGCATGTCAGTCAGCAGAACAATTCGCCGAAGCTGGCTCAGGCTGCACTGGCGGGTTGGTCTGGGCTACATTCCTGCGAGGTGATTCACGCCACGCAGGAGATGGGGTTTGATTGGTTTGATCTATCAGTTGTCCCGAAAAATAGCCGGGCTAGTGCTCAGTTGTCCTGATTTGGTGGCCGATGCTTCCAACGTCGGTTTGACCACAGATAACTCTCGGGCTCCTCACGAATGGCCTGCTCCGCGGTTCGAATATAGGCTTCTATGATCTGCTCTTCCGTCATCTGACCCGGTGCCTCGACAATGGGTAGCAGGGAAAGGTGATAGTGACCGCGGGACTCGCGGCGACAGCGCGCGAACATCACCGGGAACCCTGTCAGCTGCGATATCGTGGCGGGACCCAGAAAAAACCCCGTGGGCTGGTTTAGCCAGTCTGTCCAGTAAACGTTGTCCCGAGCGCCGGGAGACTGATCCGCCAACAGCACCAGCGCCCTGAAGCGTCTTCGATTTTTAAGCACATTGCGGGCAACCTTTTCCATCAGGATCGGTTCGCCCCCGAATCGGCTTCGAACTTCATAAGCGAAGCGCTCGGCCCCTTGGTTGCGTAGGCGTTTATATACCGGGTCTATGGCGATATCACCGTGGGCATTGGCGGCATGCATCATCCATTCCCAGTTTCCCTGATGAATGGTCAGCACGATAACTGACTTGGCCCGATTATCGGTCAGTCTTTCCAACTCGTCGAAGCCTTCAACGGTGACACGTTGCTTAAAGTCAGCCAGTGTCATTCGAGACGCGTGAAGGATCTCCATGGTGACGTCGGTGAATTGGCGATAAAAACGCTGGGTGATGTCGCGGCGCCAGGCCGAGTCCCGGTCTGGAAAAGCCTTCTTGAGGTTGGTGTCGATAACGGAAGTGCGATAGCGGAACACTCGGTGCAGCAAAAATGCGGCGACCCGTGCCAAGGCATATTTGACGCGTAAAGGTAGCAGGGCCAGCGCCTTATATAGCCAGTAGGTCATGTCGCCTTGCAGTGATCTGGCAGGGAGAGTTGCATGCTTGAGGGGATCTTCTCGAGTGGCGGACATTGTAGTCTGGGGTTGTCTGTGAGGTCGAGGTGTCTCAATGCCGGCAGACGTAAGACGGGAATCGGGTCGACGATATCGTTGCTATCCAGCCATAACTGTTGCAGCGCGGGGAGTCGCTCCAGCGTCAGCAAGTTCCTGATGTCGTTTCCACTCAGCTTTAACGACTGTATGCCACTGAGCCGTTCCAAGCCAGCCAGAGAAACAATGCCTGCGTTACTGCAGTTCAGTTGCTCTAGCGATTTGACTTCGGTCGCCTGAAGGTCGAGCGCGGTTTGCTCGATGCAGGCATGGAGCGCCGGGTCCTCGATCCCCTCTACTGGCAGCGGCGGGTCGGGCTGGTAGACGGCCACGTTATTGATCGTGATGTCGTAATGATCCAGTGGGGTGCAACCCGCTATCAGAACCAGGCCGACAATCAGTCGCGCAGCGGTTAACCCTTCACGCAATTGGCTCATATAATGACTTTAAGCAGCACCCGCGCAGTCAATCATGGCAAATCACCCAATGCAAACCATTGCAAACAATGATCACTCCGCAACGCAAGGTTGTATTCCGGTCGTCCCCGTCAAAGGTGAGTCAGCCGCGCGCGCACGTGCGGCCGCCAAAGCGCTCGGTAGCGACATGCTCGAGATCGGGACATCCCCCTCGCCTTACCTCGTGGTCGGCGAGACTGGAGCATGGTTAGAGATGGCGGGGAGTCAGGTACGCATTGCCTTTGATTCGGCGACGATGATGCATCGACGCCGCGGCGGCCAAAATGAATTGCTCGGCAGGGCGGTTGGAGTAAAGGCCAGTCGCCAGCCCACGGTGTGGGATGCCACGGGGGGATTGGGCCGGGATGCTTTTGTTCTCGCCGATCTGGGTTGCCGGGTGACCTTGTGTGAGCGGGTCCCCGTTTTGGCGTGGTTGCTACAGGATGCGGTCAGCGCTGCCATGGTGAGTGGGCACGATCAGGTTCGTGCTGCCGCCGAGAGAATGACGATCCGCCATTGCGACAGTCGACAGCTGCAGGTACTTGCGAGCGATGTGATTTATCTCGATCCCATGTTTCCCGAGCGCAAAAAAAGTGCCGCTATCAAGAAGGAGGCGGCCATGCTGCAGCGGCTGGCGCATACGGAGGATGATGCTCAAGCACTGTGGGAGTGGGCGTGGCGGCAGCCGGTGTCGCGAATTGTGGTGAAAAGGCCCCTGCGCGCGCCCATATTGGGCTCGCAGAAGCCTTCCCATACGTTGAGAGGAAAATCAGTCCGTTTCGATGTGTTCGTCCGGCCACATGACAACACGCTGGTCCATCAGACAGGAGAATAGAATGGCGGCCACGGGTTTTTGGATCGGTGTTGAATCGATGACGTCGGCGGCATTGACCGAAGTGGCAAAGCACCCGCATCCGGTGTTCTGTGGTCGATTAGCGGCTGAGAACTCGCCACGAGCTGAACTTGAAGCGTCCGGTGTGCAGGCAGAGTGGCATGATGTTGCCCTCGACACCCCCGTTGGGCAGGGTTACCTGCTCGACCTGATGCGCCAAAGAGTCCCGATCGAGCGCGTGGTGTGGGTCGTTCCTAGGCTACCGAATGCTCAATTCGGGGGCGACGAAGCGACGAGCGCTACCCTGGACACGGTGCTCGCTGCCACCCGCGAGATCACCGAGGGCTTGATCGTGATGATCCGGGGTGCTGAGGCGCTATTGCAGGCTGGCGTCGGCGGGGGCATGACCGTGTCATACGATAATTGGGATGAGCCTGTGACGCCGTTGGCAAAAGGCCTTATGGCATTTGTCGAGACGGTTGTCTCCGCCGAATCCCAGCGATGGGCGTCGCTGGGGTTGTCATTGACCCTCGGGCCCGTCAGCGCAATCGAGCAGTAGCCGCTCCAGAATGCCGCGGTAGATCTCGGTCAGTTGAGGGACGTCTGCCAGCTTTACACGCTCGTTGCACTGATGAATCGTCTCGTTAACATGGCCGACTTCGACGACCTGTGCGCCGCCCGGCGCAATAAACCGCCCATCGGAAGTGCCTCCACCGGTCGAGACAGCGGGTTGAGATCCGGTGACGGCCTCGATACTGTGCGTCACCGCGCTGAGCAGCGCACCCGGCGTTGTGAGAAAGGGTTCGCCGCTCAGAGACCACTCAATGTCAAAGCTGAGGTTGTGTTGTTTGAGCAGGGTTTCGCAGCGTTTGCGAATCTCGTTAGCGGTAACCTCTGTGCTAAAGCGCACGTTAAACAGCACTTCCAGACTGCCGGGAATTACATTGGTAACGCCCTGCCCGGCCCGAATAGTGGAGATCTGCAGCGACGTGGGATCAAAAAAATCGTTTCCCGAGTCCCAGGTCTCATTAACCAGGGCATTGAGGGCGGGGAGGGCGCCGTGAATCGGATTAGCGGCCAGATGGGGATAAGCGATATGCCCCTGCTTACCGTGGATAACCAGTGTCGCGTTGAGGGATCCGCGGCGGCCATTTTTAACCAGATCTCCCAGCTGTCGTGTGCTCGAAGGTTCTCCTACGACACACCAGTCGATGCTTTCTCCTCTAGCAGTAAGCGCTTCCATGACTTTGACGGTGCCTTCTTTGGCGGGTCCTTCTTCATCCGATGTGATGAGAAAACCAATGCGACCTGAGTGGTCCGGGTGCTCGCGCACGAAGTTTTCGCAAGCGACTACCATGGCGGCCAGACTGGCTTTCATATCGGATGCGCCGCGACCCACCAGGTCGGATCCAATTGTCGTGGCCTCAAAAGGGTCAGACTCCCAACGCGCTAGGTCGCCGGGCGGAACAACGTCGGTATGTCCCGCAAAGACCAGCAACGGCCCTTGGCCTCCGCGGGTGGCCCACAAATTGTCGACGTCACCAAAGCGCATATGCTCGACCGAAAACCCGATACGCTCGAGCCGCTCTCCCATCACCTGCTGGCAGCCTGCGTCATGCGGCGTCACCGACGGTCGCGCAATCAGGAGCCGGGTCAATGCCAACGTCGGGTCATTTGCTTCAGTTGTGGGCATGTAATATCTCGTTGAGTTCAACGGCGCTTTTGTTGGTCAGGCACTGCACAGCACCGCTGGTCGAGTGGCGACGAAACAGCAGATCGGATCGTCCAGCGAGGGATCTCGCTGAGACAGTTTCAACCACCTGCTGTTGATCATCCAGTAAGCTGACTTTTGTGCCTGCCGTAACAAAAAGCCCGGCTTCAATCGTGCAGCGATCGCCCAGCGGGATGCCCAGACCTGCGTTTGCGCCAATCAGGCACTCTTTGCCCACAGAAATAACAATATTGCCGCCACCCGACAACGTACCCATCGTCGAGCACCCGCCACCCAAATCAGAGCCGGCACCGACCCATACACCAGCAGAAATTCGGCCCTCTATCATGCCAGGCCCTTCAGTGCCCGCATTGAAATTGATAAAACCCTCGTGCATGACGGTGGTGCCCGCGCCGAGGTAAGCGCCGAGTCGAACCCGCGCAGTATGTGCAATGCGAACGCCCTGCGGCACGACGTACTGGGTCATCTTGGGGAACTTGTCGACACTCGATACCTCCAGTACCTCCCCCCGCAGGCGCGCGTCGAGCTGACGCTGGGCCAGTTCGGACAAATCGATAGGCCCCCGGTCTGTCCACGCAACGTTGGGCAGTAGCCCAAATAGGCCATTGAGATCGGTTTCATGAGGTTTCACCAGCCTGTGAGAGAGCAGATGGAGTTTGAGGTAAGCAGCTTCGACCGACAGAGGAGCGCTGTTGTCGGCTAATGGTGTGGCAATCACCGATTGATGGGTAGCCGTCAACTGTCGCGCAATATTTGCATGGTGCATTTCACCCAGCGCTTCGAGTGACGCGGCCAGAGCCAATAGTTGGCCGGCGTCCAGCCGGCCCGAAACGCCCCGCAGGAGCGCCGCGGTATCGTCGTTGATGTTGGTAAGGGGGTACGGATAAAAAGTATCCAGATATTCCCCTTTTGCATTCTCGGTGGCGATACCCAGACCAAATGCATACAGCGCGCTCATGACGGCTCCTTAATGAGAAAAATGATCGGCGTAATCGATCGCTGTAAACCCCACCGAGATCTGACCTTTCCAGTCGAGCACGGGTCGCTTGATAAGGGTCGGATGGGTTGCCAGCACAGAGGCGGTATCGCCTTCATCCAGCACCTTTTTGTCGGCCTCCTCCAGCTGACGGTAGGTGGTGCTCCGACGGTTAACCAATTGCGCCGCACCTACAGAAGCGAGCCAACTATTGATCGTTGCCACGCTCGGCGGGGCGTTCTTGAAGTCAACGAACTGGTAATCGATCTGCTGAGTTTCCAACCACACCCGGGCCTTTCGCACCGAGTCACAGTTGGGGATGCCGTAAAGGATGGGTTGTGTCATAGGGCTTGGTATGGAGTTGTGATGGCTAACATGAGGCGGTGCGCTGCGAGTATCGCTGCCGCTTCGGCGCGCGACAGGGTAGCAGAATTCTCCTGTCTCCGTGGTGGGCTTGGCGTTACGCCTTATGGCAACGCTTTGGCTGTTTACGCGCCGGATAACAGGTACGGCAGATCTCGCAGACTCTCCCATCGCACCCTCGTGCGGTGCAGTGCTCTCGACCATAAAAAATGATCTGCAGATGTAGCGCATTCCAGCGCGACTCGTCGAAGGCGCGCTTCAGATCTCTCTCGGTTTCGATAACGCTGCGGCCGCGTGTCAGTCCCCAGCGCTGTGCGAGCCGATGAATGTGTGTGTCTACCGGGAAAGTCGGCAGGCCAAACGCCTGTGCCATCACGACACTCGCCGTTTTATGGCCCACGCCCGGCAGCGCCTCCAGCGCGACCATATCTTCAGGGACCTCGCCATCATGTTGCTCGAGCAGTATTTCACTGAGCCGATGGATGGCCTTCGATTTTTGTGGCGACAATCCACAGGGTCGGATGATGTCGCGAATATCCTCCACTGTAAGTGCGACCATTTCTTGGGGCGTGGCGGCACGAGCAAATAGTGTAGGAGTGACCTGATTGACTCTCTCGTCGGTACATTGCGCGCTCAGTAGCACGGCGATTAACAGGGTGTAGGCGTCGCGGTGATCAAGGGGGACCGGCGTCTCGGGGTAGAGCGTTTGCAGTCGATCGTCGATGTAGGCGATGCGTTCCGCTTTGTTCAAGTTTCCCGACGCCATCTCACCAGCCTTGCCGCAGGCTGTGTGCCATCCGTTCAACCGCCTCAACGCAGAGCTCACGTTCGGCAACCAGCGCAATTCGTACGCGCGTGGCGCCCGGATTGCCCTCTGGGGTATCCCGCGCGAGGTACCTTCCCGGTAGCACACTCACACCGGTGCGATGCCACAGCTCACTGGCAAACGCTTCGTCGTCGATAGGCGTCTCGGGCCATAAGTAAAATCCGGCCTCGGGAATGGGCGTTGTCATAACCTCCGAGATGATAGGCAGCACCGCATTGAACTTGTCTCGATATCGGGCGCGATTTTCTATCACGTGAATCTCGTCAGACCATGCCCACTCACTGGCGACTTGATGATGCGTTGGCATGGCGCACCCATGATAAGTTCTATAGCGACGGAACCGCTCGATCCAGCGACTGTCTCCAGCGACAAATCCCGAGCGCAGGCCGGGAAGATTTGATCGCTTCGAGAGGCTGTGGAAGCAGAGACAATTGCGATAGTCCTCGACACCCATCGCGGCGGCGGCTCCCAACAAACCGGGCGGTGGGTTCTCTTCGTTTGGGTAGATCTCGCTATAGCATTCGTCGCTTGCGATAACAAAATCGTATTCCTGTGCGAGTGAGATCAATTGCTGCAACTGCGACGTGGATAGCACGGCCCCCGCCGGGTTGCCTGGCGTGCAGATGTACAGTAACTGGCATGCCTGCCACTGGTCTGGGGTGATCTGGGAAAAATCGGGTGTAAACCCATGGCGATCTTCACAGTTAACGAAGAGAGGGGTTGACCCGGCCAGCAGCGCGGCGCCCTCATAGATCTGGTAGAAGGGGTTTGGCGAGATCACGGCACCCGGTTGACCCTGAGTCACCACGGTCTGTGCTAGCGCGAATAATCCCTCGCGCGTGCCATTGAGCGGGAGTACCTGCAGATCCGCATCGACCGAGGTCAAAGAGAATCGCCGCTCCAGCCAACGAGCGATCGTTGCGCGTAAGGTAGCGCTGCCTGCGGTCGTCGGATACTTGCCCACCAGCGCAGCGTGCTCGGCTAACAGGTCTGTCACCCCACGGGGTGGCGGGTGCTGCGGCTCTCCGATCGTCAGTGGAATAGTCTTGATACCAGTAGGCGGTGACCCCTGTAACAATGCGTTGAGCCGCTCAAAAGGGTAGGGCTGTAGCGCCGTCAGCCCGGTATTCAAACAGCGATCTCCACCACGGCCTCGCGCTGCTGTCCCGACGTCATCTCCTCCAGTAGCTCGCCCTCGAGTCGCGAGATCAGTGATTGATCCTCGAGAGAGCGACCGTCGTCATCGGAGAGAAAAAAGATATCTTCAACCCGTTCGCCCAGGGTCTGGATTTTGGCGCCCTGTACGGTGACGCCATGGCGTGACAGCACGGAACCAATGCGCGCCAGCAGTCCCGGGCGGTCCGCGGTACTGATTTCCAGCGTAGTAAGGCCGCTCAACTCATCCGTAGAGAAGTGAATTTGCGTTGGAATTGCGAAGGCTCTCACGGTTCGCGGCATGTGTCGGGTCACGGTTTTTGCTGTGGGTTGCAGCAAGTTATGTTGGATTGTCTGGCGAATCTCCCGAAAGGTATCGGGGTGTGGATCCAGAGAGCTGCCGTCGCTCTGCAGCACGTAAAAAGTATCGAGCGTGCTGCCGTCATCGTCACTGTAGATGCGGGCGTCGTGGACGCTGAGGTCGAGTGTGTCCAGCGCAGCGCAAATTTTGGCGAAGGTATTCGCCTCGTCCCGGGCGTGGACGAAGATTTGCGTGGCATTACCGATGGGTGATTCCCCGGCCTGCCGCACAAGAACAAGGGCGCCATCTGCCAGATCGTGATCTGCAATGGCTTCGGTATGCCAGGCGATATCCTCGGCGCGCTCTCTCACAAAGTAATCGTTGCCCCGCGAATTCCAGAGATGGGCCAATTCATCCTCGAGAAATCCCCGATATTCGAGTGCCTCAGCGGCGGCGCGTTTGGTTGCCCGGATAACTTCCTCACGGGCGATGGGGTTCTGGAGGCCGCGACTCAACGCCCGGCGGGTCTCGGTGTAAAGCTGGCGCATCAGCGATGACCGCCATGCATTCCACAGTTCAGGGTTGGTGCCCGCTATATCGGCAACAGTGAGGGTGTACAAATAATCGAGGCGTTCTTGTGTGCCCACGATCTCCGCGAATCGCTGGATTTCCTCTGGATCTGAGATGTCCCGTCGCTGGGCAATATGGCTCATCAGTAGATGATTTTGCACCAGCCAGATGATCAGTGCTGTATCGGACGGCGACAGTTTGTGGTCGCGACAAAAGGCCTCGGCATCGACCGCGCCTAACTCTGAATGATCGCCACCGCGCCCTTTTCCAATGTCGTGGAATAGCGCTGCAATATAAAGGAGTTTCGGATCCCTGAGCCTGCGGGCAATTCTGGTAGATACCGGAAAACGGTCGGTATAGTCAGCGCGCATGAACCTGCGGGTGTTGGCGATAACTTCCATCGTATGGGCGTCTACGGTGTAAGCGTGGAAGAGGTCAAATTGCATCTGACCAATGATCGCGCCGAACGCAGGAAGGTAGCGGCCCATCACCCCATGGCGCGACATTCTGCGCAACTGTTTGGTCATGTTATGCGGTACGCCCAAAATTTGCATGAAGAGGTCGCGGTTGACCTCGCTCGCACGAAATGCATCGTCGATTAAATGCGCATCCCGGCGAATCAGGCGTTGGGTATTAGGTTCTATACGGTCGACAAGGGGATCATTGCCAATCAGCACGAAAATGCGCAGCAAATTACTCGGATCCTTGGCGAAAACCGCGTCATTTCGCGCGCGTATCCGCCCGTCCGCCACCTCAAAATCGTCATCTATCAAACGCAGGTCTGAATCAATCTCATCTGATACCTCGGAGACCCGATGTTCAAAGACCTCAATCAGTAGCTCGTTTAACTGGCTCAGTGTTTTCATCCAGCGGTAATAGACCTGCATGAACTGCTCTACCGCCAACTTGTCGCCATCAACCATTTGCCAAAGGGCTGCCAGCTGTTTCTGATGATCGAATAACAACCGGTCCTCTGCTCTGCCGGTCATGCTGTGTAACGCAAACCGCACGCGACTGAGAAACTCTTTACCCTGATTAAGCTGATCCAGTTCGATATGACTCAGGAAATCGGGTCCCTCGGCGCTGGTGAGGCTTTGCTTGAAGCATCGCAAGGTGATCCATTCGATGACCTGTAAATCTCGT
>JAYPXQ010000016.1:0-33092 GCA_038135595.1 Halieaceae bacterium
CGACTCAGCTCCAGCAACTTCACTGTCGTAGAACTGATGTCAATCCCGAGCACGCGTGACGTTTTGGCTGCGCCAAATAACCTCAACACTTGTCATTCCTTTGCGTGTGTCGACGTCCCTCGAGAGGGGTTCGCATGTCTCGAGGGCTTATAGTACGACGATGCTTGATTTTTATGGCCACACAAAGTCGGTAAAACGTCACTTATTGTGCCCATTTGTATGAAATACCCGCAAAAGCCCTGATATGTTTGCGCCTTGCGCGCTGAGCGGTGAATACCCGTCACCGATACGGGCCAGCGAGATAACCGAGAATCCCGATCCGGAGACCCTGTAATTGGCCAAACACCAGACCCTGATTCGGTATGTGTTGCTGCTCGCCTGTGCCGGTGTGTGGTGGCTGGCAGGATTGTATCTTTACCTCAGCCCGCGGTTACCCGAGGAGAGCGCGCTGCGCAATATCACCTTGCAAACCCCGCTGCAGGTGCTGAGCAGAGACGGCGCGCTGATAGGACAATTTGGCGAGCAAAAACGAAAACCGCTGCAGTTTGAGCAAATCCCGCAGGGGTTCATCGATGCGCTGCTTGCTGCTGAGGACGATGGCTTTTTCGAGCACGGCGGCATCGAGCCACTGAGTCTGGCGAGAGCAGTTTCCGAGTTGTTGCTCACCGGCCGAAAAGGGAGCGGCGGTTCAACCATCACCATGCAGGTGGCAAGAAATTATTTTTTGACACTGGACCAAACCTTTATCAGAAAGTTCACCGAGATCCTGCTAGCACTCCAGATCGAGGCGCGCCTGAGTAAAGAAGAAATTTTTGAGCTCTACGTTAACCGCGTGTTCCTGGGACACCGCGCCTATGGTTTTGAGGCGGCAGCGGAAACCTACTACGGAAAATCCCTTGCAGAACTCGATCTGGCGCAACACGCCATGCTCGCTGGTGTGCCCAAAGCGCCTTCACGCAACAACCCCCTCAGCAACCCAGACAAGGGCAAGATCCGGCGCGACTGGATTCTCGGTCGAATGGAAAATCTGGGCATGATCACCGAGGCCGAGCGCGATGCGGCTATGGCGACGCCCGTGACCGCGGCTTTTTTTGGTCAGGTTGTTGAGGTTGATGCCGACTATGTCGCCGAAATGGTCAGGCGCGAAATGGTGGCGCGTTTCGGTAACGCGGCATACAACGACGGCTATGTCGTTTACACCACCGTCGATGCAAAACAACAGCAAGCAGCGAGAGATGCCCTGCTGGCGGGCCTACGAACCTACGACTGGCGCCATGGGTGGCGCGGACCGGAACGGCGCCTCGCACCCCGTGATGGGGAAACGGAAGCTGAAACCGACGACCGCTGGCAACAAGCACTGCAGGAAATGCCGACCATTGCCGAGCTTCAGCCCGGCATCGTTACCGAGATCAGCGATAACGCGGTCTCTGTATTGACCAAATCCGGTGACGTTATCTCTCTTGCTTGGGAGGGCGATCTGAATGCAGTGCGGCGCTACCGCAGTGTTAACTCAACCTCGGCCCCAGAAAAAACGGTGTCTGACCTTGTGGCCCAAGGAGATCTGATCAGAGTCCTCAAAACAGCCGATGGGTGGCGATTAAGTCAGGTGCCCCAAGCGCAGGCGGCATTGGTGTCCCTCGACCCTAAGCACGGCGCCATTCGCGCGCTGGTCGGTGGCATGGGTTTCGAACTTTCAAAGTTCAACCGGGCGACCCAAGCCCGTCGCCAACCGGGCTCTAACTTCAAACCGTTTTTGTATGCCAGCGCGCTTTCGGCAGGCATTACCCCGGCGACCGTCATTAACGACGCGCCTGTGGTGCTCGACAATATCGCCGCAGCAGAAATCTGGAGACCGGAGAATGACAGCGGCAAATTCTACGGCCCCACCCGATTGCGGGAGGCCTTGGCATTTTCGCGAAATCTTGTGTCGATCCGCGTACTGCAGCGTGTCGGCATAGGACCTTTTATACGCTACGTGGAACGATTGGGCTTCAACACTGAGGATATGCAGGCGAATTTAACGCTGGCGCTGGGAACGCACGCCTTTACCCCAATTGAGGTCGCAGCGGGGTATGCCATCCTCGCTAACGAGGGTTTCAAAGTGGAGCCTTGGCTCATCGAACGTATCGAAAACGCGCAGGGGGACATTGTTTACGCGGCAGATCCACTGGTGGCCTGCCCCGAATGCGCCACGACCGATAACGGCAACGCCGAAGAGGTTCGTATGGAGGACATCCTTGGAACCGCCGTTCCCGAAGTACGCGCCGCCGAGAGGGTCATGGATCCGCGAGTGGCCTTTATCGTCTCTTCCTTCCTGCGCGACGCCATTCAGCGCGGCACTGGCCGTCGGGCCAGAGTTCTGGAACGCGATGACATCGGCGGTAAAACAGGCACTACCAACGGGCCGAGAGATGCGTGGTTCTCGGGATTCAATCGCGATTTAATTACGACCGCATGGGTTGGGTTCGATGACTACAGCCCGCTGGGCAGAAGAGAGTTTGGTGGCACCGCCGCGCTACCTATCTGGATTGACTACATGCGCGAGGCGCTGCCACCTGCGCAGCCGAATCCGCCCATGCCACCGGGCATCGTGCGGCTTCGTGTCGATGCCGAGTCGGGGCTGCGGGTCCGCGGTCAGCCCGAGGGCAGCCTCATGGAGTACTTCCTCGAGGAATCCTTGCCCGGCTGGGCCAGCGATTCGGGCCAGGCCCTCGGAACTGATGATCTGGAACAAATTTTCTAAAAAAAACGCCGGCAAAAGCCGGCGTTTTTGGAATACAACGTCGCTTACTGCTTAAGGCTGCGTCCGCCAAAGCGCTTGTTGAAGCGGTCAACCCGACCGCCGGTGTCGACGATCTTCTGCTTGCCAGTATAGAACGGATGGCACTGGCTGCATACGTCCAAAGAAATATCGGCGCCCAGAGTAGAGCGGGTTTTGATCTCGTTGCCACAACTGCACTTGGCAGTAATATCGCCATACTGCGGGTGAATGTCTGCTTTCATGCCAACCTCCGTCGGCGCTACGGGCCAAAAAAAGAGGGCGGATCATACCAGAGCCGACACCGATAGCAACATGGAATACAGCCACTGCCACGCTCTAGTACACTGCTGTCGAAGATTTGTCCGCTGTCACCATGTCGAATTTAACTGCACCTGACAACCGTGGCGCGCCCGTTATATGGCGCTGCGCCGTACCCACGCCGCTCCGCCGGTCCTTTGACTATTGGTCACCGGAGGAAGGTGGCCCCAACCCTGCGCCGGGCATTCGGATCAAACTCCCCTTTGGCAGTCGTTCAGTCATTGCATTTTTAGTGGCTCAGGGAGCAGACAGCGATGTTGACCCCAAGCGCTTGCGTCGCGTGGCATCGGTCATCGACACCGAGCCGTTATTCCCTCCACCACTCTTTAACCTGCTCACATGGACGGCAACGTACTACCAACACCCACTGGGTGAAGTCCTGCCACTGGGGCTATCTCCGGGCGAGCGTCGTGGTAAGCCGGAGCACCCATTGGGAGAACCCGGGCTGATGTTGAACGAGCGCGGCCGCGGTCTCCCGGAAGGCGCGCCCCATCAGGCGCCGCGACAGGCCGCGCTGGTGCAGCGACTCGCGGCGGGTCCGATCAGTTTCAAACAGCTGTTTGCCGAGGGATTCAGTCGCCCACTGGCCAGCGCGCTCATCAGCAAGGATTTGGCGATCCGTTGCGATGTTGTCAACACAGACTGCTGGCGCGAGCGAACCCCACACTTGCAAGCCAATTCCGAACAGTCCGATGCAATTGACGCGATCACCAACGCGCTCGGCCAGTTCTCGGTGCATCTGCTTTATGGCGTCACAGGCAGCGGCAAAACTGAAGTTTACCTGCAGTGTATTGCGGCCTGCCTGAAGCAAGACCGGCAGGTACTGGTGCTGCTGCCCGAGATTGCCCTGACACCGCAGACCCTCGCGCGTTTTGAGGCACGATTTGATGCGCCAGTATTGGCACTCCACTCGGGAATCGGAGACGCCGCGCGCGACCGCGCTTGGGCGGCAGCCCGCAATGGTAAAGCCGCTATTATTCTGGGCACGCGATCAGCGGTCTTTGTTCCCCTCAATAAACCTGGCCTCATTATTGTCGACGAGGAACACGACGCCGCCTTTGTGCAACAGGATGGCCTGCGGTACTCAGCTCGAGATGTGGCGATCAAGCGAGCGCAACTGGAGGATTGCCCGGTGATATTGGGGAGCGCCACACCCAGTCTGGAAAGCTGGCTGAATGCTGATCGCGATCGCTACCGGCGGCACATCCTTACACAACGTGCCGGCGCGGGCGCCCTTCCACAGCAGCGGCTGATCGACATCCGTGGTCTGGAACTGACGGCGGGTTTATCTCGAGAGCTCCTCGATGCTGTGGAACGCACATTACACGATGGTAATCAGGTGCTGCTTTTTCTAAACCGTCGCGGGTTTGCCCACGCGCTGGTGTGCCATGACTGTGGCTGGAGTAGTGAGTGTAATCATTGCGATGCCCGCATGACGCTGCATAAGTCGCCGCCGGGGCTTCAGTGCCACCACTGCGGAGACCGGATTGCGTTACCCGCAAGGTGCCCGGGATGCCAGAGCAACCGCTTGCTGGGAACCGGCCTCGGCACGCAGCAGGCGGAAGCTTTTCTCAGCGAGCACTTCGCTGATTACCCGGTGATTCGCGTCGACAGCGATACCATGGCAACGAGAGAAGCCATGCCAAAGCTGATAGAGCAGCTCGATACCGGAAAACCGGTGCTGCTGGTGGGCACCCAGATGCTGAGCAAAGGGCATCACTTCCCTCATGTCACGCTGGTAGCCATTGTCGACGCCGATGCACTGCTTTTCAGCCCTGACTTTCGCGGTGAGGAGCGGCTGCTGCAGCTTTTGACACAAGTCAGTGGACGTGCGGGCCGCGCCGGCAAACGAGGGTCAGTGCTCATCCAAACCCGGCAGCCCGAACACACGTTAATTCGCAATCTCGATGCGCCCTATCATTCGCAACTGGCAACCTTGCTGTCACTGCGCGCTGAGTCAGCGCTCCCACCCTACGGTGCATTAGGTGTGATCCGGTGTGACAGCAAAACGCGAGCGACGGGGCTCGAATTTCTTCAACGCATTAAAGCCCGGGTGACACCAACAGGACACTGCCGCGTTATCGGCCCCTTGCCCGCCGCGATGGCCAGACGCAAAGATCGTTTCCGCAGCCAACTGGTTGTAGCTGGACCGTCGCGCCCCGCGCTGGCTGCGCTCATCGCCTCATTGGTGGCAGAAGCAGAAGCCTCTCGTCACTCGGGCGGCCTGAGTTGGTCAATCGATATCGATCCCTACGAAAGCTTGTGACTTCCTTGGCTGGAGCCTTCGCGGCAGGTCAGTAATAATAGGCGCCCCAAACTTCGGGCTCAGCGAGCACGGAGAACCTCTAACAGGACGACCATGAAAGCTGAACTGGCTGCGCTGATTTCCTCTGCGCTGGAACAACTGGTATCGCAAGGCACGCTGGCAGACATGCCAGAGGCGCCACCGCAGATTGACCACCCAAAAGACCCGGCTCATGGCGATCTGTCCTGTAACGTGGCCATGGTAATGGCGAAGCGCGCAGGTTTGGCGCCGCGAGACCTCGCCCAGCAGGTCATAGACGCCCTGCCGATCAACGCCCTGATTGCAAGCACCGATATTGCCGGACCGGGATTTATTAATTTTTTTATCAACCCAGAGCGTCATACTGAAATCATCAGCAGGATATTTTCTGAGAGATCGACCTTCGGGCAGACGAACATTGGTGGAGGTCGGAAAGTTCAGGTGGAGTTTGTCTCTGCTAATCCAACCGGGCCGTTACATGTGGGCCACGGTCGCGGAGCAGCCATCGGCGATTGCCTCGGACGCTTGCTGGACGCCACTGGATGGACGGTGCAGCGAGAGTTTTATTACAACGACGCGGGTCAGCAGATCCAGAATCTGGCGTTGTCAGTGCAGGCTCGGGCCATGGGCAAGAGTCCCGACGATACCGACTGGCCCGAGGACGGCTACCAGGGCAGTTATATCCAGGACGTCGCCAACGCGTTTATGGCTGCAGAAACCGTGCAGGCGGCCGACCGGGAGATTACCGCGTCTGGCGACGTTAACGATTTGGATGCGATCAGAGATTTTGCCGTCGCCTGTCTGCGTCGGGAACAGGACCAGGATCTCCGTGCCTTCGCCGTGGCCTTTGATCATTATTTTCTGGAATCCTCACTCTATGACAGCGGAGCTGTCGACGAGACAGTCTCAACGCTCGTTCGATCCGGCCACACCTTTGAGCAGGATAATGCGCTCTGGTTGAGAACCTCTTCCTTCGGTGATGACAAAGACCGTGTCATGCGCAAGAGCGAGGGGGGTTACACCTATTTTGTCCCCGACGTGGCCTACCACCTGAACAAGTGGCAGCGGGGCTTTGAACGCGTCATCAATGAGCAAGGCGCTGATCATCACAGTACCATCACTCGCGTGCGCGCGGGCTTACAGGGCTTGGACGCCGGTATTCCGAAGGGTTGGCCCGAGTACGTGTTGCATCAAATGGTCACCGTGATGCGTGACGGTGCCGAGGTAAAGCTGTCCAAACGCGCGGGCAGCTATGTCACCCTGCGCGACCTGATTGATTGGGTGGGGTGCGATGCGACCCGGTATTTTCTTGTGGCACGCGCGCCCTCGTCCCAGCTCACCTTCGATGTAGATCTGGCGCTGGCAAAGAGCAACGAAAACCCGGTTTACTACATTCAATATGCCCACGCCCGAGCCGCAAGCATTCGCCGTAAAGCCCAGGCTGCGCTGGGGGATGGGGCAGAAGCGATGGGTCTCGAGCACCTCGACTGCCTCTGTGAACCGGAGGCCCTGACACTGGCGATAACACTGGGCCGCTTCCCGGAGGTAGTTGCCACCGCGGCAGAGCGCCTCGAGCCACACGATGTGGCTAACTACCTGCGACAGGCAGCGTCCGACTTTCATGCTTTTTATAACGCCCATCACATTCTGGACGCCGAACCCGATGTGCAGAGTGCCCGGCTTGCGCTGGTGGCCGCCACCCAACAGGTCATTGCCAATGGTCTGAACCTGTTGGGAGTCTCTGCACCGGAGACCATGTGACATGGCCAAAAGCGCAACAAAGCCCCGACAGAAAACCGGATCCCCTCGTGGCGCCGCTAGCCGATCCGGCCCCGCGAGTGCACCGCCTACGCTTTCAGCGGCGCACCTGCAAGGCTTCGCAGCGGGCTGCGTTGCCGGCGTCCTCGCCAGTCTGGGCGCAGCACATTGGTCACAGCAACCCGAGGAACCCGCGCGCGCAATAGCTGCGTCACCCCCCAATCTTCAAATAGAAACCGGACCGCGTTTCGATTTTTACGAAGTGCTGCCCAATCAGGAGCTGGATCTGAACCCTGAAATTGAACCCGCTGATTTACAGTCCCCGCGTCGTGATAATGCACAATACTTGTTGCAGGTAGGGTCGTTTCGCAAGGAATCAGATGCCGATCGCCGTCGAGGAGAGTTGGCATTGCTCGGACTCGACGCCTCTATTGAAGCGGGAGAGGGAGACAATGGGCGCTGGTTTCGGGTATCTCTTGGGCCTTTTTCGAGTCGTTCGGAAATGGCGCGGGCGCGGACACTGACCGCTGAGGCAGATATGGATACGCTACTACTCAAACGCGAGCCACAGCCTGCGGGCGAAGTGCGGTAACTGTGTCAGGGCAACACCGTGTGAGTCGACTCCACTATTCGAAGAGCCAGCGCATGCTCGAGCTGGACTTCGATGACGGTGCCGCCTTCAAACTCAGCGCGGAATTTCTTCGAGTCTACTCGCCTTCCGCAGAGGTTCGCGGACACGCCCCTGGACAGGAAACACTACAAACTGGCAAAGCTGCCGTTGGTATCAAGGGTATTGAGCCTGTGGGACATTATGCCGTCCAAATCGCTTTTGATGACGGCCACGATTCGGGGTTGTACAGCTGGTCCTATCTCCGTGACCTTGCCGAGAACCAGGATCGTTACTGGCACAACTATCTGCGCCAGCTCACCGCTACCGGGCAATCCAGAGACGCCGCTGTTCAAGTGCTCCATTTCGAACCCTGAAAACACCCCTCCGAGGCAATGAGCGGCGCGAGCAATTGCCAAAACCACCCTTGTCACCCCTCTGAACACCGCGGCCGTGCTCAGGTACACTTGCCGGCTCGCTGGCTGAGCGCCGGCGCTACAGGGAGCATCGCCGGTGAATGACGACGCAATAGACACCAGCCACTCGGATGACAGCACAGACTTCGGCTTTACCCGGGTAGACCGCGCTGCAAAAGCCGGTCTGGTTCGCGAGGTCTTTGACTCCGTGGCCAGCCGTTACGATCTCATGAACGATCTGATGTCCGGCGGCATCCACCGGCTGTGGAAACGCTTCACCATTGAGTTAAGCGCTGCCCGTGCCGGGCAGACCATTCTTGATATTGCCGGGGGGACCGGTGATCTTGCCGCTAAATTCTCTCGATTGGTTGGGCCCGATGGCCGCGTCATATTGGCCGACATCAATGCGGCCATGCTCGAAGTCGGCCGTGATCGCCTGATAGACAAAGGAGCGACCGGCAACATTGATGTTGTTCAGGCCGATGCCCAATCCTTGCCATTTGAAGATGGGAGCATCGACTGCATTACCATTGCATTTGGGCTGCGAAACGTCACCGACAAAGCGATGGCCTTGCGCTCCATGCTCCGGGTGCTGCGTCCCGGCGGCCGGCTGTTGGTTCTGGAATTCTCCAAACCAACCTCGCCATTGCTCGCCAAAATCTATGACCAGTACTCCTTTCAGGTATTACCGGCCATGGGCAAATTGATTGCTCAGGACGCCGACAGTTATCGTTATCTGGCAGAGTCCATTCGCAAACACCCCGATCAGGAAACGCTGCTGGGATTGATGGAAGAGGCGGGTTTCGCCAACGTGAGCTATCACAATATGACGGGGGGCATCGTCGCTGTGCATCGAGGTTTCAAGGCGTGACCCAGCACGACCCGGCACTGCTGTCGGCGGCACTATCCGGCGCTGAGCGAGCCATCAACCAAGCCATCTTGCTCGCACCCACCTCCCACAGCGCGCTGGAGGCGCTAGACGGCACCCTGATCGGCGTCGAGATCACGTCACTGGAGTTCACGCTTTATTTGGCCTTGGCGCCGGGCCCGGAGGTCAGGCTGTTGAGTCATTGCGAAGACAAAACCGCAACGTTTGTCAGAGGGTCACTCGAGGACTTCGCAACCCTGATTGCATCTGAAGACCCCGCCGCCACACTGATCAATAGTGGCATCGAGCTTCAAGGCAGCAGTGCCAGCCTCATACGCCTGCAACAAGTGATTTCTCAGATGGATATTGACTGGGAAGCACCACTGGTGGAGCGTCTCGGAGATGTCACCGGCCATCAGCTGGCCGAAGCACTCCGCAGCCTGTTCCGGTGGGGTGAAGGCGCGCGAAAAAGCCTCAAGCGACAACTGTCAGAATATCTTCTGGAAGAAGGCCGCCTAACACCACCAAAACTCGAGTTGGAGCACTTTTTTGACGGCGTGCAGAGCCTATCCATGCGGGTCGAAAAAGCGCAGGTCAAAGTAGAAAAGCTGCTGGCCAAAGCCGCCGCACGAAGGGCGCAGCAATGAATCGACTGGTTGCACTCTACCGGACTGCTGCGCGCTATCAGCTTGATGAGCTGTTGCCCCCCGAGCAGCGACCCCGGTGGCTGTCATTTTTGTTGCGGGTATTCCCGGTGATGTCTGTACCCACCAACACACCGCGGGGCGAGCGCCTGCGCCGCGCCATGGAAGATCTGGGACCCGTCTTCGTCAAGTTTGGGCAACTGCTATCGACCCGCAGAGACCTTTTGCCTCTGGATATCGCCGACGAACTGGCACTACTGCAGGATCAAGTGCCGGCATTCCCCGCCAAGGAAGCAATTCAGCGGATAGAACACGCGTTGGGACGACCGTTGAATGACTGCTTTGCTGAGTTCGATGCCAATCCTCTGGCGGCTGCATCTGTGGCGCAGGTGCATGGAGCCCGCCTGCCGGACGGCAGCGACGTTGTCGTAAAAGTGCTACGCCCGGGGATCGAGCGGATTATTGATCAGGACCTCAAAATACTGCGACATGTCGCCAGAATGCTGGCGCGCTGGTCGCGTAGTGGTCGACGGCTGCGCCCGGTCGAAGTGGTTGAAGAATATGATCGCATCATTCACGGCGAGCTCGACCTGCAGCGCGAGGCAGCAAACGCCTCACAGCTCAAGCGGCACTTTCAGTCCGGCGAGCTGGTTTACGTCCCGGAGGTGCACTGGCCTCTGACCTGCCAGCACGTTATGGTCAGCGAGCGCATTTACGGTGTGCCTGTTAGCGACATTGACACCCTCAAGGGGAAACAGGTCGATCTGAAATTGCTGGCTGAAAGGGGCGTTGAAATTTTCTTCACCCAGGTGTTTCGCGACAGTTTTTTTCACGCCGACATGCACCCGGGCAATATTTTTGTGGACTGCAGCCAGCCAGATAACCCGCGGTATATTGCTGTCGACTGCGCCATTGTCGGCCAACTCGATGAGCAGGATCTTTACTATCTGGCGCGTAATTTGCTCGCTATTTTCCAACAGGACTACCGGCTCTGCGCGAAGCTACATATCGAGTGTGGTTGGATTCCGTCTGATACACCCATCGCCGAGTTTGAATCGGCCATGCGGACATTATGTGAGCCTGTTTTCGAACGTCCCCTGTCAGAGATTTCTTTTGGTCATATGTTGGTGACGCTGTTCCGTACCGCCGGTCAGTTTGATATGCAAGTGCAACCGCAGCTGGTCTTGCTGCAAAAAACACTGCTCAATATCGAGGGCCTGGGCCGACAGCTCTATCCAGAACTCAATTTGTGGGACACCGCCAAACCCTACCTCGAACAGTGGTTAGCGGATCGTTACTCGTTGCCAACCATCACCCAGCGACTGCAACAGGAAGCGCCTGCGCTTTTGGAGGCACTCCCTCTGCTACCCGACCTGCTGATGAACCGATTACGCCAGAGCCACACTCCGGCGCCCAAGAAGAACCCAGCACCCAGCTGGACGCTACCCGTGACGCTCACAGGCGCGCTGGCGCTGGGCGCAGGCCTCGCGCTTTCCAGCGGTGGCACGGCTTGGCTTATCGTTCTCGCCGGCGGCTGTTTTTTTGCGGTACTCACTACACGCGACCGGTAACCGCTCGGCGTCACCTCTGGCATACTGGGCCATGGCCAACACATCGACAGAAATCCCTCGCACCCTGTCGCCCAAGTGGAACGATCAAGGGCTGATGCCCGTGGTGACACAAGACGCGGATAGCGGTGAGGTGCTGATGCTCGCGTGGATGAATGCGGCCGCTCTGGAGCAGACATTAACGAGTGGCGACGTCGTTTACTGGTCGCGTTCGCGGCGAGAACTGTGGCGTAAGGGAGCGACCTCCGGCAATACCCAGCGGCTGGTAGAGGCCCGGCTCGATTGCGACGGCGACACGCTGCTGTTGCGAGTTCATCAAACGGGCGGCGCCTGCCATACGGGACGCCGAAACTGTTTCTTCTACGCACCGCATGACGGCGAATGGCATCAGGTGGCGGAGGAATAAATGAACGATATTTTGACAGCACTGGATCAGGTGTTAGCTGAGCGAAAGCAGTCATCGCCCGAGCAGTCTTACGTTGCATCGCTGCACCGCGATGGATTGAATAAGATCTTAGAGAAGGTTGGCGAAGAAGCGACAGAAGTGATTCTTGCGGCGAAAGATATGAACCAACCCGGTGCTAAGGATGCGCTGGTCAATGAGGTTGCTGACCTTTGGTTCCATAGCCTGGTCATGTTGTCTCATCTTGATCTGGATCATGCCGCTGTGCTCGATGTGCTCAATTCACGGATGGGACTTTCTGGACTAGCAGAAAAAGCCGCGCGAAAGCGCCATAATGCTGGCTCGGAAAACGCTTAAATGCAGGGAGAATGACAATGGGCCTTGGCGGAATCAGTATCTGGCAACTCCTCATTATTCTGGCGATTGTCGTGATGCTCTTTGGCACGTCACGCCTGCGCAATATCGGGAGTGACCTCGGCAGCGCCATTCGGGGCTTTCGCGACAGCATGAGCAAAGACGATGCGTCGGGTGAAAGCGACAGCACGAATGCGGCGCGCAAGGAGCAGGACTCCGACAAACCTACCGGCTAACCGAGGCCGCCTGTCATGTTTGATATCGGCTTTGCCGAGATACTGCTGATCGGAGTAGTCGGGTTACTCGTGGTTGGCCCAGAGCAACTCCCCGGCGCGGTGCGCACCACCATGGCCTGGATCAATCGCTTTCGCCGCAGTTTTGATCAAATTCGTACTGAAGTCCGTCGCGAATTGCACAACGATGAAGTGATGCAAAAATTGCGCGATGAGTCGCGACAGTTGGAGCAAGAGGTCCGCGCCACCACGCGCGCGGTTGGAGCAGAACTCGAATCCATCGATTCTCTGGATGCCGCGCCAGCGCGCCCAGACCGTGGCGGCAATCCCAAGCCTGACGCTGAACAGGCGGGCGCTGTCGCAGATGGACCAGAAAAGACCTCTGCGTCGCAATGAGTGAACCCACCGACCAAGACCCACCCATGTCGCTGGTGGCGCACCTCACCGAGCTCCGGGATCGGCTGCTGCGAGCTGTATTGGCAGTGCTCGTTGGTTTTATTGTGCTATTTCCTTTCGCCAACGAAATTTATGGCTTTGTCTCAGCGCCCTTGAGAGAGCTGATGCCCGAGGGTTCCACCATGATTGCCACCGGCGTGGCATCGCCATTTCTCACGCCCTTTAAGCTCAGCCTAGTGCTGGCTATATTTATGGCAATACCGGTGATTCTGTATCAAATATGGGGCTTCGTTGCGCCGGGGCTTTATCAAAAAGAAAAGCGGATCGCCCTGCCGCTGCTCGCCTCTAGCGTGTTGTTGTTCTACGCCGGAGCGCTCTTCGCCTACTTCGTTGTCTTTCCGTTGATCTTTGCCTTTTTCACCAGCGTAGGCCCAGAAAGCGTTCAGGTAATGACTGACATTAACAGCTATCTCGACTTTGTCCTGAAGCTGTTTCTGGCGTTTGGTATCGCCTTTGAAATGCCTATCGCTGCTGTCATCCTGATTTGGACGGGCGTCACCACTGCCGAATCACTGTCGCAGAAGCGACCCTACATCATCGTCGGATGCTTCGTGTTTGGCATGTTGCTCACGCCGCCGGACGTCATTTCGCAGTCGCTGCTGGCGATCCCGATGTGGCTCTTATTTGAGCTCGGCGTGTTCTTCGGTCGCCTGCTGGAACCGTCTCGCACATAGGCACCGAGTGGATTGACCGAGCGCTGACCTGAAGCTTTTGTTGGGCAAAGCCGATCTTTTTGCTCCCCGTCCGCGTAGACTGCGATCTGGCGCAGCGGATCCCTTTGTAGCTGCCAGCCCTCGATTTAATTCACCAGCCAACCGGATAACGACTGCGTGACGGAAGCCGTACAGACCACATCATCGACTGAGTCGCCCGCCACAGAGAAGCCGAACAGTCGTCCGCCGGCGCGCAGTAAGTCGCTGGCACCTCTCACTCAACTGCTTGGGTTTTTATGGCCCCATAAAGGCCGGCTCATTGCTGCCAGCGTCGCACTGGTGTTCACCGCTGGTGCGCAACTTGGGCTCGGCTACGGCGTGAAGGTCCTGATTGACGAGGGGTTCACGGGGGCCGACCCCTCTGGGCTTTATAAGGCAGTCTCCCTCATGCTGGTCATCGGATTGGCGATGGCCTGTGGCGCAATGATCCGTTTTTATCTGGTTTCATGGCTGGGGGAGCGTGTGAGTGCCGATCTCCGCAGCGCCGTCTTCAATAATTTGGTGCATCTACAACCGAGCTACTTTGAGACCAACCATTCCGGCGAGATTATGTCTCGCCTCACTACTGACACCACGCTGCTGCAAACTCTGATTGGCAGTTCCGTGAGCTTGGCGGTTCGCAATGCCCTCACACTGACCGGGGCGCTGACGCTAATGGTGATTACCAATCTCAAGCTCAGCCTGGTGATACTGATCGCAGTACCTGTAACCCTGCTGCCTATCCTGATTTTCGGTCGTCGCGTGCGCAACCTGTCCAACAAGAGCCAGCAAAGCATTGCCGAGGTAGGCAGTCATGCCGGCGAAATTTTTCAGTCGATCAAAGTGGTGCAGAGCTTTAATCGGGAAGCGGCGGAGAAAACTGCGTTTGGGCACGACGTAGAACAGGCTTTTACGGTTGCGCGTGCACGCGTATTCCAGCGCGCGCTCCTCACCGGCTTTGCCATCTTCCTGCTGATGGGTGGCATGGTCGGCATGATGTGGTCTGGCGGAGTCGACGTGATTGAGGGGCGTATGACCGGTGGCGAGCTGGGCGCCTTTGTTTTTTATGCGGTCATGGTGGGGACCGCCTTCGCCACGTTGTCAGAGGTATGGGGCGATCTGCAACGCGCGGCGGGCGCCGCAGAACGCCTGATGGAGTTGCTACAGGAACAGCCCAATATCCCCGATACCGGAACAACCAAGCCAGAGCTAGGGGAAGCCCTGCGCTTTGCCGATATTACTTTTGCCTACCCGAGCCGACCTGACACCCCGGCGCTGCATCACTTCGATCTCAGCATCACGCCCGGCGAGTCCGTCGCGCTGGTGGGCCCATCTGGTGCCGGCAAATCCACCGTCTTTGAGCTCATGCTACGCTTTTACGATCCCGGCGAGGGTGCACTCTTTTACGGCAATACCCCGTTACGCGACGTTCCGTTACAGAACTGGCGAGCCAAAATCGCGCTTGTCCCGCAGCAGCCGACGCTCTTCTCGGGCACCATATTCAGCAACATTGCCTATGGAGTCACTGCGCCCGATCAAGAAGCGGTAGAACGGGCGGCGACCATGGCGCATGCGCATGAATTTATTGCGGCGCTCCCTGAAGGCTACCAAAGCGATCTGGGAGCTCAGGGGGTCAGACTCTCGGGCGGACAACGCCAACGGATTGCATTGGCACGGGCGATACTGGCAGACCCCGAGCTATTACTCCTCGATGAAGCCACCAGCGCGCTCGATACAGAGAGCGAATGGCATGTGCAGCAAGCGTTGGCTGACATCATGCGCGAGCGCACGACCATCATTATCGCGCACCGACTCTCCACGGTGATCAACGCCGATCGCATCGTGGTGATGGATCGCGGTAAGGTCATTGATAGCGGCCGCCACGAAGTACTCATCGCTCGATGCGATCTCTACCAACGCCTGGCAAGCCTCCAATTTCAATCTACAGAGAAGGCACCAGGACATAGCGCGTGAGGCGTATCGGTCCACGCCCCTTTCTGCGCCATTTCGAATAAAACTCCCGGGCATAAAAAACCCCGCATAAGCGGGGTTTTTTATGTATTGCGCGCTTAGCTGAACTCGCGAATCAGGCCGCCAATGCTCTCCTTGGCATCGCCAAAAAGCATGCGGGTGTTGTCCTTGTAGAACAGCGGATTCTCGATACCGGCAAAACCCGACGCCATTGATCGCTTCAGCACAAATACGGTACGCGCATCCGCCACGTTAATCACAGGCATACCGTAGATCGGCGAAGACTCTACCTCACGCGCAGCGGGGTTCACCACGTCATTCGCGCCGATCACTATCGCCACATCGACCATCTCCATACGGGGATTGATCTCATCCATCTCCAGCAGCTGATCGTAGGGCACGTCGGCTTCGGCCAGCAGCACATTCATGTGACCCGGCATACGACCCGCCACCGGGTGGATACCGAAGTTCACTTCACAGCCGTTGTTCTCCAAAAGCTCGGTAAGCTCCTTGACCACATGCTGGGCTTGCGCCACCGCCATACCGTATCCGGGAATGATCGCGACGTTGGTTGCGGCCTCGAGCACGTAATAGGCGTCTTCGACCGAGATTGGCTTGATCTCGCCTTCCACCACGGTCTCTTCACTGGACACGCTGGCAAAGCCGGAGAACAACACATTAGACAGCGAGCGGTTCATCGCCTTGCACATGATCTGGGTCAAAATAATGCCCGAAGCACCTACCAGCGAGCCTGCCACGATCAGCGCATTGTTGTTGATGGCAAAACCCGCGGCACAGGCCGCTAGCCCCGAATAGGAGTTCAACAACGAAATCACCACTGGCATATCGGCGCCGCCGATCGGGATGACCGCCATAATGCCGAAAAGGAGCGCCAGACCGATCACCATGTAGAGCCAGTTGGGGTCTGTGGGGTTCATGCAGAACATCGCTGCACCACCCAGAATGCCGAGCACAACCAGCGAATTTACGATCTGCTGGCCGGAGAAGGTAATCGCGCCGCTACCAATCGTCTCGGATAATTTGCCGTAAGCCACCAAAGAACCCGTCAGGGTCACGCCACCGATCAAGATCGAAAGCACGATGGTCACCAGCGTGAAAACACCGGCATCAGGGGACAACGCCGCCCAACCCACCAGCAGTGAGGCAGCACCGCCGAGGCCGTTGAACAACGCCACCATTTCGGGCATCGAGGTCATGGCCACCGCTCGAGCCGCGATGGCACCGACCGCGCCCCCCACCACCATACCGGCGGCGATCCAGGTGAAATCCACAATCCCCTGGTCGAGCAGGGCCGCGACGATGGCGACCAGCATACCAATGGCCGACACCATGTTGCCGCGCCGCGCGGTCGCAGGGGACCCCAGCATTTTCAGGCCAAAAATAAACAGGCCCGCTGAAATGACGTAACCCAGTTGTGTCATCAATGCAGTCGTCATGATCAGTCCTCCTTCTTCTTGAAGAAGCCAAGCATGCGGTCGGTCACCATGTAACCACCCACTACGTTGATGCTGGCGAGGGTCACGGCACCGACACCCAGCCACATGGCCATGTTTTCGTTACCCGTTCCCGCCAGTGCCACCGCGCCCACCACAGTGATACCGGAAATCGCGTTAGCGCCCGACATCAGCGGGGTGTGCAAGGTAGCGGGCACTTTGTTGATGAGTTCAAAGCCGAGGAAGATCGACAGCATCAGGATAAACAGCAAATACTCTGCACCGGACATATCAGTTGCCTCCCTCGATGATGTCTTTGATGGTGGGGTGCACCACAGCACCGCCGTGGGTAATGACACATCCCGGAAGAATGTCGTTCTCGAGGTCCAGCACAAACTGCTTGCCCTCCTCGTCCCAGGTATCTTCCACCAGATTAAACATGTTGCTTGCGTACATCTGGGTTGCATCCCGTGGCGCCAGGTTGGCCAGGTTCGCAGTACCGACGATAGTCACGCCATTGACATCAACCACCTGATCGGGGACCGAACCCTCGACGTTACCGCCGGTCTCGGCCGCCATATCAACGATCACTGAGCCCGGCGCCATGCCTGCCACCATGTCAGCGGTAACCAACACGGGCGGCTTGCGACCAAACACCTGCGCGGTGGTAATTACCACATCGGATTCGGCAATCACCGCTTTCTGCGCCTGCCTTTGCAGCTCTACTTGCTCCGGGGTCAGTTCTTTTGCGTAGCCGTCCTGCGTCTGCCCGGTGTCTCCCAGATCTATCTCGAGGAACTTGGCACCGAGGGACTGTACTTGTTCCGCTACCACTGGGCGGGTATCAAAGGCTGTTACCCGTGCGCCGAGTCGCTTGGCGGTGGCAATGGCCTGCAAGCCCGCCACTCCGGCACCAATGATGAATACCTTGGCTGGCTTTAAGGTCCCTGCGGGGGTCATCATCATGGGCATAATCCGCGGCATGTACTGCGCCGCGAGCATCACCGCCACATAACCGGCAAGGTTGGCCTGAGAGCTCAGCGCGTCCATTTTTTGACTCCGCGTGGAGCGCGGGATCATCTCCATACTCACCGCGGTCACGTTCTGGCTCGCAAACGCCTTGATCAGGTCTTTCTCGTTAAAAGGGTCCAGATAGGAAACATGAATACAGCCGGCTTTGAGCTGACTGATCTCGTCAATCTCTGGCTTGCGCAGCCTGAGCACCATGTCGGCGCCCGCCAACAAAGCCGCTCGATCTGAACCGATGCTCGCACCGGCAGCTTCGTAGTCTGCGTCGCTGATACCGGCTCCAACGCCAGCACCTGCTTCGATGACCACATCCGCGCCGAGCCGCACCAACTTTTTAACCGTTTCAGGAGTCGCGGAGACGCGATTCTCTCCCGGCTGGGTTTCACAGGGTATGACTAATTGCATAGTGAAGTTCGCCTGATTTTTGGGACCACCGTGATCCCGGTTTTTGTTAGAAATCCAGCCGGCTGATGGCAGTGGAGTGTCGCTTGGCAGAAGCGGCATCCCTCAGCACCACTGGGGACGAGTCGGTGAAAAAAATCAGCCCGCGCGGAGTTTCAGAAGCGGGTTGAGCCAGCGGTGTCGCAAACGGGTGAAGCGCAACGGCGCATCGAGCACCGCTAGGCAAATACATTCTTCACCTTCCAACGCGACCGGGGTGTGCTTATCCCACCCCTCCCGAACCAAAAAATCACCCGGGTGATATTCACCGCTCTCATCGGCGAAACCACCCTGCAGCACCAGCGTCATCTCGCTGCCACCATGAGTGTGTTCAGGGATACGGCCACCTGCAGCAATGCGATATAGCGCAAACTCGTGCTGCGGGTCGCCGGTTTTCAAATAGCTGATGCTGAGCGACTGGGTCACGCGCTTCCACACCAAGTCAGCGTAATCGCCGTTGATCAGCCGATCGAGCAAGCCGGGCAGTTGCGTGTCTGAGGCCTCGTTGCGGGCGTAACGCAGTGGCTCTGGATCTTCCAGACGCGCCAACACTCTATCCAGTAAGGAATCGCCCACGGGTACGGGATCCAGCTGCTCAAAATGCGAGCCGCCAATGTCTTCTAACCGCTCGGTCAGGTGTCGACAGCGCTGACAATAGCTGAGGTGGGCGGCAACGCAGGCGGATTGTGCAACGGGTAATACCCCTGCCGCGTGCTCGGTTAAAAAATCTGTTGAGGGGTGATGGCGCACCATGAGTAACTATTCCGAACCAACTAACTTTACGATCTCATTACGAGACCTAGACGCAAACGGTTTACTCCGCCGTGACGTAAAAACTGTGACATTGTGGCCCCCCAACGCCATCTTACTTAAGCCTCCATTAAGCCCTGCAGCTTCTGGATAGCCAGGCGAACCCGGGATTTGACCGTTCCCAGAGGCAAATCGAGCTCGGCAGCCGCCTCGGAGTGGGATTTGCCCTCCATATACACCTTGCCGAGAATTTGCGCTTGATCCGGGGGTAGATCACCCATCAACTCCCGCACTCGCTCGCTGCCACGCCGGGTGTGCAGCACAACGAATGACTCCTCTTCTTCGCTTTCAAGCTCGAAATCGTCGGATGCGAGGGGGGTATCAAATTTCTGCAGACGCCGAAACATATCGGTGCGGCAGTTCCGTGCAATGGTATAGACCCAGGTGGAAGCCGCTGCTTTCTCTGGATTGAACCCGCCCGCCTTTTGCCACACCTTGAGCATGACCTCCTGCACCAGTTCGTCAGCATGGGTCGCGGAAAGGCTCGAACCAGATAGGGCGAATGCTTTGATCAACGGCGCAAAATGTCGGAAAAAACGGGTAAACGCGGCCCGATCCTGACTGTCGCCAATCAGTACCAACGCTTCACTCCACTCGTCCGTTCTACGGCCAGTCGGCGCATTCCATTTCGCAGTGCCGTTGGCAACGGATGAGGTGCCAGGGTCTGTTTTTTCCGTCATTGAAAAAACCTTGGATCCGGAGCGATAGCATACACATTGCAGGACCCGCTTAACACCTCGTGATCCCAGAGATTTCGCCCATGAATTGACGTCGCTAGCCGCTGATCCGCGCTCCATTAGCTGCCGTAACAGCAATAACCTTGCTTTTGTCTGGAGACCGGAGGTCTACCGGCAGTGAACATTGCAGTCATAGGAGCGGGCATCTCCGGGCTGGGATGCGCCTACCGGCTGGTCCAAAGAGGCCATCGCGTCGAAATTTTTGAGTCCCGAGATCGGATCGGGGGCCACACGGCTACCTATGACGTTCAAGTGGGCACCCGTCGCTTTTCCATCGACACGGGTTTTATCGTCTACAACGACCGGAATTACCCTAACTTGATCCAATTGTTCAAGGAGCTGGGGGTCGCAAGTAAAGAGACCTCCATGGGATTCTCGGTCTGTGACGAGGCGTCAGGACTGGAGTACGCAGGCAACAATCTGAACACGCTGTTCGCGCAGCGCGGCAATCTGTTATCACCCAGTTTTCTCGGCATGATCCGGGAAATCCTCCGTTTTAATAAGCTGGCAATTGCGGATCTCGACAGTGGCCGGCTACCCCAGGATCAAACCCTGGGGGAATATTTGTCCCGTCATGGTTTCAGTGCGCATTTCAGTCGCAGCTACTTGCTTGCAATGACCTCGGCAATTTGGTCAGCAGACTTCGAGGATGCACAAGACTTCCCCGTTGAGTTTTTTATTCGTTTCTTCCGCAATCATGGCTTGCTCTCGCTGACAAATCGGCCCCAGTGGCGGGTCGTGGAAGGCGGAAGCCGGGAGTATCTGACGCCGTTAACCCAGCGATTTGCCGACCACATTCGCACGCGTATGCCGGTTGCCAAAATCTTGCGGCCGCCGGGGCGGCCCGTCACCGTTCATTTCACCAATGGACTGGTGCGCGAATTCGATGAAGTGGTCGTGGCCACCCACTCCAACGATGCGCTAACCCTGCTGGGAGATGCTACCGACACTGAGCGATCCGTACTGGGCGCACTGCCCTATCGTGACAACGAAGTCATCCTGCACACCGACACGCGATTACTGCCCAAGGTCCAACGGGCATGGTCGAGCTGGAATTATCGGTTAAAACCCGGTAATGGCCGTGCCACGGTCACATACAACATGAACATTTTGCAGGGGCTCGATGCTCCTGAGACGTTTTGTGTGACACTCAACGACACAGCTTCAATCAATCCTCACCGGATTTTGGGGCGCTTTAATTACGCGCATCCCCAGTTCACACTGGCAGGTATGCAGGCGCAGCAGCGCTGGGCGGACATCAACGGACAAAACGGAACATGGTTTTGCGGCGCATACTGGCAGAACGGGTTTCACGAAGACGGATTGAGCAGCGGACTCAGGGTTGCCGAGAGTCTCTGTGCCGCGCGCCAGATGGCAGCATGACCGCCAGACTGTACTCGGGAACGCTGCGGCACGCCCGATACACACCCAAACAACACGCCTTTACCTACAAAGTGTTCATGCCCTTCGTGGAGCTGGAGACGCTACCGGAACTGACCGAGCGGCTACCAATGTGGTCCGCTCGCCGCTGGGCACCTGCGCGCTTTCTCAGGCGAGATTTTTTAGGTCCTGAAACGATACCGTTGGCGGACGCCGTTCGGCAGAGAATTCATGAGGAAACCAGCGAGCGCCACGAAGGCCCCATTTATTTGCTGGCAAACTGGCGCTACTTTGGATACCAGAACAACCCCATCGCAGTTTATTACTGCTACGACAAGCCCGGGGGGCGGTTGCGATACGTGGTTGCCGAGGTGACCAATACCCCTTGGGGTGAACGGCATAGTTACGTACTCGAAGCGCCTGCCAATGCGGGCCCGCTGGTCACGGAATTTGACAAAGCGCTGCATGTCTCGCCATTCAACCCCATGAACATGACCTATCGTTGGTACAGCGACAGCCCCGACGACTCATTGGCGATTCAGATCGCGCTCTTTCAGGATAACGAAAGAATCTTTGATGCGGTCTTATCGCTCTCTGCCGAACCCCTCACGGCACGTTCAGCGGTGCGGACCATACTGTGCTACCCGCTGATGACGCTGAAGGTAGTGGTGGGTATTTACTGGGAGGCCTTGCGCCTGTTTCTCAAAGGCGTCAGCCTGCATGCTCATCCGAAGCGATCGCATTAACGTACTCGAGGAATCAACGAGCCACCATTAAGAGGTGCCCCATGAGCGAATACAGTGTCAAAAATATCGCGAAGTTACCGCTGCTTTTTCCCGAAAAAAACGGCGGCCTGGCAAAGTCGTTTATGTGGAAAGTACTGGGCAAATTGCAAGTGGGGTCACTCACGCTCAGGGAGGGAAACGAAACCAAGGTTTTTGGTGCGGTGACCGATGTCTCTGCGCCCCACGCAGAGGTACATGTTCATGACACCGATCTGTATCGGCGCATCCTGACCGGCGGCAGTATCGCCGCTGGCGAAACCTTTATTGAGGGCATGTGGAGCAGCCCGGATCTCACCGCAGTCACCCGCGCTTTCAGCGCCAACATGGCGATGCTGGAAGCCCTGTCAGATAAGCAGAACCCGCTGGCCAGGCTCGCCCTAAAAGTCAGCCACTGGGCCCGCCGCAATACCTCCTCCAGATCGCGGGAAAATATCTCGGCGCACTACGATTTGGGAAATGATTTCTTTTCGCTGTTTCTCGATCCCAGCATGATGTACTCCTCCGCGGTATTTCCCTCTCCCGATAGCGATCTGGCCGAAGCTTCTCAGCACAAGTTGCGGCTGATCTGTGAAGATCTAGAGCTCAAAGCCGAGGACCATCTTGTCGAAATAGGCACAGGTTGGGGTGGTATGGCCATCTTCGCGGCAGAGCAGTACGGATGTCGGGTCACCACCACCACCATCTCGCGGGAGCAATATGACTACACCGTTGAGGTGGTAGCGCGCAAAGGCCTGGATAGCCAGATTACGGTGTTATTCGATGACTACCGGGATCTCAAGGGGCAATTCGACAAGCTGGTTTCGATCGAGATGATAGAAGCGGTAGGACATCAGTTTTACGACACCTACTTCGAAAAAATCAGTCATCTGCTTAAGCCCCATGGCAAGGCAGTGATTCAGGCGATTACGATTACCGAGCAACGCTACGAGCAGGCTCGAGACTCGGTCGATTTCATCAAGCGCTATATTTTCCCGGGCGGCTGCCTGCCCTCGCTCACCGTCATCAGTGACGCGCTGTCACGCGTTACCGATATGCAAATGAGTCACCTCCGCGATATTGGGCGCGACTACGCTGACACGCTCAAAGTGTGGCATCACTGCTTTCTCGATAAACTCGATCACGTCAAAGCGATGGGCTTTGACGAGCGCTTTATCCGCATGTGGCGCTACTACTTGAGCTATTGCGAAGGAGGCTTTCGGGAGCGCATTATCGGGACCTACCAAATCACCATGACCAAGCCGGGTTATCGCCCCGACTGAAGACCTGCCTATGCTGCTGTCCCTCGCACCGATCGGCCTATTAGTTGCAGTGCTATCGGCGTCGGTTGCCCTATTTGGGTCGGATGCATCGTATGGCCCGAATCAGGTAGCACTGATTATTGGGGCCGCAGCAACCATGCTTGTCGGTTGGTATCGTGGGATGAGCTGGCAAGCCATTCAAGACGGCATGGTGGGAGCAATTACCGTCTCCATCATGCCCATGATGATCCTGCTCTCGGTCGGCGCTCTGATCGGCAGCTGGATGATCAGCGGTACCGTACCCGGAATGATCTATTACGGCGTTCAGTTGCTGAATCCAGGTTGGTTTTACGCCGCCTCGGCACTGATCTGTGCGCTGGCCTCGCTCAGTCTGGGCAGCTCCTGGACGGTCGCCGGAACGCTCGGCGTGGGGCTTATGGGCATTGCGACCACCTACGGACTCTCTCCGGCTATCACCGCGGGCGCCATCATTTCAGGGGCCTACTTCGGGGACAAACTGTCACCCCTGTCGGACACTACGAATCTGGCTGCGGCTGCCGTGGGCGTTGACCTATTCGAGCACATCAAAAATATGCTCTGGACTACCCTGCCCGCATTTCTGCTGGCGCTCCTTGTGTTCTCGATGGTGGGCAGTGACGGCGCCGCCACCCCAGAGAACATCGCGGAGATTCGTTCGGCACTGGCGTCGCAATTTTCCCTGTCACCCTGGGTGCTCTCACCTCTGGTGCTGATGCTGTTCCTGATCTATCTCAAAGTGCCTGCCTATCCCGCCATTCTTCTCTGTACGCTTTCGGGCACGCTTTATGCGGCATGCTTCCAACCCGAAGTCGTAAGGGCCATGGCCATAGCCGCGCACCCCGAGACTCCCGCACCCCTGATACAGGGGCTGTGGATGGCGCTGTTTTCAGGGTATCAGTCACCGCCCGAGCTGGGCGCTTTGAGCCAACTACTCGATAAAGGCGGGTTGGCCAGCATGCTCAATACCATTTTTCTGATTCTGACCGCCATGACCTTTGGGGGCATGCTCGAGAGCGCCGGTATTCTTCGCCAGCTCCTCAACGCCGTGCTACGCGGCGTTAAACGCACGGGCGATCTGATTCTGGCCACCGTCGGTGGCGGCGTGATCACCAACGTACTCGCCGCAGATCAATTTCTGGCCATAACCTTACCGGGGCGCCTGTTCACGCCGGCTTTCGACGAGCGCAATATCAACCGGTTGAGCCTGTCACGCACCTTGGAAGATTCTGCCACCCTCACCTCCGTCTTGGTGCCCTGGAACACTTGTGGTGCCTTCATGGCCGCCACTTTGGGCGTCGCAACTCTCGAGTATGCGCCCTATGCCCTGTTCAATCTGATCTGTCCTGTGCTGGCCATTGTGTTTGGCTACGCGTTAATCGCTCAACCACCGCCGGTGGCGCGCGCGGCCCCATGAGCTGGGATCACCCAGACCCTTTCGTGATGACTTTTAAGGTCAGCGAAGCACACATTGACGCTCTGGCGCACACCCGAAATACCCATTACGTGGAATGGTGCATGGACACCGCCTGGGCGCATACCACGGCACTGGGCCTCGGCGCAGCCGAGTACCAGCGGCTGGATCGCGCGATGGCGCTGACACACGCCGAGTACGACTACCTTCGGGCGACCCGCGCCGGCGACGCGCTGAGGGTGGGCACCTGGATCACAGACTGGCGTAGCAAACTCAAAATGACGCGCCAACTACAAATTATTTGTGAGCAAACAAACGTCACGGTCTTTCGCGGTAAGCTCGAGTTCGTCTGTATCGAGATCTCGACCGGCCAACCGAAGAAGCCACCCCGTGAATTTATCGATATTTATACGCCAGCGTTGGTCAAGAAAGCGTGAACTTGCAGCGGCGCCTTGCGGCGACACAGCTTATGCCCGCGACCAGTCGAAACTGATTACCTCAGATAGGCTGTCGGCGCCCAGCTGAAGCGCAAGCAGGCGATCCACCCCCAGCGCCACTCCCGCACAATCGGGCAAACCTGAATCCTGAGCGGCCAAGAGTCTCTGGTCCGGTATGCGCTCGACCAAGCCCCGCTGTCGACGCACGGCATTGTCCGCAGCAAATCGCGCCCGCAAAGCGTCCGCATCACTCTGCTCCCAGTAGCCATTGGCCACCTCTATGCCATCGACATAGCATTCAAAGCGCGCTGCGACGGCTCGCCCTTGCACCGAAATGAGCCGTGACAGGGCTGACTGTGAGGGAGGGAAATCAGTGACGAATACGATCCCGGCATCTCTTAACGTGGGTTCAATACAGTGGCTCATCAGCAGATCCAGCAAGCCGTCACCATCAAGGCCGTCGGGGACGCTCCCTACATGGGACGCCGCCAAGGCCGCCAATTGTGCCTCGTCAACTTCATCATCTAGGGGGTCGACCCCCAGAACGCGCTGAAACAACGCGGCATAAGGCCATACCTGCCAACCGGTTCGGTCGAGCACTTCGCCAACCAAGTCGGCTACCTCGCGCATGAGGGCCGCATGATCCCAGCCCAACCGGTACCATTCCAACAGGCTGAATTCGGGATTATGCCGCCGCCCAGACTCCCCCTGACGAAAAGCTCTCGCCACCTGATAAATGTCGCCCACGCCCGCTGCAATCAGCCGTTTCATGGCGTATTCCGGGGAAGTTTGCAGAAACCGCTGGGGCTCTTGCGGGGAGGCGCCGGCAATACACAGGGCGTCGATCGCAGGATCCGTCACGGTAGCGAAACTGATCTGAGGCGTTTCGACCTCCAACACGGCGCGAGCGGCAAAAAAAGCTCTCAGTTGCTGAAGCAGCGAGGCTCTCGCGGCGAGGGCGTCGAGCGAGGCAGAGGGTTGCCAATCGCTCACGGCGTTAACTTTTGCTGGCGCGACTCACATATTCACCGGTTCGCGTATCAACCCGGATCGACTCACCTTCGGTAATGAACAGCGGCACCCGGACAACCGCACCGGTGCTGAGGGTGGCGGGTTTGCTACCGCCCTGAGCCGTATCGCCCTTCAAACCGGGATCCGTCTCGGTAATCTCCAGCTCGATGAAATTAGGGGGGGTTACCGCCAGAGGCGAGCCGTTATATAAGATGATTTCGTAACGCTCCTGCTCCTTGAGCCATTTTCCAGTGTCACCCACTGCGTCACGATCTGCGCTGTACTGCTCGTAGGTAGACGGATCCATGAAGTACCAGAATTCGCCATCGGTATAGGAATACTCGAGATCGACATCCATTACGTCGGCCCCTTCGAGGCTGTCGCCAGACTTGAAGGTGCGTTCCCATACGCGACCCGTCTTGAGATTGCGTAACTTGACGCGATTGAAAGCCTGCCCCTTTCCCGGTTTGACGAATTCGTTCTCGAGAATAGAACAGGGCTCACCATCCAGCATGACCTTCAGGCCGGGCTTGAATTCATTGGTTGAAAAATTTGGCATGGCGAACAACCTGAGTATGAAAAGCGCGATGATACCGCAGGCCCATCACCGGGAACACTTCCATACCCTTATTCCGCGCCGAATTCACCCTCGCTGCCTAGCAAATAACAGAGGCCATCGAGGCCACCATAGGTGACCTCAATCGGACTCGCAGCGCGCACCGCTGGCTTGGCGTGGAATGCGACGCCCATGCCCGCGAGTGCCATCATCGAGAGATCATTTGCACCATCGCCCACGGCGATGGACTGCTCGACGTCGATACCCAGCCGGTCAGCCAACGCCTTCAAGGCCATGGCCTTGTGCTCCCGATTCACAATGGGAGGGATCACCGCGCCCGTCACAACACCTCCCTGGATTTCAAGTGCGTTCGCGACAACTTCGTCGAAGCCAAAATCCTGCTGCAAGCGTCTAGCGATTGGCAGGAACCCCCCGGAAAAAATCGCAAGCGTCATCCCCCTCGCCCGCAAAGTCGTCGTCATCTCACGCAAGCCCGCCTTAATTGGCAGCCGATCAGCCAGGACATCGACCGCTTCTGCATTGAGGCCTTTGAGCAAAGCGAGACGGGTGCGAAAGCTTTCGTCAAAATCAACCTCCCCGCGCATGGCGCTTGCCGTAATGGCGGCAACCTCGTCACCGACCCCCGCGACGGCCGCCAACTCATCAATCACTTCACAATCGATGAGCGTTGAATCCATGTCGAATACCGCTAATCGATAGCGACGGGAGCGCACCGCGCGGGGCTGTAGAGCCAGATCAACCCGGTGCTGGTCCGACAGACCTCTCAGGCGCTGGGAAAGGCCGGCTTCATCATGGCAGTCAACCCAGAAGTTATGCACGACTGGGGGCGCAGATAGCGTTACAGGCACCGGCATGGCACGGCTCTCCAGGACCGCACCGCCAGCCGTCTCAACCGCTTGCTCAACCGATTTCAGTTCAAATGGAGTACCGCTCGGCACCATTAACACGATGACATGCGTCGCGCCGTTCACGAATCACCTATTCCTGTCGTTTGAAAGATAGATCGCGACGTTGTCACAACAGCCGCGGCCATGAAGTTTATACTGAACGCCGTGGTCATGGAGACACGAAGTGAAACCCATCTTGCGACGATTACGTCACCAACCCCTGTCTTACCAACTCGCTTTGGTGGCTGCGGGATGTTGCCTGCTCGCGACGCTGATATTGGTCGCGGTCGCCGCACAGTCCACCCAATCGATCATGAACACGACGCTTAACGAGCACGCAGAAGCCGCTGTCGCCAACCTCGGACTTCGAGCGGGGACCGAGTTGGCCTCCGGAGACCGACTGGGACTGGCAACTGCGCTGCAGTTTTATACAGACCAAAGCCTGTTTTCGGGCGCCAGAGCGCTCGACATCGAGGGCAATGAGCTTGCTGTGGCGGGTACTATTGCAAGCAGCGGCTCGCGCTACAGCCATCACATCCTCATTGATGGCAACACAGCGGGATCGGTGGAGCTGTACCTTGATTTGACCCCGCAATTGGCTGCCAGAGAGACGCTGGTGTGGGGACTGATCGCACTGGCCGCGTTGCTAAGCACCGCCGTGTTCGCCATTACGCGACCCATGGGTCAGCGGCTGGCAAGTGATATCAGCGAAGCCGTTGCGCAATTGGATGCGATCTCTGACGAATCATCAGTCTCGGTCAACGAGGTACTCAAGCTCCGGGACAGTATCAATGCACTCCCGCTTGACCTACTCAAGTCGCAGAACCTGTCCCAGGCCGGTGACGACCACTATCGCGATACGGCCATTCTGTGCATTTCTCTAGAGCACTTGCCCGGGTACCTCGACACGTTGGATGACAGCCGATTGCAGGCATATGTGGGGTTACTGCATCGCATCGCCTTCGGTAGCGCCGGCTTCTACGGAGGTGAGCTGTCGGTAATCAGGCAGTTTGGCCTCGCCATCTATTTTTCCGGATCCCACTCCATCGGTTCGCCGGTGCTGCGGGCGGCGAGTTGTGCCTGGCTATTGTCCGAGGCTGCGGCACTGGCAGAAAAAACTGAACGTCTGTCGTTCACACCGGGATTGGCGATCGGCGTCAGTGAGTTAGGCCGGGGAGACGCTGAAGACATTTATCCGGGCCTGTACATCCAAGCGACCCTCGATGACCTGCTCGAGTTATCACGTCAGGATGTAGACGCCATTTTGCTCTCGTCGCGAGCTGCGGAGGATGAAGGGTTGACCTCTCGCATGGGGATCGACGTTATTGATGAAAAATGGATGGCGCTGGGCGACATCAGTAGTCGCCACATGGATTTACTCGCCCGCCAACTAACCCTCTTACGCCGGGTCATTACGCCCGCAGACCCGGATAGCCCTCAGGGTTTCTTGCCGTTTTAAAGTTACGAGTCGCTAACCACCGCGACGTGACTCACCCGCTGATATCCCTTAGGCAATTTGCTACCGCGTCGCCCTCTCTCGCCCTTGAAGTGCTCGAGTTCGGACCATTTGAAGTTGCGGTAATGGCCACCAGAAGTGACCTGCAGCGTGTCACCCTCGGAGACAACGCATAGGCCGACAACGAACTCCTCGCGAGCGGCTGCCCGGGCGGACGGGATACCAATTAACTTGTTACCTTTGCCCCGCGCCAGCTCTGGCACGTCGTTGAGCGGGAACACCAGCATCCGCCCCTCGTTAGTTGCAACAACCACCCAGCACTCCGAGGCACCGGATATTGCCGCTGGTGACAGCACACGGGCATTCTTGGGCAGTGTCAGCAACGCCTTGCCGGCCTTGTTCTTGGCTTGCAACTGCGCAAATTGCACAACAAAGCCGTATCCGGCATCACTGGCGAGCAGGAAGCGATCTCCCTCCTGCCCGGTCAACAACCCCTCAAAGGTTGCTCCCGATGGCGGGCTGATGCGGCCTGTCAGAGGCTCCCCTTGCCCCCGCGCAGAAGGCAACTGATGCGTGGGGATGGTATAGGCTCGACCGGTAGAATCCAGAACCACCGTCGGTAAATTCGACTTGCCCTTGGCCGCAAACCGAAAACCGTCTCCAGATTTGTAGCTCAGCGCCGTCGGATCAATATCGTGTCCTTTCGCCGCCCGAATCCAACCCTTCTCTGACAGGACGATGGTAAGGGGATCCGCAGTGGTAAGCTCCAGCTCGCTGAAGGCCCTCGCCTCCTCGCGGATCATCAGGGGCGACTTACGTGCATCGCCATGGGCCGCCACCACGTCATTGAGCTCGCGCTTGATCAGTGTTTTCAATCGCGCCTCGCTACCGAGAGTCTTCTTCAAGGCGTCGCGCTCAGCGGCCAATTCATCCTGCTCGCCGCGGATTTTCATCTCTTCAAGCTTGGCCAGATTCCTCAACTTGAGGTCAAGGATCGCCTCTGCCTGGGTATCGGTGATCTTGAACGCCTTGATCAGTGCAGGTTTGGGTTCATCCTCCTCACGGATAATCCGAATCACCTCATCGATATTGAGGAAAGCGATGAGGTAACCATCAAGGATGTGGAGTCGCCTCTCGACACGGTCAAGCCTGTGGGCCAGGCGGCGTTTAACCGTGGCCTTTCGGAAGTGCAGCCACTCCTTGAGAATCGTGAGCAACGACTTGACGCCAGGTCTGCCGTCGATACCGATAACGTTCAGATTGACCCGATAGGTGCGCTCAAGGTCAGTGGTCGCAAAGAGGTGGCTCATCACAGCGTCAACCTCGATGCGGTTGGATCGCGGCACCAGCACCAATCGCGTGGGATGCTCATGGTCTGATTCGTCGCGCAGATCGGAAACCATGGGCAATTTGCGCGCCTGCATCTGGGCGGCAATCTGCTCCAGCACCTTGGCACCCGAAACCTGATAGGGCAGCGCATGAATGACAACCGCACCATCTTCCACAGTGTAAGCGGCACGCACTCTGAGGGCGCCGCGGCCCGTCTCATAAAGGGCTAACATTTCATCGGCCGGCGTCACTATTTCTGCTTCAGTCGGGAAGTCAGGACCCTTGATGAACTGGCACAGGTCAGCAACGCTCGCTTTGGGCGACTCGAGTAAGTGAATGGTAGCGGCGACAACCTCCGCGAGATTATGCGGTGGGATATCGGTGGCCATGCCCACCGCGATTCCGGTGGTGCCATTCAGGAGCAGATTGGGCACCTGTGCGGGGAGCACCATAGGCTCGTCCAGCGTCCCGTCGAAGTTGGGTTGCCAATCGACGGTGCCCTGACCAAGCTCTGACAGGAGTACGTCGGCATAGGCGGTCAGGCGCGACTCTGTGTAGCGCATGGCGGCAAAGGATTTGGGGTCGTCGGGGGAGCCCCAGTTACCCTGGCCGTCGACCAACGGGTAGCGATAGGAGAAACTCTGCGCCATCAATACCATCGCCTCATAGGCCGCGCTATCGCCATGGGGGTGGAACTTACCGATGACATCACCGACGGTACGTGCGGACTTTTTGTATTTGGCGCTGGCTTTGAGTCCCAGCTCGCTCATGGCGTAGACGATGCGTCGCTGCACCGGTTTCAGCCCGTCACCAATGTGCGGCAGGGCACGGTCGAGGATCACGTACATCGAATAGTCGAGGTAGGCTTTCTCGGCGTAATCCTTCAGGGAAAGCTGCTCGACATCTGTCGCCGGCTGCATCAAATCTGTCATGGTCTTGAGGCTCTCTTCAGGCAGTCAAATGTGCGTTACTGCGGGCTCCTGCAAGCGCGCTATCCTAACGCACCCGGAACTGGAAATACCACGGAGTCAATGATCACATGACCACCGCGACGGACAAGACCGTTGAGGACATGCCATGCAAGTGCTGAAGGAGCAAGATCGGCAGGCGCTGACCCAACGCTGGCGGCATTTCAATGTATTCAGTGTCGCCGAGTGGCATCGGCTACTGGCCTTGCGCACTGCCATTTTTGTTGTCGAGCAACAATGCCCTTATCAGGAAGTCGACGAGAAAGACCCGCTCTGTTGGCATCTCGAACTCCTGCACGACCGGCAACTCATCGGCACATTGCGCGTCGCTCCCCCCGGCGTGAGTTACGCGGAGTGCGCCGTCGGAAGAGTCGCTATCGATCCGGCGTATCGCGGACTGGGGCTGGGACGAGACTTGATGGCGAGTGCGGTGAAGTTCTGCGCTGCGCGATGGCCTGACGGCATCCGACTGAGCGCACAGGCCTATTTACAATCTTTTTACGAATCACTGGGATTCAAAGTAATCGGCACACCCTACCTCGAAGATGATATTCCTCATATCGAGATGCTGAAGCGCTTCGAGTAGTCAGGCAGCGGATCGCGCAGCGCGCTTGCGCTCGTGCTCCAAAAGCCACTTCTTACGCAGACGGATGCTGTCGGGGGTGACCTCCACCAATTCGTCATCCTCAATAAACTCTAGGGCCTGTTCCAGTGAATGTCGCACAGGCGGCGTTAACGTCAACGCATCGTCATTGCCCGATGCCCGCACGTTGGTCAGTTGCTTCGCTTTGGTGGGATTCACGACCAAGTCATTACCGCGACTGTGCAAACCGACAATCTGGCCTTCGTAAACCTGCACGTTAGGATCGATGAACAGCCGTCCTCGGTCCTGAAGCGCATGCAGGGCATAGGCCAAGGTCTTGCCGTTTACCATTGAGACCAACACGCCATTTTGGCGCTCGGCGAGCGCGGCGGCCGTCACCGGACCATAGTGGTCAAACACATGCGTCATGATTCCAGAGCCCGACGTCAGTGTCAGAAACTGCGAGCGGAAACCAATTAACCCGCGGGCGGGAACGATAAACTCAAGACGGACCCGACCTTTGCCATCGAGCGTCAGCTGCGTTAAGTCCGCTCGGCGCAGACCCAACTCTTCCATCACAGCCCCCTGATGCTGTTCGTCAATATCCAGCACCAATTGCTCATACGGCTCACTCAGCACACCGTCGATGATTTTCTGGATGACCTCAGGCCGTGATACCCCGAGCTCGAATCCCTCTCGTCGCATACTCTCGATCAACACCGACAAGTGCAGCTCACCCCGTCCCGACACCTTGAATTTGTCGGCAGTTTCACCGGGTTCGACTCGTAAGGCGACATTGTGTATCAGCTCGCGCTCCAGCCGCTCCTTGATATTGCGCGAGGTCACAAATTTCCCCTCGCGTCCGGCAAAGGGTGAATCATTCACCTGAAAGGTCATGCTGACCGTGGGCTCGTCCACCGTCAGCGCAGGCAGTGCATCGGGATGGGACGGGTCACACAAGGTATCGGATATCAGCAGGCCATCGATCCCGGTAACACAAACGATGTCCCCCGCCTGAGCTGAGGGCACTTCAACTCGCTCCAGCCCTTCATAACCCATAATTTGTAATATACGGCCTGACCGGGTCGCCCCCTCACGTCCGACAATCGTCACCGGGGAGTTGGTCGACACCTTACCTCGGGTCACACGGCCCACGCCGATAACACCCACATAACTCGAATAATCCA
>JAYPXQ010000017.1:0-31878 GCA_038135595.1 Halieaceae bacterium
GCTTGAATCTGACCTACAGCTACCAAGATATCGACATGGAGGATTATGAAATCCCCGGTGGCGCAGTACTGGACGTCCATGAAGATCACGATGGCGAGGAACATGAGGAAGGCGATGGGGATATGGATACCCTCGCCAACTCAGACGTCTCTAACAGGTCCCATCGGTTGGGAATCTCCACTACGGGTGATTGGGGCTACATCGGTGTCTCATACAGCGACTTGAGGAGCACTTATGGCATTCCGTTTCATTCGGAGGCCGCCCATGACGAACACGGCCATGAAGAGGGCCACGACGAGGATCATGACGATGGAGAAGATGATGCCCATCATGCCGAGTCTGGTGATGAACGTATTTTCTCCGAAACTGAATCGGAAATTATCGCATTCAGTAGCTCCTTTAAAACTTCAATCCCGTTTTTGAATGCGGTCGATATCAACATAAAGAATACGGATTACGAGCTGACCGAGCAGCATGCGGAGGATGATCACGGTGAAGACGATTCACATGAAGGCCCTAACCATGCCGAGGGACCTACGGTTTTTAGCAATGAAGCCAATGAGGTCTCTGTGGCACTGGATTTAAGCTCTGGTGAGCGAATTCGAAAGGTCGTGCTGAACTACGCTGAGGAGGAAATCTCGATCATTGGCGAGGAAGCCTTTATGGCCCCGGTTGAATCTACCGAGACCACGCTGGGTTTTTTCAGCTCTGATGACCTCGGCTTTGCTTCATTAGATCTGGGTTTTCGTCTTGATCACGTAGAGCGCGACGGCTTCATCGCCGACATGCATCACGAAGAGGAACATGATGTTTATCACGAGGGCGAGTACGGAGAAGGGCATGAAGACGAACATCATGACGAGGAAGTTGCTTACGAGCCTGCCACCTTTAGCGACGAAGTGTTCAGTGCCGCGGCCACGCTTCGACGCGACCTGAATCAGCACGCCTCTGTGTCTTTAGGTCTCGCGAGTGTCAGCAAAACGCCTTCGGCGGTTGAGCTGTTTATGAATGGGGAGCACTTGGCGAGCAGCCGCTATGAGGTGGGTGACATCAGTCTAGAAACGGAACGCTCCGATAATATCGATTTGGCTTTCAACTTTGATTTGCACGGTTGGTTTGGCTCCGTGTCTGTCTATTACAACCGGGTCGATAGCTATATTTATCTGCGCGATGAACTCGAGGACGAGCATGCAGCGCATCTCGAGGAAGATCATGAAGGCGCGCTTCATGACGAAGAGCACGAAGCTGGGGCGCATTTTGATCACGGTGGCTTGATTCTCTCGGAGTACAGCCAGCAGGATGCAGAATTTACCGGTTACGAGATCCAGCTTGGCACGCGGTTTGACCTGCCCCGTGGCGAGCTCGAGTTGACGCTGGGTCGAGACGAGGTCAACGCGGAGTTCACGCGGGGTGGCGACGTGCCGCGCATCGTGCCTGCGAGAAACTTGTTCACCGTGCGTTATAACCTTGAAGACTTTTCTGCCAAGCTCTTGGTTAAAGATGTAGAGCGCCAGAACAAAGTGGGTCTCGGTGAGTCAAGTACGGACGGTTTTACTCTGGTCAATGCGGATGCGTCATGGACCTATCGTTTTAATGACGCCAGGCGGATCATCTTGACGGCATTTGCCCGCAATCTGACAGACGAAATCGCGCGCAACCATACGTCTTTCGTTAAGGACCAGGTGCCGTTGCCGGGAAGAAATCTCGGTGTGCGTTTTCGTTTGGAGTTTTGAGGGGGTCTGGGTGGGCGACGCCCGGCCCACCCGGAGGCTTACAAGGTGCTTGCGGCGATGCGGTCGACGGTATCCATATGCCCCGTCATCTCTGCTACCAATAGGGGGATGACCTCGTCTGGCATGTTGTGAGCCATACCCTCGATCAGTGAGAAGCGAGCGCCCTGAATCAGTGAAGCGGTATGCCGCCCGTGCTCTGGGGGCACCAAACCATCATCTGCGCCATGAAGCACCAAGGTGGGGGTGTCGATCCCGGCTACTTCATTTGATCGGTCGCCGGTTTTAAAAATCGCCATTAGATGACGTTGCATCGATTCAGGGTAAAAGCCTCGCTCGCGGATCGACCGTTCGCGCTCCTCCTGCGCTTCGCCCGTAGCCAGATCGCGCAGATTCATTTCCGCCTCCTTTGTTGGTGGCGGCAAATGCGGGGCATTGGTCGTAGACATGATGGAGATCAGACTACGCGTTTTCTCGGGATATCGTGCCGCAACGATTTGGGCAATCATTCCGCCCATGGAAGCGCCTACAATATGGGCATCTTCGTACCCCACTTGATCCATCAATCCAGCGATGTCTGCTGCCATATCGTTAAGAGTGTAGGGAGCATTCACCGAGAATCCGAACCGGTACTTCAGCAGTTCCCACCACAGCACGGGCTGACCCCAGTCGTCGAAGCGGGTTGATGCGCCCGTATCGCGGTTATCCAGAATGAGCACTTCGTATCCACCGGAGGTTAGGCCTGAAATCAGCGCGTCTCCCCAGGCCACGTTGGAGCCACCAAGCCCCATGATGACCACCGCTTTGGGCTTGTCAGCACCCGGCCCCACAATTCGATAGGCAATATCCAGCTCACCGATGTGGGCGGTTTGTAAGGGGTAGCTATCGAGGTAGGCGCGGGAGTATTCCGCTTGTGCTGCGAAGGGCAGCGACATGCAAATAATGAGCAGAATCAGGGATCTCACGGTGGTTCCTCAGTTTTGGCGCGGGAGATTATACGGCGTAACGTGCAGAAGCGATTCAAAGACGAGAGGCGCGCTGCCATTCACTCTCTTGCCGTCTGATCTGAACTGTACTTTTCGCCGAATATGCCTAACATGGCCGCTCAAAAAGGGCCAATCGCATTGGCTTTGATCACCGTGGATACACTATGAATAGCGCCCAACCGATACAACATCATCCCGCTGTTAGCGACGATATATTGTTGGACAGCGGAGCACGCGACCCCGTTTTTGAAGAAATCTATCCGCGACTTTCTGGGTTCAAATTGGGCGTCACTCATAGTTGGACCCGCGGTCAGCCCTTTGACTTTTACCGCCGCATGCGTGAAGAAGCCCCTGTAATGTGGTCCCAGATCAAAAAGCCTTCTTCGGGGTTTTGGTCGGTAGTGCGATACGACGACGTCAAGCATGTGGAGCTCAATCCGCAGATATTCTCGTCTCAGCGCGGCAGCATCAACATGAGCGTCTTGCGTAACGACAAAGGCAAAGCAGAGCGGTTAATGTATGCAGCCTACAATTCGCTCATTAATCTCGATGCCGACTTGCACAGGGACCTTCGCACCCAGCAGGCGGCCTTTTTCTTTCCAGCTTATATAGAAACACTCAAAGAAAAAGTGGGTCGAAAAATTGACGACCTGTTGGACAACATGGAAAGGCAAGGCCCGGTGGTTGATTTCGCCAAGCTGTTCTCTATTGAGTTACCCATGTTTACGCTGTGCGAAATGCTCGGGGTGGACGAGGAAGATCGCGCCGACATTATCAAATGGATGCATTATCTTGAGCTTGCGCCCCAGTTCATCACCCATCCATTTCGGATGCTGCTGGCCGAACCCTCTTTCCCGTTTCGCTTTGAGAAGATTCTCCATGACATGTTCAGTTATGGAGAGCGGGTGATGTCCGACCGGATCGAAAATCCCCGACAGGACTTGCTGACGACGATTGCCAACGCGACGCTCGGGGATAAGCCCCTGTCCCAGAGCTACCTTGACGGCTCCTGGTTGCTCATCATTTTTGCGGGCAATGACACCACGCGTAATTCCCTTTCGGGCACGATCCGGCTACTGACCGAGTTTCCCGAGCAGCGGCAAATGGTGCTGGACGACCCGTCTTTGATCGAGAGGATGTCCCACGAGGCGTTACGGATGGTCTCTCCCGTGATGCACATGCGCCGCACGGCGATGGAGGACACCGAGATTGCGGGACAGCGGATTGCCAAGGACGAGAAGGTGATCATGTGGTACGGCGCCGCCAACAGAGATCCCTCTGTGTTTCCCGATCCCGATAATTTCGACATGACCCGTGATAACGTCGAGAAGCATCTGGCCTTTGGCCATGGTGTGCATCGATGTTTGGGTAACCGGGTGGCTCAATTACAGCTCAAGATGGCGTATGAGCGCATTTTAGAGCGCTTCCCGAAAATCCATTGGACAGGTAAGCAGAAGATTGAGCCCATTATCCTGGTGCACGCGATTTCCAGCCTTCAGGTCAACCTCTATGGTAAAGATGCTAAGCGACCGGTCATGGTGGCCGCTTCCTGAGTAGCCCCGCGCGCCTGATTTGTCGAAGAAAGGGCGAGGTCTTTTGCGGTATGTTACTCACCATCGCGTGACTCAATAAAGGAGTGACCCAGCGCTATGCAGTCCGCTACTGATCAGGCTATGACCAGAGACAGCCTCTATGGCGTGATGGAGGAACCCACCTACGGTGGCATTGTCAGTTTCATGCGCCGCCGCTATTCGCGCGATTTATCCCAGGCCGATGTGGCGGTGCTGGGCGTGCCATTTGATTTGGCTACCACCAATCGCCCGGGCAGTCGCTTTGGCCCGCGCGCGGTGCGTGAGGCTTCGGCGAGCTTGGCGTGGGAGCGACAGGCGGTAGGCTGGGGCTTTTCCCCCTTCGACGAATTGGCGGTGGTTGACTACGGCGACTGCGATTTTGATGCCGGGAACCCCGCTGGCGTGCCCGAGGAAATTTATCAGTGCGCCAAACAAATTCTCGCGACCAATACCGCTCTTCTAGCCATTGGCGGAGATCACTTCATCTCTTATCCCCTGCTGCGGGCGCATGCAGAGAAGTATGGAGCGCTGTCGCTCATTCATTTTGATGCCCATTCGGATACTTGGGCGGAGGAAAGCCAGGGCATCAATCACGGCACCATGTTTTATCACGCCGCCCGGGAAGGCCTTGTTACGCCTTCACATTCGGTACAGATAGGACTGCGCACCCATAATGACAGTGACCACGGTTTTCATATTTTTGATGCGCCAGCAGTTCACGACTTAAAGGCGGCTGATCTGGCTGAGCGCATCAAGGGCATTGTGGCCGATCGTCCCTGCTACCTGACCTTCGATATCGACTGTCTTGACCCGAGTTTTGCGCCCGGTACTGGCACACCCGTAGTAGGCGGTCTGTCAACGCATCAAGCGATGCAGATCCTGCAGCAGCTCAAAGGCATCAATTTGGTCGGTATGGATGTCGTTGAGGTTGCGCCTCAGTATGACGTAGGCGACATTACCTCTTTGGCTGCGGCGACGGTGGCACTACAACAACTCTGCCTCTTCGCCCGAGCGAGAGACTAGGTGGCGCAAATGGCACAGGCAACGGATCGCGAAATCAAAGAGGCCTTGGAACGAAAGGGCCACTACGCCATGAATTGGGAGGACCTCGACAAGATCGAGCTTCCTACAGGCGTGGTTTCCTCAATGTATCGCGTGGGCGACCCAACCCGGCCGGAGTCACCCACCGTATTCAAGGTGTTCTATCCCCCGGGCTGCACAATCGAGGCGCATACCCACGATTGTGATTACACCGAAATTATTCTCGAAGGCTCGCAGAGGGTGGGTGCAACGTGGCATCAGGCGGGAGACATCCGCATCGGGCTGGCCAACCGCGGTTATGGTCCGCTGGTTGCAGGACAGGAGGGCGCGACGGTCTTGTTTCTATTCGCCACCGGAGCGTGGCCCGCGATCAGGTTGGGTAACAACGATGGCTCTACCCTCGGTAGTGACATCCTAGAGGCGCATTTCGAAAAGGTGCAGTCTGATCGGGGCGATTGACCTTTCGTGAAGAACTGGCCCCGTGCCGTCCTGCCTTAACATACCGCGTCAATTCTGTTTCCAGTTTTCCCCGGCTTTATCAAAGTGCTTGTTACCACTCTCGGTCATCTGATGTGAAGCGACGATTGCGCCGATGATGATGACCAATACCACGCCAAAAATGATGCCTGGTTTCACGTTGCAATCCTCAATAAGTGTTTTCTGAGATTATGGCCCTTTTAACCGCAAAGTGAAGAGCTGGTGAAAAGGAGGGTGGGTAGCTGGATATATCTCGAACCGTAGTTAAAAAACTGTCGTTTCAGGAGTTCACCAAAGCGGGCGGTCAGGCGCCGCTAGCCACTGTGTGACGACTACAAGGCGCGCTCAAGCTGCTCGTGAAAATGCACGATAGCTTTTTCGAAGTGCCCAAAAGTGAAATGGCTATTGGCACCACTTGCCAGCGTTTGCTGGATCGCAGCGGCCGCCGCTCGATCCTCTTCCTGCCCCGAGTCATTCACGAAAACCGCGTCCCGTTTGGCTTCTTCAAGGCTAAAAAGCGTGCCGTCCGGAGCGGTATTAATCAGGCTGTATATCACCCACCGGGATTCGTTTGGTGAGATGGGTTCGAGAATCACGAGGTTGGTGTGCTTTGAGAGTACCGAGATGCTGGCGTTAGGAAACAGCATATATACCGACGTTACCAAACCGGTCAAATTGCGCTCATTTGGTGGTACATCACGCATCTGCTCGATACGCTGGAAGGGGTAAACCACGCGCGAATGGGGTCCGAATGTCTCCACAACATTGAGATTGTCATAGCCGAAAGGATAAAAGGATTCTCGATGAAGTGACTTGATGTGATAGCCCTCCATCAGCGTTTCGTAGAGGAGTTTCCAGTTGGCGGAATCGGTGAGGACCTTCTGGTCGAAGAGCGGTTGATCTGCTGAAAAATAGTCGAGTGCGTATTCGAGGGTGCCAGAGTCGATTTCACCCTCTTGCTGCACATAAATAATACCCCCGCGCTCTATTGCGGAAATTTCGACGAGGCGGTGTTGGTCTCTGTCGAGTGCGGGGAAGCCCGCCTGGCCCGGTATACCCTTGAGCGTGCCATCCAAGCCATACGTCCAGCCGTGGTAGGGGCATGACAAGGCCTTAGCGCAGCCGCTTCCTTCTGCGACCTGCATGCCTCGGTGGCGGCAGGCGTTGATGAACGCGCGAACCGTTCCGACATCGTCCCTCGACACCACAATCGGATTGCCCGCAGCCACGCGCGCAAGATAGCTGCCCTGTTGGGGGAGGGCTGCAGACGGACAAAATGGTGTGGGATGCCGGCGTATTACTGCGCACTCTGCCTCGAAGCGCTCATGACTCAGATAATGCGAAACCGGCTCCCGCCACACCGACTCGCCGAGGTCGGTCGTCGCCGCATCGATATGTTGAAAGATGCGCTCAGCCAGCGCGCCTTCGTCCAGCAACAGATCTTGCTTTGCATGTCGTTGTGGGATGTGGGCGCTCATTCAGCATTCCAGTAATTTGAAACCGAAGCTTGAGCGAGTTTTATGTGGCGGTAAACCCCGTGAATTTCAGTGTACTCTCAGCGCATGCAGCGCAAGATCATCCATATCGATGCCGATTGTTTTTATGCAGCCATCGAGATGCGGGACAACCCCGGATTACGGGGCATTCCCATGGCGGTGGGTGGTAGCGCCGAGCGCAGGGGCGTGCTTACCACGTGCAATTACGAAGCGCGTGCCTTTGGCGTGCGCTCGGCTATGCCTACCGCACAGGCCATGCGCCTGTGCCCACAGCTCACGGTCGTTGCGCCGCAAATGCGAAAGTACCGCGAGGCGTCAAAAGTGATGCGCGCCATTTTCAGCGACTTCACCGAAATCATCGAACCGCTCTCCCTAGACGAGGCGTATCTCGATGTCAGCGAGATATCTGATGGCGAGCTGACGGCAACCCGCATCGCAAAAGCGATACGAGGGCGTATTCGGGAAGAGCTAGAGATAACCGTATCCGCGGGTGTCTCGGTCAACAAATTTATTGCCAAGGTTGCCTCGGACTGGCAAAAACCCGACGGATTGACGGTAATCCCGCCCGACGAGGTCGACGCTTTTGTAGCCGCGTTGCCGGTGAAAAAGATTCCCGGGGTGGGGGCAGTCACGGCAGAGAAAATGCATCGCTACGGCCTGCGAACTTGCGCGGATATTCGCGATTGGAGCTTGCTCGATCTCAGACGCCGCTTCGGCAAATTTGGCGTGGTGCTGCACGAACGGGCGCGCGGGCGAGATGATCGGCCCGTGCAACCGGCCCGCGTCCGCAAGTCAATCAGCGTCGAGCGAACCTTTCCCGAAGATGTGAGGGGCCCCGAGGAATGGGCACCCATCATCGAGCAGCTTTACATCAACTTGATGGAGCGAATTGAGTCCGCCAAGGCGTGGAACGGCATTACCAAAGCCTTCGTTAAGCTCAAATTCAACGACTTCACGACCACCACGGTAGAGCGGGTGGGCACCAAAGCCATAGAAACTGACTTTCATCAGCTTTTGCAGGAGGGTTGGGAGCGACGCTCGCAACCGGTGAGGCTCATTGGCCTCGGCGTAAGATTGTTGGAGGATGGCGAGCATATATCGGCGCGCTTACCTTTCTCCGATTCGGCCTCTTCAGCCGACGTATGATCAACGTTAACTATTGGCATTTTTTATGCCAATATAGAAAGCCTGACGTTTGTCGCATTCCCCTCCATTCGATTTCAGAGGTAAGCCACTATGTTGAAACTTCATTTCGCACCCAATAGCCGGGCGAGTCGAACGCTGTGGTTACTTGAGGAGCTTGGTCTGGACTATGAGCTCAACAGAATGGATTTTCACCCAAAAGATTTGAAATCAGATGAGCATCGTGCGCGTCACCCTTTGGGGCGCATTCCTGTATTGGAAGACGGTGAAGTGACTATTTTTGAGTCGGGCGCCATCGCTGAATATATCCTCGAGCGACACAAAAATGGTGGCCTCAAGCCCGCTGCAGATGATCCTCATTTTCCCGAGTATCTGCAGTGGTTTCACTATTGTGAAGGCATGGTCATGCCGCCTATCAATACCATTGTTGTGCACACGCTGTTACTTCCCCCGGAGCGTCAGGACGAGACGGTAAGGGGTCAGGCAGAGCGGTTACTGGCAAAGGCCTGGGTACCGGTGGAGGAGGTCATGGCGGAGCGCGAGTATCTGATTGGCGCGTTCTCCGCCGCCGACACCATGCTCGGACACGCCTGCATCATGTCAAAGCGTCTTGGGGTTATCACTGAAGAGAGTTATCCCAATTTGAGTGCCTATGCGGATCGTTTGATGGCGCGCCCTGCATGCGCCAAAGCATTTTCTGCCTAAGTCAGGCCGCGCTACACTCTGTTAGCAATCAGATTGCCGAAACGGGCAATCTGAAGGAGCGAAAGAGGGCGTGTAGCGGTGAATATTTATGACGGGGTCGAGTTACAAAAAACGGCTGCTAACTTCGCGCCACTGACGCCCATTTCCGCGCTAAAGCGCACCGAGCGTGTTTATCCCGACAGCCCGGCTCAGATTCATGGCCGTATTCGGCGCAATTGGGGTGAGGTAGCGGATCGCTGTAAACGCTTGGCTTCTGCTTTATCACAGCGGGGCGTTGGCAAGGGCGATACGGTTGCCCTTATCGCACCAAATATCCCTGAAGCGTTGGAGTGTGCTCTGGCGGTGCCGATGCTGGGTGCGGTGCTCAATGCCAATAACGTGCGCCTCGATGCCGCGACGCTGGGCTACATCCTCGATCACGGAGAGGCCAAAGTGCTTTTGGTCGATACGGAATTTTCCGCATTGGCCAGCGAGGCCGTGGCCGCCTCGGGGAGAGATTTGCTGATTGTTGACATCGAAGACTCGGAAGGCCCCGGGGGGGATCGCATCGGTGCACTGACCTACGATGCGCTTCTGGCGGAGGGAACCCCCGAGTTCTCTTATCGACCACCGGATGATGAGTGGGACGCGCTGGCGCTCAACTACACTTCTGGGACGACGGGTCAACCGAAGGGCGTGGTGTATTCACACAGAGGCGCGTGGACCAATGCGGTGAACAACGTCGTTACTTGGGAGATGCCCCATCATCTCGTCTATCTGTGGACACTGCCCTTGTTTCACTGTAATGGCTGGTGCTTCCCCTGGACCATTACCTTGTTGGCTGGCACCCACGTGTTTTTGCGTAGCCCAAGTGCTGTGAGCATTTATGAGGCTCTTGCCTCACATGGCGTCACCCATTTATGTGGCGCACCGATCATTATGTCGATGATTGCCAATGCCGACGACTCCGAGCGCGCGGACTTTAACCAAACTGTGCGGATGATGACTGCAGCGGCGCCACCTCCGCCACAGACGATTCTGGCGATGGAGCAGATGGGTATTGCGATCACCCATGTCTACGGGTTGACTGAGGTCTACGGCCCGGCAGTCGTGTGCGCCAATAAAGCGACATGGTCTTCTTTGGATGCTGAAGAACAAGCCAAACTTAAGGCACGTCAGGGCGTGGCGTATGAGTTGCAGGAAGATGTGCTGGTACTGGATCCGACCACCCGCGAGCCCGTTCCGTGGGACGGTGAGACCCAGGGCGAGGTGGCCTTTCGCGGCAATATTGTCATGAAGGGCTACTTCAAACAGGCTGAGGCAACTGCAGAAGCCTTTGCAGACGGCTGGTTCTGGTCGGGTGATCTCGCGGTGCAGCACCCCGACGGTTACATTGAAATCCGCGACCGCTCCAAGGATATTATTATTTCCGGCGGCGAGAACATCTCATCCATCGAAGTTGAAAATGCTATTTATAGCCACCCGGATGTGCTCTGTGCGGCCGTCGTGGCTATGCCCGATGAGAAATGGGGTGAGGTCCCCTGTGCGTTTGTTGAATTGACCCCGGGGAGCCGCCTGACGGAAGCGGAGCTGATCGCCCATGCGAGAGAGCAACTCGCGGGTTTTAAACGGCCCAAGCGCGTGGTTATTGCCCCGCTGCCCAAAACCTCCACCGGCAAAATTCGCAAGACAGAACTTCGCGACCAGGCGCGCGCTCTGGTTTAAGTCATCGGCCGCTGAGTCGCCCTGCTTACGCTGCCTGCTGCGCACCGCTGATGCATTGCGACCTCCCCACGACCGCATTCATGGCTATTGCGTTGCCCCCGACGTGATGCGTTTTTTCGGGTCATAGAATGGCTTGGGTACAACCTTTGCCGCGCGCTGGTCGTCAGGCGTTGTTACCAGGCAGGTGGTACCGATGTCAGCGCAGTCGATGGATACCATCGCCAGCGCGATATTTTGTTTGAGTCGGGGTGAGTACACCGCCGAGGTGACTTTGCCGACGATCTTGTCCCCCGACGAAACCGACCAAAACTCGGTGTTGGGCCCCGAAAGGGGTTCACCCTCGATCACCAAGCCCACTTGGGATCGTGTGACGCCGTTTTGTTTGATGCTTTGTAGCGAAGCTTTGCCGATAAAGTCGGCGGGCATTTCAAGATCCACCAAGCGATCGAGGCCGAGCTCAAAAGGATTCGTACTCGCGTCCATATCGGCGTGATAAGACAGCATGCCGCCCTCGATACGGCGAATAGACGAGGTGTGGCCCGGCTTGAGTCCCAGTGGCTCCCCCGCTGCCATGATCTTCTCCCAAAGCTGTTCGCCGTGAGCGCCATCGAGTAGATAGATCTCATAACCCAACTCGCTCGACCAGCCGGTGCGCGAGATCACCAAGGGGATGCCGTCGAGCTCAAAGTGATCCAGCCAGTAGTACTTCAAATCACGAATACACGGACCAAAGAGCGCTTCCATAATCTCGCCACTCTTAGGTCCTTGAAGTTGTAATGGCGACACGTCGGGCTCGCGAATATCGACATCAAGGCCGGCGTGGGTCGCGATCCCTTGGGCCCACAGCAGCACATCACTGTCGGCGAGGGATAACCAAAACCGGTTTTCTTCCAGGCGCAGTAATACGGGGTCATTGATGATCCCGCCTGCAGTATTCGTGATCAGTACATATTTACACTGGCCAACCGCGCATTCCGACAGATTTCGCGGAGTTAGTAATTGCGTGAACTTCGCCGCATCCGGGCCGGTGATTTCTACCTGCCGCTCGACGCCGACATCACACAGAATGGCGTCATTTACGAGGTTCCAGAAGTTTTGCTCCGGGTCACCGAAGGAGCGCGGAATATACATGTGGTTGTAGACTGAAAAGTCCGTTGCACCCCAGCGCACCGTGGCATCAAAAAAAGGGGATTTTCGGATTTGTGTGCCGAAGCCAAAGGCTTTTTTCATCGGGCGGGACATAATTTTCCTTACGGGCAGACGTAGTCTTTCTGGGCGGGAGCCACTCCCAATCGATCGTGATAACCCGCGTGTTAGCCCCCTTTCTATGCAGTGACTGCCTAACTGGATTGCCAGTTAAGGGAATTTCGGACTCAGCGTGCTATCACCGTTGCCCGATAACAATCCGTTATCGGTTAATCATCGTATCGGTCTCGCATTCCGCTTTGTCAATTTCCCGGTCGACCCATGACTAAAATCCGCCAAGAGTGGTTCTCCAATATTCGCAGTGACCTGCTCGCCGGTCTGGTGGTGGCGCTCGCATTGATACCCGAGGCCATCGCATTCTCGATTATTGCCGGCGTTGATCCACGCGTGGGGCTGTACGCCTCATTTTGTATTGCAGTCGTCATTGCTTTTGCGGGCGGTCGGCCCGGCATGATCTCTGCAGCAACGGGTGCCATGGCCCTATTGATGGTGACTTTGGTTCGCGAACATGGGCTACAGTATCTCTTCGCGGCCACGATTCTCACGGGAATACTGCAGATTGTCGCTGGCTGGATCCGGCTCGGGGAGCTGATGCGCTTTGTCTCGCGATCTGTGGTGACCGGCTTTGTGAATGCGCTCGCCATACTTATTTTTATGGCCCAATTGCCTGAGCTCATAAACGTTTCTTACGCGGTATATGTGATGGCCGCGGCAGGCTTGGCGATTATCTATGGCTTCCCCTACATCACGAGAATGGTGCCTTCACCCCTGGTAGCTATCGTTCTGCTGACAGCGATTTCCATTTATTTTGGTATCGATGTCCGAACGGTCGGTGACATGGGTGATCTACCCTCGACGCTCCCTGTTTTCTTATTGCCTGATATTCCTCTCAGCCTCGAGACGCTTCAAATAATCCTGCCTTACGCTGCGACGTTGATGGTGGTGGGACTGCTGGAATCCCTTATGACCGCCACGATTGTCGATGACCTCACCGATACACCCAGCAATAAAAGCCGAGAGTGTGTGGGGCAGGGTATCGCCAACATCGCCAGTGGGTTTTTGGGCGGAATGGCAGGTTGTGCCATGATTGGACAATCGGTGATCAACGTGAAATCGGGCGGGAGAGGCCGCTTGTCGACACTCAGCGCGGGCATTTTCTTACTCCTATTATTACTGTTCTTTAGCGATTGGGTCCGGCAAATACCGATGGCGGCACTGGTCGCTGTCATGATCATGGTCTCGATAGGCACCTTTAACTGGGATTCCATTCGCAACCTTCGCACCCATCCCAAAAGCTCCAGTGTCGTTATGGTCGCGACAGTTATTGTGACGGTTGCCACGCACGATCTGGCGCAGGGTGTGCTGTCAGGGGTGTTGTTATCCGGATTTTTCTTTGCGCATAAGGTCGGCCGCATTTTAGTTGTGAAATCCCAGTCGGGAGATGAAGGTCGTTTGAGAACCTATACCGTGCTTGGGCAGGTGTTTTTTGCCAGCGCTGATCGCTTCAGTCAGTCCTTTGACTACAAAGAGGTGATTGAAAAAGTGCAGATTGATGTCAGCCGGGCACATTTTTGGGATATCACTGCTGTCAGTGCCCTCGACAAAGTTGTCCTGAAGTTTCGCCGCGAGGGCGCCGATGTCGAGGTAATTGGATTAAACGAGGCCAGCGCCACGATGGTGGATCGATTTGCCTTACATGACAAAGCAGATGCCGAAGATCTGTTATTGCCGCACTGATACCACGTGATGAATCAACCTAAAAAAATACTCGCGTGCGTTGACCAATCTCCTTACGCAGATTACGTCGCCGACTATGGTGCCTGGGCCGCACGTCGATTTTCACTGCCGCTGGAGTTGCTTCATATCATCGATCGCCATCCCGAAATGGCAACTAGCGACGATCGCAGCGGTGCCATCGGCTTTGATGCGCAGGAAAATTTATTAAACCGGCTCGCGGAAGAAGAGGGCCAACGAACACGAGAAATCCGCGAGCGTGGCCGAGTCTTCTTGAACACCCTAAAACAGCGGTGTGAGTTGGCTGGTACTAATAATGTCGATACGCGTCAGCGGTACGGGCAGTTACTGGATACGCTCGATGAACAGCAGCAGGACGTTGCGCTTTATGTGCTGGGTCGACGTGGGCGCTCGGCTGCACATACTCAGCGCGATTTAGGTCGACACGTGGAGAGCATTAGCCGCAAGATTCGGCGTCCGATTCTCACAGTCGCCAGCGAATTTACGGAGCCGAAAAGCCTTCTGGTCGCTTATGACGGCAAACGTATGACCCGTCGGTGTATTTCTTTGATCGCCGGTAATCCAGCCCTCGCAGACTTACCGGTACACGTCGTGATGTCGGGTAAAGAAACCGCCGAAGCGGAAAAACACCTGCTGTGGGCTCGAGACACGTTAGCACTGGGTGGTTTTTCCGTGGAGACGGCTTATTTGCCCGGCGACCCCGAACAGCAAATTATGCGAGCCCTGAGCGACCGTGAAATCGATCTTCTGGTCATGGGTGCTTACAGTCGTTCGCCGCTAAAAAGTTTGTTTTTGGGTAGCAAGACCAACGACCTACTGCGGGCGTCGCGAGTGCCCACGGTCACGGTACACCTGTAAGACGAATCTTTTCTAACCAGCTGCTTTAAGCAGCTTTAAGAATGCGAGCTGGCTGCTAAACCAGCCCTTGTATTTTGGCAGGCTGTCGTCAACGTCTGCTTCGCGTGTGCCGTAAAATACATGCATCGTGCTCTCGGGTAGCCCGTCTGGGTTCGTAAAGTTCTCTGCGGCAATGAAGGCGTAACCTTTATCGTCTTTGCCCATTTTGGCCATAACAGGTTTGTTGCAATGATCACAAATGCCGCGGTCTATCGCCGCAACGCGTTTGTATTTTCCAAAGGTAACCGCCTGGTCAGGCACCGTGACATCGCCAAGTTTGAATAACACGACATCGGCAAAAGGCGCGTTGTACTTCTCCTGACAAATCGAGCAGTGACAGAAAAAGCGGACAATCGGTTCGCCGTGCGTGGAAAATTGATTACTGCCACACGGGCACTGGCAAGATTGATTCATAAGCTTTCCACTTTCATAGTAGCGCGGCTTAGCCCCAGCATCCTACCGAAAATTGACAGTATTGGGGGCCTAATGGATGTCAGCGTGTCTTCGGTCTTACAAAATAATTATGGTCTTATTTCACGGTGTGCACCCGCGCAATCTATAACCGACATGAGCCGATAATGATCAGCTTCTCAACCAATATGATTGGTAAAAGAAAAAAGGAGAGGCGCCGAAATCTCTTGCTAAAAATCTTATGAAGCACATTTCTATGTGTGCTACGGTGGTGCGCTTTACATGCCAAACAAACAACAACTCAAGTTAATTTAAGGAGTCGAGATGATTGCTAAACAAAGGCTGATAGGTATTGCTGTTTCGTTGCAGCTTTCAGCGTTGACGGTTGCGCCCGTTGCTGCGCAATCCGAAACGTCTGTGTTGGAAGAAGTTGTAGTTACGGCGTCAAGAAGAGCGGAATCTGCGCAAGATGTTCCAATTGCTTTGACTGCGCTTTCATCAAATGCGTTGGAAAACGCAAATGTAGTCGACATTACTGACATCGGTTTTTTGGCACCTAATGTGCAACTGCAGCCAGTGAGCACTTTCCCCGGGTTTGCAACGTTTTCAATGCGCGGCATTGGGACAGGTGCAAACAGTATTAGAACACTAGACCCGACGGTAAACGTCATGATTGATGGCATGGTGGTCGCCACGCAAATAGCGGGTCAGCTTGATGCATTTGACTATGAGATGGTGGAGGTATTGCGAGGCCCGCAGGGGATTTTCTTCGGCCGTAACTCGATCGCAGGTGCCATTCAAATGCGCACCGGAAAACCAACAGAAGAATTCAGTGGAAGAGTAAAAGCCGGTGTGGGATCGCAGTCGCTCGTACAGCTTGAGGGCGTTGTGCAGGGCGCTTTATCAAGTTCGGTTCGTGCCAAATTAGCCATGCAATACCGCAGTTTTGACGGTTATTTTGAAGACAATAATGGTGGTACGTTTGTCCCCACTGATTTAAATCCAACCGGCGCTGACCCGGGTACACCAACTCAAACTCAAAATGAGCAGGACAGCATCTTCATCAAACCAACAATAACCTGGCAGCCCAGCGCTGACTTCGATTTAACCGTGTATGGCCAGTACTTTGAAGACGACGGCGGATCAGGTGCAACGCAAGCATTCGTAGAGCCCAGTTCTCCACCGTCGACCATGTTCAGATTGTTTGGCTACACCCCGCCTACTGATCAGTTTGATGTAAATCACGATTTGGTGGGCAAGAGCGATACCGAAATACAGCAATTGGTGGTAGAGGCTAATTGGGCGGTAGGTAGTGGCACCCTGACCTCGGTAACAGGATGGAGGGATCTCACTTTTACATCCAGCAACGATATTGATGGCACCCCTTTTTTGCTGATCCATTTCCCAGATAACGTCGAGGAAGCCAGCCAGTTTTCACAAGAGCTGCGTTACGCCGCAGAGGTTAATGATCGTGTCGACTACATCATCGGTGGTTTTTATCTAGACGCAGAACAGAGCGTAATAGAGCGAAGAGAATTTTCCGGTTTAACGGCCGGTCGGGATCATTTTGATTACAACTACATCCAATCAGATTGGACCCAAGACGTAAAAAGCACTGCGCTCTTTGGTAATGTGCGTTGGCGTTTTGCTGACTCGTTAACGTTGAATGCAGGGATACGTTACAGTCGAGAAGAAAAAGATCTGAACGTAACTTTGTTGACGCCATGTGCCGGGCCCGGCTTTACAGGGTGCTCTGACGAAAAAGCTGTTCTGGGAGAAGACTGGAGCAACACCTCCCCTAGGCTGGCACTGGAGTACCGCCCCGGAGACAACCTGATGTTCTGGGGTAGCTGGACTCGCGGTTTTCGAAGTGGGAACTATAACGTGCGGGCGCCTAGCATCGCCGCCTTGGGTCCCGCAGACCCCGAGCAGGCTGATCAGTATGAGATCGGAATGAAAGGAGACTTTGCCAACGGTCGACTGAGGGCTAACTTGACTGGCTTCTTTACTATTTATGACGAAATCCAGCGCACCACGAATGGCGAGGATGCTCTGGGTAATCCGTTGCAGTTGCTGCGAAACGCTGCAGAGGCCGAAATTCCGGGCATCGAGGCGGAACTGACGTGGCTGCCGACCGATAGATTAACGTTGATGGCGGGAGTCGGCTGGATCGACCCAGAGTTCAAGGAGTTCACAGGTTTGAATTTAGGCGCCGCCACTGATGCAGAAAATGAAGCTTTAGCTAAGGAATTGGAGTTTGAGCGAGTGCCAGAGTTTGAATACACCCTCAGAGGCGAGTACCGATTCCCGCTCGCTAATCGAGGAGACCTTATCTTCCGTGCGCAGTACGCGTGGCGAGATGGTTTTTATACGGACGTTACCAACAACGCGCTGAGAACCATTGATGACTACGGTATTTTTGATGCGAGCGTCCGATTCGTGAATGACAACTGGCGTATTTCTTTGTGGGGCAGAAATCTTGCTGAAGAAAATTATGCCGACATTATAAGCGCGGCATTCAATTACCAGCGTTTTGGTGGCCAGGCAAGAACCTATGGCCTGGAGGTCGGGTACTCCTTCTAGAGGATCGCCCCCCAAAAAAGGCCGGCTTAGCCGGCCTTTTTAATGTGCTGCTCACTATCGTCTCAGCCATGTTGAGAGAAACGGATCACAATAGGGGAAGTGGTCAGTAATAAAAATTTAAGCAAACCATAATTTATGGTCACCCCTCAGCAATTTTGTGCCCGGAGCCTTAAGCTAAATTTCGACTTTTAACGATTTTTTATCCCAACTGTTTGAAGCATCTCTGACAGTAGCGTACAACTCCCGCAGGCTATTGTTCACGAGGTAGATTTCGGTCGCATGGCCGATGGCCGCCACAGTATCGAGGTACGTCGCGCCACGGCCCTCCGATGTTTTGAAGCTGGTGACCGAGGCGTAGCCCAGCTCGTTAAAGCGCTTCACTTGCTGATCGTGGTCACCGAATGCCAGCGCTACGTGGTGAAAGCCGCTCTCTGTGGATTGATATCGGTCTCTGAACGTCGACGGCGCCTCGTTATGCTGCGTGACCAACTCGATCATGATGTCGCCGGACTGTGTGTAAGCCGCTGAAATATCCAGCTCAGACGGCTCCCCTCGGTAGACGACGTTGTCGAGTGCAATGTGCCGGCGAACAAAAAAGGGCCCTAGGCCCCAGAGCTGATGAAAACGCGTGATCGCGGTGTCGAGATCGGAGACGTAATAGGCGTTCTGAATGATGCGATCGCTTGCCATCGTTGATTCCTGTGGTTTGTGTCCACGGCAGATAATTGACGGAGTCCCTCTCATTTTGTTTCAGATGTTGCGTAGGTTAAAGGGGCACTCCCTTTAGTGGGGGCGTAATATTATGGATCAAAGCGTTAGACTGCCTCTATCAAAGCTCATGGAGCACTTGGTTGAACAGATCTTTTTCCCGGAGAGACTTTCTCAATGGTGTCGCAATCGGCGCGGCGGGTCTGCAGCTGACGCCGCTGGAGGCCATCGCGAAGGGCTTGCTCTCCGACACTGCGCTCGGCGCTGATTACTACCCACCGGCGTGGACGGGAATGCGCGGCAGTGTGGCGGGCACGTTTGAAATCGCTCATGCCCTTGCGCGAGCCGGGCAAACCTTCACCGCGCCTGAGGCGCAAACCGATTCTGACTACGATCTGGTAGTCGTGGGCGGCGGCGTGTCAGGGCTCTCCTCCGCAAAGTTTTTCCGTGACCGCACGGGTTCCAGCGCACGCATATTGATTCTGGATAATCACGATGACTTTGGCGGGCACGCGCGGCGCAATGAATTATCGGTCGATGGCAAGACACTGATCGGTTACGGCGGCAGCCAGGCGATCGATACGCCCTCGGCTTACTCAAAAGTAGCGGCCCAGTTACTGCGCGACGTGGGTATCTACGTTGAACGGTTCAACCAATATTTTGATCAGGATTTCTTCGATAGAAGAGAGATGGGGCAGGGGCTCTATTTTGATGCCGCGACCTACGGCAGGCGCGCGCTGATTGATAACCCGATTTATGACTGGTGGGATCGCCCGCTCATTGATTTATGGGGCAGTGGGAAGAAGCGCCTGGTATCGATTGTGAATGAGATGCCAATTCCAGAGGACGACAAGCCATCGTTTTCGCGGCTGCTGATTGGCGGTGTTGACTACATGGACGGTAAAACGTTGGAGGAACGCGAGGCGATTCTGCGCACTACGAGCTACCTCCAATGGTTGGAGGAATATGCGGCGCAGCCCGAATCGGTGAGGCAGGTGCTTCAGGATTCCTGGTTGCCCATGATGGGTGCAGGTTGGGAGGCCATCTCGGCGTGGGAAGCGGCTTTGTATTGGTTTCCCGGCACTGACGAGGTGGGCGTACGGCCCGACTACGGTGTTGAAGAGCCTTACATCTACAAATTCCCTGACGGCAATGCCAGTGTGGCCAGAGCGCTGGTGCGCCATCTGATTCCGTGGGCTATTCCTGGTGAGACGATGGAAGATCTGGTGACCGCGAAGGCAGACTATGCGCAGCTGGATGTAGCGGAAAGTCCCGTCCGCATCAGGCTCAACAGCACTGTCGTGCAGGCACGTAATACACCTGATGGTGAGTTTGTTGACGTTGTTTATGTCCGCGAAGGGAAGCTTCACCGCGTTCGGGCGCGGCACGTCGTGATGGCCTGTTACAACCAGATCATTCCCCATGTCTGCCCGGAGGCCAGTGAAGTTCAAAAAGCGGCGATTGGGGAGGCGACAAAAATCCCCTTTGTATTGGGAACCTTTGCCTTGCGTAACTGGAAGGCTTTTCAAGATGCGGGTTACTACCATGCGTATTCGCCAGGGAACGTTATGTTTCAGTATCTGCGCTTGGATTTCCCAGTGAGTCTGGGCCGTTACCAATACCCGCAGCGCACCGATCAGCCCATTCTGGTGACAGCCTGGCATTCTCCTCGCGAGCCGGGTTTACCCGCCAAAGATCAATACCGCGCTGGCCGTGCAAAATTGCTACAGATGTCTTTTACCGACTTTGAGCAGGATATCGTTGCGCATTTTGACGGCATGCTGGGGCCGCACGGGTTTGACGTGGAGCGGGATATGGCAGGTATCACCCTGAATCGGTGGCCACACGGTTATGCGTATGAATATGAGGGAGTGGGAATCGATCCAAGTTACGGTCGCTACAACGGGCCGCATATCGTAGGTCGCGCACAAATCGGGCGCATTTCCATCGCTAATTCAGATTCAGAAGCCCATGCCTATATTGACGGTGCGATTGATGCAGCCGACCGCGCCGTCAATGAGCAGATCCGTCTGGCTTGATGCGATAAAGCGGTATACCGTTTGTTGGGGCTAAGGCCCTACCAAGCACGCCATGTAATCTACCAAGAGGAAGCGCCAACCATGGAGCATGCACCGACACGCCGAATTACCGCATTTCTTATACTTTTGTTTGTGAGTGTGCTGAGTCATGCCGCCATGGGCCAAGAGCGGCACCCGGCCAAGCTTTCAGCGGCCGATTTGGCGGGCGCTGCCTTCCAAGACCCCAGCGTTATAGCGACCGATGAGCCGGGCGGTAAGGTACTTGATATCACATCGCTCAAATCCACCGACGAAAAATTTGCTTCAGGCATGTATCGGGCTGGCCCGCAGCGATTCGAGATCACTGAGCCCTATGGTGTAGATGAATTCATGTTTTTTCTTGAGGGTGGGGTAACCCTGATTTCGACTGACGGCACCATTACCGATGTGAGCGCAGGAGAGGCGGTGACGATTCCCAAGGAGTGGACGGGTATCTGGCAGACCGACGGATATCGCAAAATCTGGGTGATCTACTCTGCCGATGGATCGGGGTTATGAGGCTCTTTGAGTCGCGGTGATTACCGTCGCGTGAAGATTGTTTGTTTCCTGCTCATCTAAGTTTTTCAGCGTTCTATCGTATTCAGACTGCACCCTAGCATGATGCTGGTTAGCATCGTCGCATCTGGCTACGCCGTTAAAATACTTCAGGAATCGCTATGTCTCGCCGAGAGGAAAAACGTCACTATCTTTTGAGCAATAGTGAGCACTCCGGAGAAAATGGTGATCTTGATCAGCGCTTGGCTGCGCTCCTCAATGCGAAAATGCATGGCATTGCCTTTAGCGCTTACTCCGAGGGACAAAAACCCGGCGACCCGCTATCTGTCGAGCAGATATCGCGGCGAATGGCGATACTGGCTCCGCACTTTAACTGGATCCGCTCGTTTTCTGTTACTGCGGGCAATGAGTTGATCCCCCGTATTGCCAAAGAACAAGGGCTGAAAACGCTGGTGGGCGCCTGGCTGGGCACCGACCCCGAAAAAAATCGTCAAGAAATCGAGAACCTGATCGCCCTTGCCGAGGAGGGACTCGTTGACGTTGCCGCTGTTGGTAACGAAGTGCTGTACCGAGACGATTTGACAGAAGCAGAATTGCTCGACTTTATGGCCGAGGCGCGAGAGCGATTGCCCGCCGATGTGCCCATGGGTTACGTAGACGCGTACTACGAGTTTGAAGACCGACCGGCGGTCACAGCGGCGTGCGATGTGCTGTTGAGCAATTGCTACCCATTTTGGGAGGGTTGCGCCCATCCCTACGCCATCCTCTATATGCAAGATATGTTTCGGCGCCTGCAGAAAGTGGCGGGAGGCAAGCGCATCATTATTTCTGAAACCGGATGGCCCAGTGCTGGCGGCAGTTTCTACGGGGCTGAGTCGTCGCCACAGGGCGCTTATCTTTATTTTCTCAAGGCCATGGAGTGGGCTGCCAGCGAAAATATCGAGATGTTTTATTTCGCGTCTTTTGACGAGGCTTGGAAGGTCGGAGGCGATGCCGGCGAAGGAGACGTAGGTGCTCACTGGGGCTTGTGGGACAAAGACGAACGATTCAAGTACGCTTCCAGTCTATGAGGCATTGCTCGCCACTCGATTATAAGCGCGCCATCTGTTACTCGGGTTTTCGAGACGGTCAAAGTCCCGATGCCGGGGTTTTCCCGAGTAAAGCCGAAATAACCAGCGATCTGGAGCTGTTGCAGGGTCATTGGGATGCGCTGCGGCTTTACGCCTGCGACACCCATACCGAACGTGTATTGGCAGTGATTGCCGAACAGGGCTTTGCTTTTAAGGTGATGTTGGGTGCCTACATTGCCGCCGAGGTCAGCAATCCCAATTGTCCGTGGGGGGGGGAGTATCCTGCCAGCGAGCTCGAGGCAAACAAGCGCAAAAACCAGCGCGAAATCGAGCGCGCCATCTCCTTGGCCAATCAATATCCAGAGATCGTTGATGTGGTGTCAGCGGGTAATGAAGCGACCGTTGATTGGACTGATCACCTCGTCTCGCCAGAATCGGTGACTGAATACGTTGCCTTTCTGCAGCAACACATTAATCAACCGGTGACGTTTTGCGAGAACTATGTGCCGTGGCTGGGGAAGCTAGACGCGCTTGCAAAGCAAGTCGACCTGATTTCGATTCACACCTATCCGGTGTGGGAATACAAAACTATTGACGAGGCCCTGGCCTACACCAAAGAGAACTACGCTGCAGTCTGCCAACACCACCCTCAAAAACAGGTCATTATCACCGAGGCCGGGTGGGCGACAGCCTCGAATGGCCGCGGCATTCCACCTGAGAACGTGGGGGAGTTCTATCAAAAACGGTATGTGGAGGAGCTGCAGAAGTGGGCATCCGACGAGGGTATTCTCGTTTACGTTTTTGAAGCCTTCGATGAAAACTGGAAGGGCTCTGACCATCCGCTCGAACCCGAGAAGCACTGGGGCCTGTACCGCGCCAACCGTCAACCAAAACTGGCTGTGGGCTAACGCTCCCCCCAGCCTCTCCCCAGCGCTGACGGCTATCACCCTGCTTCACAATTTGTGAAGTCATTGTCTGGTGGCCATAAAGAGATTGTTTGAATCGCTGATCTCGGTGAAGTACTCTTTTCTTCGAGTCGATACTTAAAACAATAAAATGTTGTCGCCTGCGTTACGGACATCGTCTATCTCAACAGTCCTCTTTGCTGTGGCAGGGTTGCTTTGCGCGTCGATTCGGGGCGTCTCGTCGCCCAAAATCCCATTGATTCCAAAAACAAAGAAGGACTAGCCAATGAAATCACCATCATCGATTAATCCCCTTCAAGCTTTTTTGTTAGCCGTGTCGCTTGCCGCACTTTCAACTCAAGTGGCGGCGCAGCGCCTGATCGAGGAGGTCATTGTTATATCCAATAAGCAGGCCGACGGCATATCAACACAGGACTTGCCGGCTTCGGTCGTGACCTTTAATGAGGCCGCTTTGAAGCAGGCATTTACCGTTGATTTGGTCGATATTGGAAAGATGGTCAGTAATGCCGAATTAAACAATGTTGGCACCTATGCCAGTTACCCAAACTTTTTTATTCGTGGGATGGGAGTTAACGGCTCTACGCGAACCAACGACCCCAAAGTGGGTGTCTTCATGGATGGCATTTACTTGGGATATAACGCAGGTGCCCTTGCCAGTACTTTTGACGTGGAGGCGGTCGAAGTCCTCCGCGGCCCCCAAGGCACCTTGCTGGGTAGAAACGTGACCGGCGGTGCGGTTTTGGTGAAATCCAAGAGACCTGGCGATGAATTTGGCTTCAGAATTGAAGCAGATGTGGGTAACTACAGCGCGACCGAGGTGAATGCCAGTATCGAAGGCCCACTGTCTGACAGCATCTTTGGCAAAGTAGCCGTCATTAAAATGGACCGCGATGGCTATTTTGAAGACAACAATGGCGGCACTGTCGACACGAGCATTTATCCTGCCGGTATGCCTGACACGGATACCGGTGACAAGGTCGGGATGGATCTCACCATTATTAGGCCTATGGTGCGCTTTGAACTATCCGACAACTTCGAGGCGACACTCATTGCTGAGTTCCTTGAGAACAATACCGGTAGCGCGAATTCCCAGAATGTGGCCCACAATTGCCGACCGATTCCGGGTGTCGATAATCGAGATATTGTGTGCGGTCAGGGTAGTCAGTTTCTCGCGCAAACGACTTGGGGCTATACCCCACCCGATGACAAGTATGAGATTAATCACGACTTAATCGGCTATACCGATCTCGAGACCAGTTCATTTGTTCTGGATGCGACATGGGATCTCGGGCACGGCATCGTCACAACCATTGCTGGCTACCGTGAGGTCGAATACAACTCCAGCACTGATTTTGACGGCACGCCTTTCACAATCTTTCACTTCAACGACAACAAAGAAGAGCAGGAGCAAACCAGTATCGAAGTGAGATATTCGTCTACCTTTTCTGACCGTTTCAATTTTGTAGTTGGTGTAAATAGCTTTGATCAAGACTACTCAATTGGGGAGCGGAGGAATTTTTTCATTGCGCTTAATTCAGCCACTTACTCAGAAACAGAGCACGAGACCTTTGGTATTTTTGGCGAAGCAAACATCTCTTTGACTGATGCGTTGGATATTACTTTTGGTGGACGTTGGACCAAGGAAGAGAAAAGTATCGATATTGGAATTTTAGGATCGTGCGAGCTGGATTTTTCATCTTGCACAAACAACACCTCAAACGACAAAGATTGGTCTGACTTTTCTCCAAAGATTGCCGCCACTTATCATTTTGGCGACGACGCCATGGCATATGCCAGCTGGACAAGAGGTTTTGCGAGCGGTGTATTTAATGCCAGAGCGGCAACGCTGGACGCTGTAGGGCCAACCGACCCAGAGAGTGTTGACTCCTTTGAGTTGGGATTCAAGACCGGCTTTCTTGATGGAAGAGGTTTCCTGAGCCTCGCTTACTTCATGGCGGACTACGAAGATTTGATCATGTTTGTAAACAATCCTTGTGACGATTGTGGTGCTAGCCTGATTAACTTTAATGCTGGAGAAGCAGAGATCAGTGGTTTCGAGGCGGAGGTGCAGTTTCAGGCAACCGATAATTTTCGACTGGATGCCTCGATCGGCACAGTTGACCCCGAGTTTACGAGTATTAAATATTTTGATGCGAACGCTGATGGTGTCGTTGACGACAAGGATAACCAGTTGGCAAGAACTTGGGATTTTCAGAAGGTTGCCGAGCTAAGTTATAGCGTTGCGGGTATGTATGATTTTGAGCTTGCCGGCGGGGCGTCAATGCTTGCTCGAGTCGCTTACTCCTGGCGTGATGATTACATGACGGACCTCTATAACAAGCCGTGGCTGCAACAGGAGTCTTTTGGTTTGCTGGATGCGAGTCTTACTTATACGTCACCGAGCGAAAAGGTGAGGGTGTCTGTGTATGGTAAAAATCTCAGCGATGAGGAATATTTTGATTATGCCGCTGACGTTGGCTCCCTAGATTCTGCCCGTTGGGGTGGAGCCCCGAGAACCTATGGGGTCAGAGTGTCTTATCAGTACTGACGTCGCGCGGGATCTAGAGCTCGAGCTACAGGGGAGGGCAATAGCCTTCCCTTTTTTTTGCTCAGTCACGGCGATGCCGATCTCAATCTAGCTTTGGCGAATTACAGCGAGGGCTTTTATGCAAAACACTGAAAAAGCAGTGAGTCAGACCGCGGCGTGGTGGGCATTGGTACTGCTTACCGCCACTTACACTTTTTCATTTATTGATCGACAGATTATCAATTTGCTGGTGGATCCTATTCGCAGCGATTTATCGCTTTCTGATTCTGAGGTGAGTTTTTTACAGGGTTTGGCGTTTGTGCTGCCTTACGTATTGTTGAGTATTCCAATTGGCAGAATTGTCGACCGAGCCAACCGTATCAGGGTGCTTGTTATTGGGATTCTGGTTTGGACCGTGAGCTGCGTGAGCTGTGGCCTGTCGCGTAACTTTTGGCAGCTGAGTTTGGCTCGGGTGGGCGTCGGCGGTGGTGAAGCCAGTGTTACTCCAGCGTCCTGGTCTTTATTGGCCGATTACTTCCCCGAAGAAAAGCGGGCACTGCCGGTCAGCCTTTTTTTGATGGGGCCTTATTTGGGCGCTGGTTTGTCGCTTATTTTGGGGGCCGAGGTCATCGCATGGGCCTCCACCGTGGGTGAAGTGTCACTGCCAATTGTGGGTGTTCTCGCTCCTTGGCAGATGACTTTTATGTTGGTGGCACTGCCCGGCCTGTGCATGGTTTTACTACTGCCGCTCCTAACGGAGCCGGTGCGAAGAGATCGGCTGACAACGAGCAACGAAGCCATAAGCTGGCGAGAGGTCAGGACTTTTATATGGCCACGCAGAGGCTTGTTTGGCGCGTATTTATTGGGTGCGCCCCTTATTGTTCTGGTGCTGTATGCGCTACAGGCATGGGTACCCAGTTTGCTGATTCGAGTGCACGGTTTGGAGATCGCTGAAGCTGGCCGCGCTTACGGCGCAATTGCACTGTTAGCCGGATCGGCTGGCGTATTGAGCGGGCCCGCGGCGTCGCGATTTCTGGCTCGCCGAGGGTACGGTGAGCGCGCGCCACTCATTACCTCGATGATAAGCACGTTGATACTGATTCCTTTTATGGTGGCCGCGGGATTAGCTCCCTCGCCAACTTTGGCGCTCATGTTGGTCGCCGGTGCCAGCTACTGGGTGACGTTTCCGCTCGCATTATTCGCTACCGGATTACAGAACGCGTCACCCAACGAATTACGGGGGCTGATGGCGGGCTGTTATGTGTTAACAACCAATTTGATTGGGTTGGCGTTGGGCCCTGCCAGTGTCGCGCTGGTGAGCGATTACATTTTTGAGGACGCTCAGGCGGTCGGTAAATCCCTGGCACTGGTGGGCACGGTCTTTCTGCCCATGGCTGTGTTACTGATATGGCGTGGACTGAAAGCCATGGATGGGGCAACCAATGACGCGCCCTAAAGATTGTGGGACGTGCCTCTGAGGGTTTGAGGTGCCAACCCACGGCGCGTCTTCTTTCTCTCAAAAATTATTGACAACGGGCTGGCTCTCTCGGAGAGTCCCTGCTTCCTCTGGAGCGGGACCGAACCACTATGACGATATGTAAATTACTGCTGAACTCATTGGCTGGAATGTTACTGCTGGGGATGAGCTGCTCCGCCGCGGCGCATGAGCATAGCGATGCACTTAATCAAGAGCAGTTGTTAGCCGGTTTCGGTTGGGATTTCGAGAGCGCTGAGATCACCACGGAGAAGGTGGCAGACGGCCTCCACGTGCTCTTTGGCCTGGGAGGCAATATTGCAGTCTCCACCGGCGAGGACGGTGTACTGATCGTAGACGATCAGTTTCCGCAAATGATGGACAAGATTAAAGCGGCTATTGCCACGTTGGGCGGCGACGGCGTCAACTTCGTTATCAACACCCATGGACACTTCGACCACGCTGAGGGGAATCTGGCGCTGGGCCCCGAAGGCGCGATGATCGTCTCCCACGACAATGCCCGGTCCTTGATGGCCAATGGCGCGGTGGTGAATATGGTCATGGCCAAATACCAGCAGCCGCCTTATCCCGCGGACGCCCTGCCCGTGGTGACCTATGACGGTGGCATGCACATTCACTTTAACGGTGAATCTATTGCGCTGCGTCATTTTTCTGAGGCGCACACCAACGGTGATACAGCGGTGTTCTTTCCGCGACACAATGCGGTTCACCTCGGCGACGTGTTCAACAATACGGGTTATCCGTTCGTCGATGTCGACGGGGGGGGAGATATTGATGGCATGATCGATTTTTGCGAGCAGGTGCTCGCACTAATTGATGACGAAACCGTGGTGATTCCGGGGCATGGTCCCCTGACCGACGCGGCAACGCTCGCGCGCTACACCGGTATGCTTAAGACAGTCAGAGACCGGATCGCCGACATGGTGGCGCAGGGTATGTCGCTTGAGGCGGTCGAGGCAGCAAAGCCTGCAGCAGATTTTGAGGCCGATTTTGGCCCAGAAAGCGCATCGCTGGGTTTTGTTAATCGGGTTTATACGAGTCTGCAAAAAGATTGAAGTAGCTTGGTGCAGTTCTCAACACAGCAGGGAGTCGCGAGCAACTAACGACGTGGCTCAGTGCAAGTACGAATTCGCAGGGCTTCCAGAGCCGGTAAAGAAGGAGAATTTTTATGAATAACGCTTATATCGTCGACGCCTGCCGCACTCCCAGAGGTATTGGCAAAGTGGGCAAGGGCGCGCTCGCGCACCTGCATCCCTCTTATTTGGGTTCCACCGTGCTCGCCGCGATGGCCGAGCGCAATAACCTCAATACCGCCGAGGTCGACGACATCATTTGGGGCACCTCATCGCAAACCGGCAAGCAGGGCGGTGATCTGGGTCGCATGGCCGCACTTAACGCGGGCTACGACGTGCGCTCCTCGGGCGTCACCCTGGATCGTTTCTGCGGCTCGGGCATTACTACCGTGAACCTCGCCGCCGCCCAGATCATGTCCGGTATGGAAGACTTGGTGATCGCAGGCGGCACCGAAATGATGAGCTACCACGGGCAAATCGCCGACCCGGCCAAGCCGCCCATGATTGACTCCGGCAACCTCGACCTTCGTGCCATGCATCCCCAATCTCAGCAGGGTGTGTGTGCCGATGCCATCGCGACGCTGGAGGGCATCGATCGTGATGCGGTGGATGACCTCGCGTTGGTGAGCCAGGCGCGCGCCGCGCGGGCCATTGCCGAGGGTCGCTTCGATAAATCACTGATCACAGTGAAAAATCCCGATGGCACGGTCGCGCTCGATCATGAAGAATTCCCCCGGCCTGAGACCACCAAAGAGGGCCTATCAGAGCTGAAGACGGTCTTCAGCATGGTGCGCGATGTGCCGGTCGATGAGGCGGGCACTACTTACGGCGCTTTGATCCAGCAGAAATACCCCGAGATCACCGAGTTCAACCATATTCACCACGCGGGCAACTCCTCGGGTGTAGTCGACGGTGCCGCTGCGCTGTTGCTGGCCTCCGAGGCCTACATGAATAATAGCGGTATGACGCCTCGCGCACGCATTGTTGCCACCGCAAACATGGGAGATTGCCCCACGCTCATGCTCAATGCGCCCGTGCCCGCGGCCGAAAAGGTATTGATGAAAGCCGGACTCACCAAAGACGACATCGACGTTTGGGAAATCAATGAGGCTTTTTCTGTTGTCGCTGAGCGCTTCATTCGTAAGCTCGATTTGGACCGCGAAAAGGTCAATATCAACGGTGGTGCAATGGCACTGGGCCACCCCATTGGCGCGACCGGCTCCATCTTGGTGGGCACAGCGCTCGATGAGCTTGAGCGGCAGAACGGGCGCTACGCGCTGGTTACGATGTGCGCGGCGGGTGGTATGGCGCCGGCGATTATTATCGAACGCGTTTAAGCGCCTCTCGTAATGAAAAAGCCCGGCACTCGCCGGGCTTTTTTGTGCGCGCTGATTTCACATAAATGAAACAAATAATTCAACGTTCCGTAAAGTCATCGCCATCAAAGTTTCACGCTCCGGTCCTAAGGTTTAGCTCGACAGCCAAACCTAGCCAGAGCGATCAATGTTTTTCCATTCACTAGTTCGATTTTCTTTTCCCATTCTGTCAGTGATGGTGTGCTGGATATCTATTGCCAGCTCTGCCGATGCCGCTGATGAAATTCTCGTCCATGTTTTCTCGGCTGACGCTCCGCTTGCCGATGCCAAGGTATCCATAGATCAAGTTTGGGTCGGTACGACTGCAGCGGATGGTTCGCTCTTTGCTGATCTTCCGGGTGAAGGGACTCACACTTTGGGAATCGATACTTCAGAGGGACGCGTCACTACTCGTTTCACTTCGGGCGCTGGACAGCTCGTGGATGCCATTGTGCAGATGGATCGAAACGATGTCTTTGTGGATGTTTATTCTCAAACCGAAGGTGTTACGGAGCGAAAAGCAGCTGCTGAGGGAACCCTGAATATTCGGGTGAGACGGGGTGATGCCCCCGCAAGGTATGAGCCTGTTTATATCGCGGGGCTGGGAATGTCCCTTCAAACGAATAGCGCGGGAGAGGCCACCGTAACGCTGCCTCGCGGTCGCTACAGAACCCAAGTCGCTGAACAAGCCGGGAACTTTCGTGTCGTGGGAGGACTTACACGTTCGGTCCAGCTCACTATCAATGAAGTCGGTGAAACAATGCAGGTTGCAACACCTGATCTTGAGGAGGTGTTTGTAGTCGCCTCTTTGATCCTGCCGGTCTAGAGGTCAGTGAGCGCGATACCACCAACATTGTCGACACGATTGGCGTCGAACTGCTGGCAAGATTTGCAGACTCCGACGTGGCTGCTTCAGTTGTTCGAGTGCCTGGGGTTTCGGTTCAGGATAACAAGTACGTATTCATTCGGGGTCTGGGTGGGCGGTATGTCTCCGCAACGCTGAACAACGCCACTATGCCCTCAACGAATCCCTCAAAAAGGACCGTACCGCTAGACCTGTTCCCCTCAAACTTCGTCAATCAGCTCGATATTAAAAAGACCTTTTTGACTCCCATGCCCGGAGAATCCACCGGCGGCAATCTTGTGATCAATACGAAAACCTTCCCGGACGAACGGGTGCGGGAGTTGTCTATGCAAGGCGGCTTTAACACGGGTCTTACTGGCTAAACCATTTTCGTCGATTCTCTCGGGGGTGACTTTTACATTATTTGCTGGGATGACGGTACCAGGCGCGAGGACGCCGCGCTCTCTGTTATCTCGGAGTTTCTCCAATCTGGCGAAGCGATTGACAGCGAAACAGGACAGCGCTTCGCGCTAGATGATTTTACTGAGGGGGAGCTTCGTCGCGCTGGCGCCTTGTTAATGCAAGACGGCTTTGACCCTCAGTTCAAGGCCGCGTCACCCGATGCCAAGTTTGGGCTCAATTTTGGTGATCTGTTTCTATTTGATGAATCTGAGCTTGGCGTCTACGCCGCCATGAACTACTCCAACGCTTGGAGTAAACGTGAGAATGGCGAGCGCTACACCTATGAATCCCAGGGGGAAATTGCAGATAACTTTCTCTACCGTCAGTACACCAATACGGTGGAGGTAAATGGTTTCGTCTCTGTGGGATGGAACATAGGCGACAACACCTTTGAGTGGAACACAGTGGCCTCGAGGGTCACCGAGAGCCAGTTGGAGCGGTCGGTGGGTCAGGAAGGAGACGAGTTTCAGGCACTTCTTCGCCAGACCATCCAATGGGAAGAGCGACAGTACTTATCGACTCAGCTCGCGGGTTCCCATTTCTTGGACGATGCAGGGTCTGTCGTGATCGATTGGCAGGCGACGCTGAGCCAAGCCGATCGATACGCGCCGGATCGCAGAGAGTTTGATTTCACAGCTGCAGCCAGTGCTACCGATCCCGAGTCATTGAAAGCGCAGTACGACTTTCAAAAGGCTAATGATCAGCAATCCAATTTATTTAACGGTTTTATTTTGGAGCCCGGGACGATCATCCGCCGCTATGACGAATTGGTGGATGACAATCTTGATGTGTCAGCTCAAATGAGTTGGGACGTATTTGATAACGGCGCGAGTTTCTCTCAACTCACAACGGGCTTGCAGCTGATATCCCGCGAGCGGGACTCTGATAGTGCGACCTACGGCTTCAATGTGAACCAGGTCCGCGACGATTTGCTCCGCACTGACAGCTTGTTGGTGTCAGATGTGGTGTACACCTGCGATGGCACGGCGACCCGGAGCGGTTGCGACGCTGGCGGACAGGGAGGTATCTCCAACAGTCCAAATACGGGCTTGGTGTTCGTGGATAAAACCCTTGCGTCGGATAGTTATGACGCGGAGTTGAAGTACAACAGTGCCTACCTGATGTACGACCACACCTTTG
>JAYPXQ010000018.1:0-31281 GCA_038135595.1 Halieaceae bacterium
GTTGCCACGCGGGACCAAACTGTTGGCGCAATAGACACTGCCGCCACAGCGGCCTGTTTCACAGAACTGTTCAGCCAAGTTTTATACAATTGTCTCGTGGGCGCGCTGGTCCTGCTAGTCCTTTCTCCGCTGCTAAAGCGGATGATGCACGGCGTCAGATAGTGCCACCAGATACTGCCGCGGCGCTAGGATTCTCGACGTTGGGCGCCTTGCGGGCGAGGCGCCACTGCTTCCAGTCGTAGCCAATCAAGTACATGGCGGGCACCAGCAGCAGGCTGACGAACAGGGCAAAAAACACTCCAAAAGCCAGAGAAAGCACGGCCGGCTTCAAAAACTGCGCGCCGGTAGACTGCTCTGCCATCATTGGAATTAACCCGACAAAGGTCGTCACGGTTGTTAAGAAGATAGGTCGGAAGCGACTGACAGCCGAAGTCACTATTGCCTCAGGTGACGCCGTTCCCTCGCGCTCAAGGCGACGGACATAGTCGATCAACACAAGGTTATCGTTTACCACCACTCCCGCTGCCGCGCCAATGCCAAAATAAGAAAATAAGGCCATCGGCAGATTGAACAGAAGGTGACCATACACCGCGCCCATGAAGCCAAAGGGCATGGCCGTCATAATCAGTAGTGGCAAGCTGTAGGAGCGGAAAGCAACCGCGATCAAGGCATAAATGACAAATAGCGCAATGGTGTACAGCGCTGCGATTTCGCTGAAAAACTTTGCCTCTGCCTCTTGCGAGCCACCTTTGAGTACCCGCAACCCTGGATACATCGCCACCAGCTCTGGCAAGTAATCGTCTTTGACCGCTCGATTGATTTCGCCCAGTGATTCGGGCTCTACCGTCGCGCGCACCGTTACGACGCGCTCGCCATTGCGACGCGTAATCCGTCGGGTCGCCTGCCCCACCTCAATTTCTGCGACCGACAGTAGCGGCACGAGACGCCCGTCGGGGGTACGGATCCGCACATCTTCGAAGGAGCCTAGCGACTCACGGGCCGCCTCGGGATAGCGCACCATCACTCGCACGTCGCCATCCTCGCGCGGTAATCGCTGCACCTCTTCACCGTAGAACGCCTGGCGAACCTGCATCGATACCTCAGTGAGGGTGATCCCCAACTGCTCCGCACCCGGCTTCAGATGGAATCGCATCTCAGGGAGAGAACCCCACTGGTCATCACGGATAAAATACGCTTTGTCGTACTCGCCAAGGTGACTCTGCAACGTCATGCTCGCGGCGTTCAGCGTGTCAAGATCCTCATGCTGCAGCAAAAAGGTGATGCTGGCCTCACTCTCGCTCAGGGTATAACGAACCTTGACTTCGTCGGCGTCGGGAATATCCCCGACCAGGTCGGAAAACCGTTCTGCTGTCTCCCGCGCGCTCAGATGGCGCGTTTCGGGGGGTGCCAGCTGCACTATGGCGATCACGTCACCTCGACGCGCTCGGGTGTACCAGCTTTCTACCAGCTCACCCGAACCTTTACCCGCATCGGCTTCTGCATTGACCTCGTCCGCCAGCTGTTTTTCGGCCCGCTGTAGCTGGGCCAGCACTTCCATCGACCGGCTGTAGGGGGTACCCGGGGGCAACCTCACATTGATATAGATCTCTTCGTTTTCTACCTGAGGCGAGAAGAAAAACTTCACCCAGCCACTGGTAAACAGACCCAGCGACACCAAAAATAGCGAGAAAAACACCATGGTCGTGGTGTAACGATGTGCGAGGCATTTCTCCAGAAACGGCCGGTAAGTCTGTTCGGCAAAGCGCACAATGCTGTCGGCGATATGTTGCTGTCGACGCCGCCACTTTCCCTGGGGGGGCTGGGTATCCAATTGCCTGAGGTGACTGGGCAGTATCAGGAAAGCTTCAATCAGGGAAAAGGTCAGCGCGAGCGTGATGACCACAGATAACTGCCGGGTGAACTGCGCCGTCACTCCCGTGAGAAAAAGCCACGGCGCAAACGCGACGATGGTGGTCAACACCGCAAATATCACCGGACGGCTCACCGCGAAGGCGCCGGTAATCGCCGCAGTTTCCCCATTCAATCCCTTCTGGTGCACGTGGTGGTGAACACTTTCCCCAACAACAATGGCGTCGTCTACCACAATACCCAGCACCAACAGAAAGGCGAAGGTCGACAACAAATTCAGAGAGACGTCATTGGCAGGGAGCAGCGCAAATGCACCCAAAAAGCTCACACCAATACCCACGGTCACCCACAGCGCCACTTTGGGTTCAAGGGTCAGAATGAGAATAAGAAACACCAGAATCAAGCCAAGAATAGAGGACTCAGCAATCAGTTCCATGCGGTTGTTGTAGATATCTGCGGTGTCAGACCACAGCTCAAGGCCCACGCCCACGGGTAATGTGGGGCGCGTTTTTTCGATCCACTTTTTGACCGTTTCGCTGGCTTTTACCACCTGCATGTTGTCGGTGGACTGAACCTGCAGCAAAACGGCAGCCTGTCCGTTGAGCGTGGCGAGAATCTCGTTTTGTTCGAAGCCATCAACCACCGTTGCCACATCAACAACGCGAATCTGGCCGCCGTCCGCAGTCTGCCGAATCACGATTTGTTCAAAGTCGGTTTGCGTGTCTGCCAGGTTTTCTGCGCGCAACTGGATATCTCCCGTACGGGTGCGCACCTCACCAACTGAAACATTCATCGAATCGCGACGGATCGCCGACGCCACATCAGAGAAACTCAAGCCGTAATTGCGCAGCGCGCGCTCGGAAAGCTCGATGGTGACCTCTTCCCTACGCGCACCGAAAACTTCCACCTGAGAGAGATAAGGCAATCCCGCCAGTTCGTTGCGCAGTCGATGCCCCAAACGGGTGAGCGCCTTCTCCCCGACGTCACCCACCACCGCAACACGAATCATTTCCTGACGCCACTCGAGTCTTCGCACACGAGGATTTTCGATATCACGTGGAAAAGAAGTGACTGAATCGACCGCATTCTTCACGTCGTTCAGGAATGCATTCATATCAACCGAGGGAAAGGTTTCGACCGTCACCGAGCCGAAACTCTCTCTCGCTTCCGACGTGGTGCGGTAAACATTCGAAACGTTTTTTAGCGCCTCTTCAACCCGCTGAATAACCTGCTGCTCTACCTCTTTCGGCGACGCCCCGGGCCAGATCAACTCCACCTGAACAATGTCTGGCTGCACCGCGGGAAATGCTTCTTTTTCGATGTCTCTGAGTCCCAGCCAGCCGGCAGTGACAATAATCAACATCAGTAAATTGGCGGCTACAGGATTGCGAACCCACCACCGGATCAGACTTTCCATGTCTCGGACCTCAGGCTTCGTTGTCGTCGGAGACGGATTCAGTGGCGCCCTGGCTCTCAGCTAACACCGCGTCGTCGATTGCCTCAAGTCGCATACCCCGAATCGGATTTCGAATTGCCGATACGATTACCCGATCTCCGGCCTCCACACCGGAAGCAAGCAGCACTGTCTCACGGTTGCGATGCAATACGCTGACTTGCCGCACATCCAGCAGGCCCTCACCGTTCAGCACAAAGACCTCGTCGCCCGCTCGCAGGCCCTCTGCCGCGATCTGTATTGCGTCCAATGCGAGTCGCCCCTCTACCTCAGCGTCGACATATAACCCCACGGCGAGCGGCATACCTTGCCCACCGTCCACGTTGTAGGGCTGGTCGATGTGGACCGTGCCATAAACGGTCCGCGTTGTGGCATCTATTGCCGCGTCGAGCCGCGTCAACCGCCCCTGCCATTGATGCATCTGGCCGCCAACAACGGCAGACAGAGTCGTGGTGAGACCCTCGTCGCCCTCACCCACAAAGCCAATGGGGATACCCAAAGATGAAAGCTGACTGTCTGTGAAAGCGAGTCGTACCTCGGCGGTATCAGTACCAAACACCGTTCCCAATGCTTTGCCCGGGGTAACGAACTGGCCGAGATCCGCCGACTGCGTCTGCACTCGTCCATTAAACGGCAGGCTGATTTGGGTGCGAGCAAGGTTAGTTTTGGCCAACGAGAAAGCGGTTTCTGCTGCCTTGAGTGCCGATTCCGCCCGCGCCACCTGAGGCTTTTTTAACGCCAACGGAGAAGGATTCTTCTGCCCAGCCAACTGCCTTTTTGCGACATCCGCATCCGCCAGCGCCTGCTCAAGATCCACCTGAGCGGCAGCCACTCGCGCGCGCTGCTCTTCAACAGCTGCTAGGTAATCAGTGTCTTCAATACTGAGTAAGACTTCTCCGGGTGCAAAGGCACCGCCCTCAATAAAAGACGGTGCGATGGCCGTAATGCGACCACCAACCTGAGCCACGAGTTGCGTGCGCACAGCCGGTCGTACCTCACCGTAGGCGACGACGGTGGGGCGCGACGTCGCGCGAATGGCGGGCAGCACTTCAACGCTAATCGGCCGCGATACGTCGACTTTTGGCGCGGGCCGCGGCTTGGTGACTTGGAGCAAAACGAAGACCGCGATCCCGGCAAGACCGATGCCAACAGGCCACGCTGCGCGGCGAAGCTGGGTGAACATGTTCATCTCCTTGGTTTTGACATCACGTGGTCGAGAGCCCTATGTCCCGGCCAATCGTGACGAATACCATCCTTGGTGCAATCCCTGACACCTGGATTGTAACGCGCACATCCCACTCACTCTATGTGGATATGTCGCATGTGATGGACTTTGATACGTCGAGTAGCAGTGACGGGTTTTAGAGAATCTTCCGTTAATCAGTTCACTATTTGCAGTCTCCTGCGCGACAACAGACGGGACAGGCTGCAAAGAAATACCATCATCGACGGCGCGGGTGAGGCGTAAGACTTGCTAACCTTGGTGCCCCACCTTTAACAGAGCAAACAACGATGTCAGACAGACAGTACGAAATCATACTTTATGGTGCATCGGGGTTTACCGGCCAACTGGTCGCCGAATATCTCGCAACTGCGCAGTCCGACCTCAAGTGGGCCATTGCCGGACGTAACCATCAGAAACTCGAGCAGATTCGGGACAAGCTGATGATGCCCGAACTCCCCATCGTCATTGCCGATAGTCACGACACCCAACAGCTGACCCAGATGGTCAGGCAAACCCGAACTGTCATCAGCACCGTGGGTCCCTACGCCCAATATGGCACGCCGCTATTGGAAACCTGTGCCAGAGAGGGCACTCACTACTGCGACCTCACTGGCGAAGCACAATGGATGGCCGGCGTGTTCGAGCAAATCAATCCCATCGCCCAAGAAAGTGGCGCCCGTTTGGTGCACTGCTGTGGCTTCGACTCCATTCCCTCTGATCTGTCTGTCTATTTCTTACAGCAGCAGTTCAAAGCCCGATACGGCGGCTACGCCAGTCGCATTTCGGGGCGCATGGGACGCGCATCTGGCGGCGTCAGCGGCGGAACGGTGGCCAGCCTGATGTTTGTTGCCGAGCAGGCATCAAAAGACACCAGTATTCGCGACACTGTCATGGATCCTTATGCCCTCTACCCTGCCAACGTGACTCCGGGTAACGATATTCCCGATCAGGCCGGCATCGCCTGGGATGAGAATTTTGAAGCCTGGACTGGCCCCTTTGTGATGGCGGCCATCAACACCAAAGTGGTACGTCGGTCGCATGCACTTGCCGGCCTGCCCTACGGGGAGGATTTCAGGTACGACGAATCTCAGCTCTGTAGCAGTCGCACCAAGGCCTTGCTGAGCGCGGGCGGATTAGGTGCGGTGATGGCGGGCACTTTCTTCTCACCCACCCGCGCCATACTGAAAAAAATGCTTCCCGATCCGGGCGAAGGCCCAGATGAAGCAACGCGCAATAATGGATTTTTTGAGTTCTGGGCCCATGGAACAGACGGCACCCACCACCTCAAAGTTAAAGTGTCGGGACAGCGTGACCCCGGCTACGGCGCAACATCGAGAATGCTGGCACAGGCGGGTCTCTGCCTCTCGCGCGACACGCTGAACGTCGGCGGCGGTATCTGGACACCCGCCAGCGCCATGGGTGACGAGCTTCTCAGGCGACTGCCTGAGGTTGACATTCACTTCAGTGTCGAAGGATAGGAAGGCGGGCTGAACCCCAAATTTCGCGCATAAAAAAGCCGCCCAAGGGCGGCTCTTTTTCTAATTTCAGCGACGGGCCTTCAAAGCGCCTCGTACTTGAACTTCTGGCCGCTGATGGTGGCCTCATACATCAGTCCGCCCTTGGCGATGGTGTAGACCGCCATGCCACTGCGCTCGTCGTATTGCTCCTCAGTGACCGTATTCAGGCGCTTGTCGGTGCCGGATGAAGCAGATCCACTGCCCGTAGTGGACGTTTGGGCTGAAGCGCCCGCGGTCAGTGCTACGGCACTCGCCTGGGCGCCGAACTCGAAATTACCCGACGAGAAATCGTTATACGCGCGGTCGTCCTTGAAGAAGATAATCTGGCTATACGCTTGGCCGCCAAGCTGCAGGCCGTAGGACACTTGAGACATACTGGTCAGGCCAACGCGCTTTCCTTTGACATAGACCGCCCCTTTTCCATAAGCACCGCCAATCCCGATACCACCCTTGCCAATCGAAGGGAACACCGCATACCCATAAGCGCCATCGATCAAATTACCCGTGCCTGCACTGCGGAAGTTCTCTACGGTCTCTTTTTCCTTGCCTTCGTCAGCCCAAACAGCCTGCGCTGCGACGGTCAGCAACCCAGTCAACACCCATGTCATTAAATTTTTCATGCGAAAGCCTGCTCCCTTATGGTTGAGATATGAGACGAGTCTAACCCGATAACACAGCATCAGGCTGTGCAGAACGCGACACATGAAGTGATCAGCTCCAAGCACCTCCGTTACCAAGGGATCGTGTCTCCCCGCCAATCAAGGTAGGACAGCTCGCCATCCACCAGCGCCGCGTCGAGCACATGATCCAGAGCCTCGGCGGCGCTGGTAGCAGACAGCAGCGTGCTCTCCCGTACGCTACTTTGAAAGGGTTTCGATAGCGGGGTATCAACAGTACCCGGATGGTAGGCGATCAATTTTGCCCGCGGGTTCATTCGCCTGAGCTCCAGCGCAGCGCATTTGAGCATCATGTTGAGCGCCGATTTACTTGCCCGGTAGCTATACCAGCCACCCAAGCGGTTATCGCCAATGCTACCGACCCGAGCCGACAGCACTGCGATCCGGGGCTCGCTACTGCGCTTGAGGGCCGGAGACAATGCCGCCAATACCCGCATGGGTAAAAAGGCGTTCACCTCGAACACGCGTCTCATGGCATCGCCATTAAGTTGACTGAGGGCACGTTCGGGCCGGTAACCCTCCCCCTGCAGCACACCGTTACAGATCACCAGACGGGCGATATCCCTGCCCTCGCTCATCAATTTTGCGGCGAGGGATTCCAGCGCCTCGTCGCTGTAATCACAGGCATGGGTTAACACGCCTTCTCGTTCGCTCAATGGGGCAATGGATTCAGGGCGGGCAACAGCCAGAACCGGTCGTCGTCCGTGCTCTTGCCAACGCGGCACCAATGCGCCGCCGATGCCACTGCCCGCACCAACGACAACATCGATACCTCGCGGGTCAGTCTCCTCGCTCATACACGCCGGCCTTGTCACTTGGGTTACTCTTTCGACTCAATTTATACGACAAGAGTAATGACTAGATGACACCGCAACCAAAGCGAATCGCCTTTATCGGTCTGGGTGCAATGGGGTACCCCATGGCGGGGCATCTTGCGCGTGCCGGTCACGCCGTGACGGTTTACAACCGCACCCCCGCACGCGCGCTCGCCTGGCAAAACGAATACGCGGGCACGGTGGCGAACACGCCCGCCGAAGCCGCGTCGGGACAAGATGCGGTGATGCTCTGCGTCGGCAACGATGACGATGTGTTGTCGGTAACCACGTCAGACATTGGCGCACTGCAAACACTGCCCGCCGGGGCGTTACTCATTGACCACACCACTACTTCGGAGGCGTTGGCCACATCGCTCTCTCGCACCGCCCGTCAGACTGGCGTCCGGTTTCTTGATGCCCCGGTATCCGGGGGGCAAGTCGGCGCTGAAACAGGCGCACTGACCGTCATGGTGGGTGCCGACGAATCAGATTTCCGGGATGCAGTCCCACTGATTGAATGCTACGCCAAGTGCGTCAGGCACATGGGCGCGTCGGGCTCGGGTCAGCTCACCAAAATGGTCAATCAAATATGCATCGCGGGCCTGGTGCAGGGCTTGGCAGAGGGAATTCACTTTGCCGAGAAGGCTGGCTTGGATGCCTCACGGGCAATCGAAGTCATCTCACAAGGGGCTGCGCAATCCTGGCAAATGGACAACCGTGCCAGCACCATGATCGCAGGGGAATTTGACTTTGGCTTTGCCGTCGACTGGATGCGTAAGGATTTGGGGATCGTCATCAATGCGGCGCGCGCCGCCAACGTCGAGGTGCCGGTTACCGAACTGGTAGACGGGTTTTATGCCGACGTGCAAGCCATAGGAGGAAACCGCTGGGACACCTCAAGCCTGATCCAACGACTGCGCGCGCGTCAGTCAGAAAGGTGAGCCAGGCTCAGCACTGTTCGCCGCAGCCAACGCCCTGCTGATCGCTACATCGCGCCGGGAAAGGCGCCGCCGTCGAGCAGAATATTTTGGCCGATGACAAATCCTGCGTGATTCGAGCACAGCCACGCACACGCCGCCCCAAATTCCTCAGCCGTACCGAAGCGACCTGCCGGTATCGTGCCGATCCGTGCTGCTCTGGCTTCCTCAAGCGTGATCCCGCGGGCTGCGGCGTCGACCTTGTCCAGCATGGCTAATCGATCCGTATCGTGGAGGCCCGGTAATAGATTATTGATGGTCACCCCGGTGCCCGCCACCTGCCTGGAGACACCCGCCACGTAGCCGGTCAATCCTGAGCGGGCGGTATTGGACAGCCCGAGTACGGGAATCGGCGCTTTGACTGCAACGCTGGTGATATTAACGATGCGGCCCCATCCGCGCGCTGTCATACCGGGTAGGAGCGCCTTAATAAAGGCAATCGGGGTCAATAAGTTGGCGTCAAAAGCGGCAATGAAGTCTTCTCGTGTCCAGTCAGACCACATGCCCGGGGGTGGCCCACCGGCATTGGTCACCAGAATATCGACGTCGCCTGCGGCGTCGAGCACAGCCTGTTGACCCGCCTCACTGGTCACATCTGCCGCCACGGCAGTCACCTGCACGCCGAACTGATTGCGCAATGCATCGGCCGTTGCTTGGAGCGCTTCATCCCCTCGGGCATTGAGGACAAGATCAACGCCCTCTGCTGCCAATGCCTCGGCACACCCTCTACCCAGCCCCTTTGAGGAAGCGCACACCAGCGCTCTACGTCCCTTGATTCCCAGATCCATGCTCAGTCACTCCTCACTCCTGTTCAACCGCATTATCCGTTATCCGGGCGCGCTGTTGTAATCGCAATCAGGATAAACACCGATCGGCGAGGCCACCACGCGATGGCTGATCGATCCAATGGCGCTGCCCGCTATCGAACGCCGCCTTGAAACACCTGCTTGCCGGGACCCATACTGTAGTATCACGACCCAAAGCGAAGAATGAGCGCCCGAAAGAACATCAGGATGTCTGACACACCATTCTGGGAACGCAAAACGCTGGAAGACCTGACCGACACCGAGTGGGAGTCCCTCTGTGACGGATGCGGACAGTGCTGTCTGCACAAACTGGTCAATGAGGAGACGGCCGATGTCTTTTACACGCGGGTCGCCTGCACATTACTCAATACCGAGACAGCGCGCTGTAGCAGCTACCCGGACCGCCTCTCCAAGGTCAAGGATTGCCTCGATGTTCGGCGCATGACTCCCTCGGAACTGGCCTGGATGCCAAACACGTGCGCCTACCGCCTTGTTCATGAACGTCAGCCTCTCCCCCACTGGCATCCGCTAATCACCGGTAATGCGGCTTCACCTCGTGCCGCAGGGGTCGCTGTCACAGGCTGGGCGGTGAGCGAGGCGAGTGTGGATATGGACAACCTTGAGGCAGAAATCATTGAATGGATCGACGCCTGATCAAGGACCGTTCTGGCCATACGGTAAGGTCAAGCCCACCGACACTTAAAGCACCCGTTGCACATGCGGGAGGGCGCGTATCGGTTGGGCATCACTGTCAAACCTATCCCGGTCTGATAACGTGTGCCCGAGCGACGTACCCTGCCAGCCGCCAGATGGCTCGCAAGCAGGAAACCTAAATCAGAATGATTTTGAGGCGAAATCTTATGCAAGACGAAAAACAGGCCACAACAACCTCGGGGTACCCCATGTTGGTGGTACTGCCAATCTCGATTGCCACCGGAATTGCCGGCGCCATCATGCTGGGAGGCGTAGCTTTCAAAATTTTGGGGTTACTCGTTGCGGTACTCGCGGTCATCTGTCTCGCAGGTTTCTATATGGTCGCTCCCAACGAGGGCCGGGTGCTGCAACTCTTCGGGCAATATGTGGGAACCGACCGGGCGCTGGGGCTGCGTTGGGCAAACCCCTTTTACAGCAAGCAACGGGTCTCTCTGAGAATCCGCAACTTCGAAAGTGGCCAGCTCAAGGTTAACGACTCTGCGGGCAATCCGATCGAAATCGCCGCGGTCGTTGTCTGGCGGGTGGTCGACACCGCCGAGGCTGTCTTTGAGGTGGATGATTATGAGGATTACGTTGCGATTCAGAGTGAAGCCGCCATTCGTAATATGGCAACCAGCTACCCCTATGATGACCACGAGGGCGAGGCCATCACCCTGCGCGGTAGCGCTAACGAAATCGGTGACATTCTCAAGATCGAAGTTCAGGAGCGTCTCGGGAAGGCCGGGGTTGAAGTGCTAGAGGCCCGCATCAGTCACCTCGCCTATGCACCAGAAATTGCCAGCGCCATGCTGCAGCGACAGCAGGCATCGGCAATAGTCGCAGCGCGCGGCAAGATCGTTGAGGGCGCCGTGACCATGGTAGAAGTCGCACTGCAGCAGCTTTCCTCCCGGCAGATCCTCGACCTCGACGCCACTAGCAAAGCCACACTGGTGAGTAATCTTCTGGTCATCCTGTGCAGCGACCGCGCGGCACAACCCGTCGTTAATAGCAGCGCCAGTTCGGGCAGCTGAAGCCTTAACCCGATTTGGCCGCCAGTGTCAGTAGCCGGTCTAATTGATCCGCAAAAGCCTTGCGGTCACTTTGGTTGAGAGGCGGCGGCCCCCCCGTGTGCTCACCCGAGGCGCGCATGGTCTCCATAAAATCGCGCATTTGCAGTCGTTGGCGGATATTGTTCTCGGTGTACCGTTCGCCACGAGGCGTGACCACCAAAGCGCCCTTTTCCAAAACCTCACTGGCCAGGGGAATATCGGCCGTTATCACAAGGTCTCCCGGGGCTACCCGCGCAGCGATTTCGTGATCCGCCATGTCCGGGCCCTTGGCAACCTGATACAGACTGATCAACGGCGAAGCCGGCACTTGAAAAGACTGATTGGCAAACAAAGTGAGCGTAAGCCCACGTTTTTGAGCCGCGCGATAAAGGATTTCTCGAATCACCACGGGGCAGGCATCGGCGTCTACCAAAATTTGCATTTGCGTCCTCTTTATTCGTCGCTCACGTACCGTTCAATCGCGGACCGATGCCCCGGTTAACAGCGCGCTCCCGGCAGTAACCCAGCTGGTCTGACTCCGGCAAGTGTGTATACTACGCGCCCCGGCGGCGCTGTGTCCGCCCGGCACCGCGCGGAATTAGCTCAGCTGGATAGAGCGTCGGTCTACGAAACCGAAGGTCGCAGGTTCGACTCCTGCATTCCGCGCCAACTTCCTGATTGTCATTTTCTGTCATCAAGTGACGGCTTTCCTGATTCAGACATTGCTACGCAGACCTCCACAGTTGATCTATGGCTCGCAAGGCGATCCACTGCCCCGCCCGCCCTGACTGGAATCGTACTCACTGAGCGGTGCCGTACCCAGTGGGCTCGGTAGCGGTTGGAATTGTCCGGATTTATCTTCAACGAAAGACCCGATAAGGTCTCTTAACACTCTGAACGAGGCGCAAGATATGGATTCCGAACTACTCGTTATATTGTCAATTGCGCTCGCTCTGGGCGCTACAGTCATGCTGATTATCGCGCTTGCATACCGATGCTCTGCCTGCGGCAGTCTTGCTCACGGCTTCAAGTCTGATAAGCAAGCTGACTTCGATTCGGGAGACGCTTATATCGTGTGCAGGAAATGCGGCGATCGCCAGTTGAAGGGGAAAGTCGAGTCTGATGGCTCAGTAATGTGGTTCAGCGGCGGTTCTGGCCAATTTGATAAAGATGGTAGCTACACTGGTGACGCGGGCGGTGCATGGGGTGATGGTGGCGCAGGAGATGGAGGCGGTGGCGACGGTGGTGGCGGTGGAGAGTAAACAACATCGAGAGGTATGTTGAGATGACTCGACGGCTAACAGGCCTATTCGCCTTTTGTTTGCTGCTCGCGGCTTGCGGTGGCGGGGGCGGCTCCTCGGATCCGTCATCTCCCATCGCTACACCAGCCCCAGAGGGGCCAGCTACCGGGCTTTGGATTGCCTCGACCAACGGCGACGGACTTGCCGCTTACAAAGAAAAAATGACTACTTTGGTTAACGCAGAACGCGCGGTGGCAGTGGCTGACAGCGCTCCGGCTCTGGAAGGCGCCGGGAGCGGGTACTCAACGACCTACACGCTAGAACCCACGACCGACGAGTACGACATAGTCAAATACGATGGATCCACACTCGTCATCGCACCGAGTCGCGGCGGATGTTGTTATATTCTGGAAGATACGGCACTGCCCGCCGAGGACGCCGCAATTGCGCCAGAGACACCACCCGCCGAAGCAGAAATCCGCCTCTTCCAAACAGACCCCGGCTCGGGAGACAGCACCTTTCTCACTCGAATTGCACTAGAGGACGGTTACCGGGCAGAAGGCATGTACCTCGCTGATAGCACTTTGCAGGTGCTGCTTTCGACGGCTTGGTGGGGCGCCTTTGGTCCGCGCCACGTTGAACCGGGCTATTGGGAGGCCAACGAAGTCCGGCTCGAGACCTACGATCTGAACGACCCCGCCCGACCTGAGCTGCGCAACCAATGGTTTGTGGAAGGGGTACTCGTGTCATCGCGCAGGCGCGGTGACCACATCTATCTGGTGACACGTCACACCCCCATTATTGAGGGCCTGGTGTCCTACCCCTCCACCGAAGAGGAAATCGCCAACAACGAAACGATTCTCAGTGAGGTGACTGAGCAAGATATCCTGCCGGCAATTCGCCGCAATAATGAAGCGATAAACCCCCTGACCCTCGACGAGTGTTATCGGCAAGACCCGGAGCATCCGCTGGCTGGCGAGCGACCCGCTGATCCGATTATCACCACCATACTCACGATATCGGCCAGCAGCGGTGATGTTGTCGAATCAGCTTGCGCCATGGAGTCTTTAGACGGCGTTTATATCGGTGATACCTTCATCGCGCTCAGTTTCGTTGAATGGCATCGGGACTCAAACCAGACTCTTATTCATCTCCTCGATCGAGATGAGCTGACTTATCTCGGCTCGGAATCCGTCGAGGGGGCGCTTTACTCCGGCGGCAACGCGGATTTTCGTATCAGCGAATTTGAAGGTGCCCTCAGATTAGTTACAACCCGATGGACTGGTGACCCCGATGATCAGTTTCGCCACGTGCTTTATACCCTCGAGCCCGACACAACCGCCCCGGAGCTCTCGCTACTGGCGTCTCTGGGCGATAAGGATGAGACCCGACTCGGAAAGGTCAACGAGGACCTCTACGGCGTGCGATTCATGGGCCCCAGAGCCTACTTGGTCACCTTTGAGCGTATCGATCCCCTCTACATCATTGATCTCGCGGACCCCACTGCGCCTGAGATACTTGGCGAATTGGAGGTGCCAGGCTTCTCTGATCTCTTGCATGAGGTCAGCGACACACTGCTGCTGGGCCTGGGCTCCAGCGAGAACCGACTGCCAAAACTGGAGTTATTCGATGTATCGGATACCGCGGCGCCCGCATCACGCAGCTTGATCGAAATTGGAACGAGTTACGAGTGGGCCTATAGCCCCGCGCAATACAACCGCTATGCGTTTACCTATCTCGTGGGCGAGGAGAGTGATCGACTCACGGTGCCCTACTCTGCTGCTGGTAGCAAAGCTGACCGTTACGAACAGGTTGATCGAATCGCATTATTTGAAATCAGAGACAAAGAAAATGCCCAGCGTGCCAGCATCGCGCCCGTTGGCGAAGTAACCCTGAAGCCAGGGTCAGTCAGCGACGACACCCGCGTCATCATCGACGCCGAGGCGCTGTATGTTGTGGCGCAAAGTGAATTGATGAGTGGCTTTTGGAGCAACCCTGAAGCGCTACAGAGACGCCCTGCCGAGTAACGCGTCACATTAAAATCTGCCCAAGAAGGCCGTAGCACCATCACTCGGTTCTCTGTACTCGCGGATCCTAAGATTTAATGCTGGCGGACCGGGCCTTTTCTGCGTAACACTATCGTCAAGAATCTGCAGCAACAAACGCTGTGGGATAACAATCGCTGGCCTTACAGGGGGACCTGACAATGGCGAGACGTGCGGGAGGCAGACAGGCGCGGCATGCACAACGGGCAGCGCCGTTAGAGGAAACCATGAAACCCGTGCGACCCGGGGAGCGCGGCGGTCGCTACAGGCCGTTCTCTGATGAGGATCTCGCCGCAATCGTCGACAACATCTTCCGCATTCTCGAAGAAGTCGGTTTTAAGGACGCCACGCCGCACTGTATTGAAACCTGCTCCGCTGTGGGTGCTGTCATGGGTGACGATGGTCGCCTGCGAATCCCCCGCAAAGTCGCGGAGGACGCACTCAGCAAAGCCAAAAGAAACCTGACGCTCCACGCTCAGGACCCCGCCTTCGATTTGGACCTCTCGGGGTCACGGGTCCACTTTGCTACCGCCGGCGCGGCGGTGATGATCGCCGACTCAATTAAAAATGAGTACCGAGACTCCACGACCCGCGATCTTTACGACCTCGCCCGTATTGCCGACAACTGCGAACACATCCACATGTTCCAGCGCATGTGCGTGCTCAGAGATCTCGAGAACACCTACGAGATGGATCTCAACACCACCTATTGCTGTGTAGCGGGCACGCGCAAGCATGTGGGCGCCAGTTGGAGTAACTGTGACCATCTCGCAAAAGCGCTCGAAATGCTGCACATCATCGCCGGTGGCGAGGCTCAGTGGCGAGCGCGGCCCTTTGTCAGTCAGTCCAACTGTTTTGTCGTTCCACCGATGAAATTCGCACAAGATGCGCTGGAGTGTCTGCGAGTTGCCGTAGAGGGAGGCATGCCGGTGCTCCTCCTCTCTGCCGGGCAGGCAGGCGCGACCACCCCTGCTACGTTGGCGGGTGCCGTAAGCCAGGCATGGGCCGAGTGTATCGGCGGTCTGGTCTACGTGAATGCCATCGAGCCCGGTGCGCCCGCGATTATCGGCGCCTGGCCCTTTGTCTCGGATTTGCGTACCGGCGCCATGAGCGGTGGCTCTCCCGAGCAGGGGTTAATCTCCGGCGGGTGCGCGCAACTCGGCCTCTATTTCGACCTTCCCTTTGGCACGGCATGCGGTATGACCGACGCGAACATGCCGGATTTTCAGGCGGGTGCAGAGCGCGCACACACGCTGATGCCCCCCGCACTCGCGGGCGCTAACTTGATCTATGAAGCAGCAGGCATGTACGCGAGTCTGCTGGGGGTTTGCCCGGAGAGCTTAATACTGGATAACGACGTGCTGGGCGCAACGTTGCGTGCCGTCCGCGGCATCGAGGTCAATGAGCGCACGCTGGGCTTCGATGACCTTGCCCAAGTATGCCTCGGCGACAAGGGTCACTATCTCGGCTCTGACCACACCCTCGCCGTGATGCAGAGCGAATATCTGTATCCGGAAGTTGGCAATCGCTTCAGCCCGACCGTGTGGGAGGCATCGGATAAATCGCTCGCGATCGATAACGCCATTCGCACCCGCGACCACATTTTATCGACCTATGTGCCGAGCCACATAAGCCCCGAGGTCGACGCCGAGATCCGCGCCAAATTCCCCATCCGGCTGATCACCGAGGATTTGCAGCAAAGCGCCTGAGCGCGAGCAGCCGCCGCCACCCCGCGCTGTCGCGGGCCGGCACGCGCACGCGAATCAGTCGCGCCATTGGGAGGGTGCTGGGAGTGTTGCCCGTGAGCTGTAGCCGCGCGACGGGCAGTATCAGGCACTAACGCCGGATTCGCGCGTTATCGGGGTCATAGAGCGGACGCAGCGACACCTCGGCCATGATCCGCTCGCAGGCCACCTCGACTTCATAATGCCCGCTCAATACCGACTCATCCGAGGAAGCGGGCTCAGCAGCCACGTAGCCCAGCCCCACGGCACCTCCAAGCTGATGGCCATAGGCGCCTGAAGTAATGTGACCCACCAGCTCGCCGTCGCGCCAGATCGGTTCGTTGTGATAAATCAGGGGCTCTGGATCCCTCAGGCGCAACTGCACCATTCTACGGGTGAGGCCCCTCTCTCTCTGCGCCAGTAACGCCTCGCGGCCAATAAACCCGCCGGCTTTGTCGAACTTGATCACAAATTCCAACCCCGCTTCCAGCGGCGAATCTTCGTCAGTAATATCGTGGCTCCAATGGCGGTAGGCTTTTTCCATACGCAACGAGTTCAGCGCGTGATACCCGGCATGAACCAAATTTTGATCTGCGCCTGCGGTCACAATGCGATCATAGATATCCTGCATAAACTCGGTAGGGATATAGAGCTCCCATCCCAACTCACCGACGAAAGTAATGCGCGAGGCACGCACGTAGCCATACCCCATCTCAATCTCTCGACTGGTCGCAAAAGGAAAGCCCGCATGGCTGAGATCATCCGGCGTCAGCGACTGCAGTAAATCGCGGGCGCGGGGCCCCATGATCGACAACACCCCCATCGCCGAAGTCACATTGGTCAGCACGCAATGGGCGTCATCGGGAATATGTTTTTTGAGCCAGAAAAAGTCCCTGACTTCGGTCTCGGCGGCCGAGACAATCATGTACACGTGCTCCGCAAGCCGCGTCACGGTGAGATCCGCCTCAATCCCGCCCCGCTCGTTGAGCCACTGGGTATACACCACCCGACCCGGCGCCACGTCAATGTCGTTGGCGCAGACCGGGTTCAGCACGCGGGTAGCGTCACGCCCCTCCAGCCGAAATTTGGCAAAGGAGGACTGATCAAATAGCGCCACACCCTCGCGCACTGCGCGATGCTCGGCGGCTGAGTGTTCAAACCAGTTCTGCCTGCCATAACTGTATTCATAGACCGGTTCAACGCCGGCGGGCGCATACCAATTGGGGCGCTCCCAGCCAAACGCTTCGCCGTGGCAGGCACCGGCGGCGACCAAGCGATCATGGATCGCCGATTTTCTTACGCCGCGGCTCGTCTCGTACTGGCGGAAGGGAAAGTGCGTGGCGTAAAGCAACCCAAGGCTCTCACTGACCCGGGATTGCAGATACTGACGATTCCGCTGAAACGGCATATTGCGCCTGATATCCACGCTCCACAAATCCATGGGCGGCTGTCCGTCACGGATCCACTCGGCAGTCACTTTGCCCACACCCCCGGCAGACTGCAGGCCAATCGAGTTCAGTCCAGCCGCAACAAAGCAATTCTTCAACTCCGGCGCCTCGCCAAGGTGGTAGCGCACGTCCGGGGTAAAACTCTCGGGGCCACAGAAAAACTTCTGGATACCCGCTCGCTCCAATGCAGGCAGGCGCTTCATGGCGTCGTGCAATACCGGCTCAAAGTGGTCGAAATCTCCGGCAATTTCGTCAAAGCAAAAGTCTTCAGAGATTCCTTCCATGCCCCAGGGCTTGGCGCTGGGTTCAAACGCGCCGACCAACAATTTTCCCGCATCGTATTTGTAGTAAGTGCAAGCGTCGTAATCCCTGAGTACCGGCAGCTCAGGGTTCAGCCCCTCTACCGATTCGAATAGGACGTAATAGTGCTCGCAGGCATGTAGCGGCAGATTCACCCCCACCGAGGCCGCGAGATCCCGAGACCACATCCCGCCGCAGATCACCACATACTTTGCGCGAATCTCTCCTTCGGCTGTGCGCACGCCGTGGACTTGATCGCCGTCGCGCAGAATGGCCTCGACTTTGGTGTCAGTGAAAATGCGCGCACCCCGGCTCTTGGCGCCCTTAGCTAGAGCCTGCGTGATATCGACGGCATTGGCGTAGCCGTCAGACGGAATGTGAATGCCACCAAACAGATCATCCGTCCGGATCAGGGGGTAACGCTCGGCGATCTCAGGCACCGACAGCACATTCACTTCCAGCCCGAATACCTTAGCCATGGAAGCGCTGCGCTTGAGCTCCTCAAATCGCTCCGCGGTCGCGGCGATCGAAATAGAGCCACACTGGCGATAACCCGTTGCCTGACCCGTTTCCGCCTCGAGTCCGCGATACAACTCACTGGTATAGCGCGCCAGCTGGGTCATATTGATCGAGGTGCGCAATTGGCCGACGAGCCCAGCCGCATGCCAGGTGGTACCACTGGTCAGTTCCTTGCGTTCGAGCAATACCACATCGGTAATGCCCGCCTCGGCCAAGTGATAAGCAACCGAAACTCCAATGACACCGCCACCGACGACAACGACCTGACACTGCTCCGGTAGGGTCGCCATTAGCTGGCCAGTCGCTCGTTGTTCGGGTCATAGACCGCTTCGGCGAGCACCGTCGCCCGACATCGTGCATCCAGCAGGCCAATATCGATCACCGAGCCCGCCGCTGCTTGCGCCGGCGGGACGTAGCCAAAACCGAGGCTCTTTTCCACTGCGTAGCCGTAACCGCCGGAGGTGGTCACTCCAATACAGGTCTCGTTCAAAAAGATGGGTTCACCGCCGCGGACGTCGGCGTCCTCTGCATCGACCTCGAAATACACCAGGCACAGCGGTCCCGCAGCGCCAGATTCGGTGGCCGCCTTGCCAATAAAATCCTCTTTGCTGCTGGCAAAAAACCGCGCCATGTCAGCCTCGAGCAAATTAACCTCGTTGGTGAGCTCGGCCCCCCAACCGCGATAAGCCTTCTCCATGCGCAAACTGTTGAGGGCGTAGAGGCCAAAATCGGCAATGCCATGTGGCTCGCCAGCTGTCCATACCGCCTTATAGAGCGCGGGTAAATCCGCCGCGGCCGGGTGCAGTTCCCAGCCCAACTCGCCGACGTAGTTGATGCGCAGCGCCAGCGTGGGTATCCCGGCGATCTCGATGGTTTGCGCGGTTCGCCAAGGGAAGTTTTCGTTGTCGAGAGAGGCGTCGGTCAGGTTGCCCAGCACGTGCCGTGCTGATGGACCGGCCACGACGATGACCCCACGCTCGTCAGTGGTATTTCTAATATCGATCTGCTCACCGTCGCGAACTTGCTGCACCAGATGATCGAGGTCTCTCAGTTCGGCGCTCGCTGCAGACAGCAAATAAAAGTGCTGATCTGAGATCCGGGTTACCGTGGCTTCACCGAGAATACGGCCGTTCTTGGACAGGAAATGCGCCAGCGCGATACCTCCATCGCGCCGGGGCATGCGATTGGCGAGTACGCGATTGAGAAAGCGCTCCGCATCTGGGCCCGTCACATCGTATTTGGCGAAGCCAGAGAGATCGATGACTCCCACCCCCTCTCGCACCGCGCGACACTCCTCCCGCACGACGTCGAATACGTTGTTACGACGATAACTGTGTGCCTCTTCAAGACCATCAGAAGAGAACCACTTTGGGCGCTCCCAACCGAAGGTTTGGGTGAAGACCGCACCCTTCTCTTTTAGCCTGTGGTGCAGTGCACTCAAACGGCAGTCGCGCGCCGCCGGAAACTCCTCCCCCGGCAAGGGCGTAGCGTAGGTCAGGCCATAATCCTGAAAACCCTTGGCCCGCATATAGTCTCGGTCGGCGAACACCCCGAATCGTCGCGGATCAAACCCGGTCATATTGATTTCTGAATCACCGTGGACCATCCACTGGGCCAAATACTTACCGCAGCCTGCACCCTGGGCGATGCCGAAGGACGACCCGCAGCAAAGCCAGAAATTATCGATGCCCGCCACCGGGCCCAGCAGCGGGGGGCCATCTGCAGAATGCGGGATAGCGCCATTCACGATCCGTTTGATACCCGCATTCAACATCGGCGGCATGCAGTTCATCGCGCGCTCCAGCCAGGGCATCAGACGATCCAAGTCGTCGGGAAAAAGCTCGCTGTCTGAGGACCAGGGAGGCAATCCGTCGGGGCCCCAAGCCTCGGTCAATCCGGTCGACTCGTAGATGCCGATCAGGCCAGACTTCTGCTCCTGCCGAATGTACGCCGATGCATAGGGATCGCGCATTACCGGGAACTCTTCGTCTCGGTCGATAAATTCCTGAATGGCCCCCGTCACAATGTAGTGATGCTCCATATTGCAGATGGGCAGGTCCGCACCCACCATCTGCGCCACCTGGCGAGCGAAGCTGCCCGCCGCATTCACCACGATCTCGCAGGTCACTTTACCTTGCTCGGTGTCGACCTCCCATTCACCCGATGGCAAGCGATTGATATCGATCACGCGGTTGTGACGAACAATTCTGACTCCCATATCTGTCGCACCCCGCGCCATGGCGTTGGTCAGGCCCGAAGGGTCCGCGTGGCCATCATCGAGCGTCCAGGCGCCGGCAATCACCCCATCAATGTCATAAAACGGATTGATCTCCTTGATCTTGGCGGGATCAATAATCTCCATGCGGAAACCGACGTTATCGGCAATACCCTTCATGTAATGGAACCAATCCAGGTCAGCCTGTTGGCGTGCAATACGGATACCCCCCGAGGCGTGCCAGCTGACGTACTGCCCGGTCTTTTCCTCAAGTTTGGGGTAGAGCCGGTTTCCGTAGTCATGGATTTTGGCAAGGTTGTAATTACTCACCAGGCTGGGACATTGTCCAGCGGCATGCCAGGTAGAACCCGAGGTCAACTCGCCTTTCTCGATCAGCATGACGTTGGTCTCGCCCTCCTCGGCGAGGTGGTAAGCCAGCGCCACACCCATGATGCCGCCGCCCACGATCACGATCCGAGCCTGAGAATCCATCGACATACCGCGCCCCCGTTTATTGTGCCGTCGAGGCTACCGTGGGTTTTTCAATCGCGTCAATGCTAAAACCGGTGTGGCTTCGCATATTCTCGCAGCCCCGCAAGCAACGCTGGAAGCGCTGTCGGTCAGGAGCAATCCCAGCGCACCCGCGAGTCTTGCCGACCCGCGTCGTGGCACGTCAAAAAGCCATTCTCTGGTATGCAACTGACAAATCGATGAAAGCCAAAAAAATTGGGTTTGTGGATGTCGCTTTTGGTGCGTCAGGTGTCGGTTTGGTCCAATCCTGTTGACACCAAGAGCGCCACAGTAGCGCCCATATTCGGCGCCGGTCAGAAGCCGAAATCAGTACCGTAAATGTGGCTTTGCCAGTAAGATAACGGTCAGGTTTTTGGGGCATCATCCCCCGGATTCGAACCGAAAGGCAGGGTGACAGGCACGGCCCGGTCAGACCGGTAATAAGGCGCGAGGTGTAAGACACCTCATAACGGAATGAGCGCGATGAACGAACGTGCGAGCAGGCGAAAAGGCGGGGGTCGGGCCGGACGACGTGAGGCGCGAGGCGCACCTGCCGCGACAATCGCCCCCTTCATCGAACGCAACATCCCCTACTTCGAAATTCTCAACGGAGAGAGCCTCGAACTCATCGAGCACAACGCAGACCGCCTGCTAGCCGAAATCGGGATCGACTTTCTCGACGATCCTGAAGTCCTAGAGCTGTTCCGCGAGGCTGGCGCCGATGTCGACGGCACCCGGGTCCGCTTCCCCGCGGGCATGTGCCGAAAAATCATTCAGGCGACCGCGCCCGCCGAGTATGTGCAGCACGCGCGTAATCCCGAGCGCAATGTCACGATCGGCGGCAAGCGCACTGTCCTCGCACCGGCTTATGGCTCCCCCTTTGTCCATGATCTCGACAAGGGCCGGCGCTACGCGACCATCGAAGACTTTCGCAATTTCGTCAAACTGACCTACCTCTCGCCGGGGCTCCACCACTCAGGCGGCACGGTTTGCGAGCCGGTCGACCTGCCAGTGAATAAACGCCACTACGACATGGTTTACAGTCACTTCAAATACAGTGACAAACCGCTTATGGGGTCGGTCACCCACTGGCGTCGCGCTCAAGACACGGTCGACATGGCGAAAATTGTCTTTGGCGATGACTTCGTCGACCAGAACTGCGTGCTGACCAGCCTGATTAACGTGAACTCACCGCTGGTATTCGATGCCACCATGCTGGGCTCGCTCAAGGTTTACGCCCGCAATAATCAATCCACGGTGGTGTCGCCCTTTATTCTCGCTGGCGCCATGTCACCCGTCACGGTTGCCGGCACCGCCACCCAAATTTTGGCAGAGGCCATGGCGGGTATGGCGCTGACCCAATTGATCCGACCCGGATGCCCCGTGATTTTTGGCACCTTTGCCGCCGCCGTCTCCATGGCGACGGGCGCCCCCACCTTCGGCACGCCAGAACCGAGCATGGTCATTTATACCGCGGCGGCGCTGGCCCGGCGCCTTGGGGTACCGTTTCGCAGTGGCGGCGGTCTCTGTGGCTCAAAACTGCCGGATGCGCAGGCCGCCTACGAGGCTGCCAATACTTTGCAGACTTCAGCGCTGGCAGGAGTCAACTTTATGTTGCACACCGCCGGCTGGCTCGAGGGCGGGCTCGCAATGGGCTATGAAAAGTTCATCATGGACTGCGATCAGGCGAACATGATCGGGGTACTATTGCGGGGTATGGATCTGTCGGAAAATGGTCAGGCCATGGCGGCCTTCGAAGAGGTCGGTCCTGGCAAGCATTTCCTTGGGTCGGCGCATACCCTGAGTAATTTTGAGACGGCGTTTTATCGCTCCACTGTCGCCGACAACAACAGCTACGAGCAATGGTCAGGCGAGGGGAGCCTGGACACGGCTCAACGAGCGAATACCATTTGGAAGAAAATGCTCGCCGATTATGAGGAGCCCGCGCTGGATCCGGCAATCGATGAGGGATTATTGGCGTTTATGGCGGAACAAAAGGCGTCGTTCGCCGACCGGGATTATTGAAACCAAGGAGACCTTGGCATGTCAGACGAAGAAGACGATATCGTACTGTCGGAGCTTTCCGATGAAGATCTCGTGTTGCAGATGCACGATGATCTTTACGATGGTCTGACCGAAGAAATCGAGGAAGGCACCAACATTTTGCTCGAGCGCGGCTGGTCGGCCGAGGATGTGCTGGGCAAGGCGCTGGTCGACGGCATGACGATTGTCGGCATCGATTTCCGTGACGGCATTCTGTTTGTTCCCGAGGTCCTGTTAGCGGCGAATGCCATGAAGGGTGGTATGGCCATCCTGCGCCCCCTGCTGGCAGAAACCGGCGCCAAACCCGTGGGCACCATGGTGATTGGCACGGTCAAGGGCGATATTCACGACATCGGCAAGAACCTGGTGGCCATGATGCTGGAAGGCGCGGGCTTCGAGGTCCATGATCTGGGCATCAACAACGCGGTAGAGGATTACCTCGCTGCACTCGAAGAGCATCAGCCCGATATTCTGGGCATGTCAGCGCTGCTGACAACCACCATGCCCTATATGAAAGTCGTCATCGATACGCTGGTGGAGAAAGGCCTGCGCGACAAATACATCGTGCTGGTGGGTGGTGCCCCGCTAAACGAGGAATTTGGGCAAGCCGTAGGTGCTGACGCCTATTGCCGTGACGCGGCTGAAGCCGCCACCACTGCCGTGCGTCTCGTAGAAGCCCGCCGACTGGCGCAGAGCGCCTGACCTTCGCGGCGATGCCGGATAACATTCTGGTCATCGCCTGCGGTGCGCTCGCGCGGGAAATCGAAACGCTGAAACGCGCGAACGGATGGCAACATCTCGACGTGCAGTGCATCGATGCTGCGCTGCACAATACGCCCGACGTTATCCCCGCTCGCGTCGAAGCACTGCTTGAGCACACCGCTGGGCAATACGAACACCGGTTTGTCGCCTACGCCGATTGCGGCACGGGCGGCCGTCTCGATGCCGTCCTAGCCCAGTGGAATATTGCGCGCCTGCCCGGTGCGCACTGCTACGAATTCTTTGCCACGCCCGAGGTCTTCCACCCCATGGCCGCGGCAGAACCCGGCACGTTTTACCTCACCGACTTTCTGGTGCGCCATTTCGATCGACTTGTCGTTGAGGCCCTCAAGCTCAATAGCCATCCCGAACTCAGGGAAATGCTATTCGGGAATTACACTCGCGTACTTTATCTGGCGCAGACCGATAACGCCGAGCTACGTAAGCAGGCAGCGGCAGCGGCCGAGCAACTCTCCTTACCGCTTGAGATCGTGCAAACGGGAATGGGTCTGCTGGAAACCGCGCTGGCCGAACAAGTCCTGCATTGGACTGACGCTCCAGAGGCACGTCATGCAGCGTATTGATATTTTGTGGCGCGACATCCCCTCCCAAGTGTTGATCAAGCGCGGTCGGGACCGGGGCAAGTACATGCTAAGCGCTCGCTTTCAGGAGGCGATTGACCGCGCGGCCATGCGCGCCGGCAAGGGGGGAAGCGACGCTTACCTCGATGAATGGCGCAGGGTGACCACATCTATTGAGGCCGAGGGCGCGCTTGCGGAGATCGCCGAGCAGTTGGGTCGCGAGATCGAGGCAAGCGTCTCCGATGAAGCGCTCGCATTGATGGTCAAGCAGAAAGGCTTTGCCGAGGTTGCGTCATGAAAGCCGTGCGTCTGTGGTCTGTGCGCAATGCGCGGTGGCTCAAAAAAGTCTACGACGGGCTTGAGTGGATCCTCTCTCTGCTGAATCCCATCCTCCGGCGCATTGGTTACGATCGACTCGACAAGCCTTTTGCCGCCGTGGAGAGTGTGGTTAAAGGATTTTTATTCGACTCACAGTCCTGTGGGCAGTGCACGCTGGGCGAGACCGGCATGGCCTGCCCCATGAACTGCCCCAAGACCCTGCGCAATGGCCCCTGCGGTGGCGTCAGACAAAATGGCGGCTGTGAGATCAAGCCCGAGATGACTTGCGTGTGGGTCAACGCCTGGGAAGGCAGCCAACAAATCGGCGCGGAACAGACCATCCAAATCATTCAGGCCCCGGTCGATAATCGACTCAAAGGCCGCAGCGCTTGGCTACGAGCGCTCCGCATCAAGGTGAGGAGCGCCTCTTGAAGTTCGACGACGAGCCCACCCCCGGAGAAGGCCTGCCGATTCTCCCGGGGCACACCTCCCCCGGTCGCTTTGAAAGGATTCTGCGCGCGGGGAAGTTTGCCGTGACCGCTGAGATCGCGCCGCCAGATTCTGCCGACCCCGCCGACGTCTTCGCGCGCGCCGCACTGTTTGACGGCTACGTGGATGCGATCAATGCTACCGACAGCTCGGGCGCCAACTGCCATATGTCGAGCATGGGGATCTGCTCTCTGCTGACACGCAAGGGCTACGCCATGATCCTTCAGCAATCCTGTCGGGACCGTAATCGCATCGCCATGCAAGGGGATATTCTCGGTGCTGCCGCTATGGGGGTCTGCAACATTTTGTGCCTCAGTGGTGACGGCGTGCAGTCGGGTGACCACCCTGAGGCCAAGCCGGTCTTTGACATGGACAGCATCTCGGCGCTTGGCATGGTGCGGCGGATGCGTGACGAACAGCAGTTTATGAGTGGCCGGCCAATCAGCTCGCCGCCGCGATTGTTTCTGGGTGCCGCGGCGAATCCCTTTGCCCCGCCGCTGGACTTCAGGCCCCACCGCATGGCAAAAAAAATCGCCGCCGGGGCGCAGTTTATCCAGACCCAGTATTGCTTTGATATCGAGCGCTTCAAAACCTTTATGGCGCAAGTGCGCGATCTGGGGCTACTCGAAAAAGCCTATGTACTCGCGGGCGTCGGGCCACTCGCCTCGGCGAAAGCCGCCGACTGGATTCGCAAAAATGTCGCTGGCGTGCACATCCCGGATGCCGTTATCGATCGGCTCGCAGGCGCGCAGGATCAAAAGCAGGAAGGCGTTGATCTGTGCATCGATTTGATCGAGCAAGTGCGAGAGATCGAGGGCGTCAGCGGCGTCCACATCATGGCCTATCGCATGGAAGACCGCATTGGCGAGATCGTCACGCGCTCCAACGCCCTCGATGGCCGCGAACCCTGGCGCCCAGCGCTCTAGAACCTCCCTACCCCAACAACATAAACCCATCAGGCAGCACTCATGACTATCACCACTATCAGTTCGGCCACTCGTGAAGTCCATATTGGCTTCGACCAACCCTTTGTCATTATTGGCGAGCGAATTAACCCTACGGGCCGAAAAATTCTCGCGGAAGAAATGAAAAACGGCGATTACAGCCGCGTCGAAGCTGACGCCATCGCGCAGGTCGAGGCGGGTGCACATATGCTCGACGTCAACGCCGGGATCCCCTTGGCTGATGAGCCGCGTATTCTTGCCGAGGCCATTCAGCTGGTGCAGTCGATTACCGATGTGCCACTCAGCATCGATTCTTCGATTGTCGAAGCGCTTGAGGCCGGTCTCGCGGTCTATCAAGGTAAGGCACTGGTAAACTCCGTCACTGGGGAAGACGAGGTACTAGAGCGGGTGCTACCGCTGGTCGCGAAACATAAAGCCGCTGTGGTGGCGATTTCCAATGATGAAACGGGCATCTCCGAAGATCCGGACGTGCGTTTCGCCGTCGCCAAAAAGATCGTCGAGCGCGCCGCTGACTTCGGCATCCCCCACAGTGATGTGGTGGTGGATCCGTTGGTCATGCCGATCGGTGCCATCAACACCGCGGGGGTACAGGTGATGGCTTTGGTGCGTCGCCTGCGCGACGAGCTCAAGGTCAACACCACCTGCGGCGCATCCAACGTGAGCTTCGGCTTGCCCAATCGCAACGGCATTAATTCTGCGTTTCTCACCATGGCGATGGGCGCCGGCATGACCTCGGCCATCACCAGCCCCTTGCATCCAGAAGTCATGCAAGCCGTGCGTGGTGGCGACGTCATGATGGGGCACGACCCCGATTGCAGTCGCTGGATTCGCGCCTACCGTGAACCCGTGGCCGAGGGCGAAGGCCGTGGCGGTCGCGGTGGTCGTGGTGGACGTGCCGGGCGTCGCAGGAGCAGCTGATATTGGCTGACGCTGACGTCAAAGTCCTGTTTATGCCCTCGGGCCGTCGTGGGTTTTTCCCGCGCGGCACCCCGCTGCTGGAGGCGGCGCGTAGCCTGGGCGTAGATATCGACTCCGTCTGCGGAGGACGCGGGCTCTGTGGTCGCTGCCAGATTAGCTGTGTCACCGGCTCTTTTGCAAAGCACCAGATCGAATCCGACGTCGACCACCTGTCCCCTTTCAGTAAGACCGAAGAAAAATTTGTTGAGCGCAAAGGCCCACTCAAAGACGGCCGCCGACTGAGCTGCCACACCACGCTGCTCGATGATGCGGTGATTGATGTCCCCGCCGAGAGTCAGGTACATCGGCAGATTGTGCGCAAGGAAATGGAAGCGCGTGATATTCACCTCGATACTGCAACGCGCCTTTACTACGTCCAAATTGCCGAGCCCTCCCTCGAGGATCCGCGCGGCGAGGTACAGCTGTTACTCGAGGCACTGGAGCGTGACTGGGGCGTGGCCGGCGTTGCACTGGCGCACTCCCAATTACCTGCGCTGCAGGCTGCGCTTGAGCGAGAGGATCGCGGCATTACCGTTGCGGTCTACCAAGAGGAGCGGATTACCGCCATCTGGCCCGGCTTATTTGAGCGACCCCGCGGCATTGCCATCGACGTCGGCTCCACCACGGTAGCCGCTCACCTGTGTGACCTGAATACGGGCGAGGTTCTGGCCTCCGCCGGCGTGATGAATCCGCAAATCCGCTACGGCGAGGACCTGATGAGCCGCGTGTCCTACGTCATGATGCACCCCGAAGGTGCCGAGCTCCTGACCAGCGCGATTCGCGAAGCCATCAACGGACTGTTTGCCGAACTCAGCACCCAAGCCGATGGGGAAGTCGCCGATATTCTTGAGATCGCGTTGGTGGCGAACCCGATCATGCACCACATTGTGTTGGGCATTAATCCGGTAAACCTCGGCACCGCGCCCTTTGCGCTCACCACCAGTGACGCCGTCGATACCCGCGCGGCAGAGGCCGGACTGCAGGCCCACGCCGAGGCGCGCCTGTATTGCCTGCCCTGCATTGCCGGTCACGTCGGCGCCGACGCCGCTGGGGTCATTTTGGCCGAGGCGCCGGACCGAGGCGACGACATGACCCTGGTGGTGGATGTGGGCACCAATGCCGAGATCGTCCTAGCCAACAAGCAACGACTCCTGGTGTGTTCAAGCCCGACCGGACCAGCATTCGAGGGCGCACAGATCAGTAGTGGTCAGCGAGCCACCATGGGTGCCATCGAGCGCGTAACGGTTGATCGCGACACCCTCGAGCCACGCTTTAAGTGCATTGGTAGCGAGCTCTGGTCTGATGAACCGGGATTTGCCGAGGCGATGGAGAGCACGGGCGTCACCGGCATTTGTGGCTCAGGCATCATCGAAGTCGTCGCCGAGATGTATCTTGCCGGTGTTATTTCTACTGATGGTGTGGTCGACGGCGCGCTCAGCGAACGCAACGCGCGCATTCGGCAAGAGGGCCGCACCTGGTCCTATGTACTGCATCGCGCCGCAACGCCGGAAGAATCCGACGTGGTGATCACACAAAACGACGTGCGGCAAATACAGCTGGCCAAGGCGGCGCTCTATGCCGGCATACGGCTGTTAATGGATGAAATGGGCGTTACCTCGGTAGACAAAATTCGCCTTGCGGGGGCATTTGGTAGTCATATCAGTGTCAGCCACGCCATGGTTTTGGGGCTGATCCCCGACTGCGACCTCGACCACGTCACCTCTGCGGGCAATGCCGCGGGAGTCGGTGCGCGCATTGCTCTTCTGGATCGCAAAGCTCGCTTAGAGATTGCAGAGACCATCCGCAAAGCCGAGCGCATCGAAACCGCAGTGGCCGCCGATTTCCAGGCCCACTTTGTGGGCGCGATGGCGCTACCCCACCAAAGCGATCCGTTTCCCAACCTGTTCGCGCGTGTTGCACCGCCGGCGGAAAAAATGACCGCGCAGGCAGACACGGGTAGGCGCCGCCGACGTCGCACCCCCTGACGCCCGCCGCCGGCCTGAAACACAAAAATTAAATCGCAGCCCCCGTGAAAATCCGCCATATCACCGTCTTCCAGCACGACCTTCCGGTTAAGGGAGGCGGCTATCGTATGGCCAGCAGTAACGTCACACAGCTCGACAGCACCATCGTGCGCATCGAATCAGATTGCGGCACCGTGGGTTGGGGCGAGACCTGCCCGGCGGGTCCGACCTATGCTCCCAGCCATGCCGAGGGCGCCCGCGCGGCGCTCTGCACCATGGCACCGGGATTAATCGGCGAGGCGCTGGATCAGCCGCTACTGCTGCATCGAAAGATGAATAGCCTGCTCAACGGGCATCACTATGCCAAGGCGGCCATCGACATTGCAGCCTTCGACGCCATGGGTAAAAAAAGCGGCCGATCAGTCGCAGATTTACTGGGTGGCGCCACCACCCACCGCGTACCCTCCTACTATGCGACAGCAGTGGGTGAACCCGATGAGATCGCCCGTATCGCGGCAGAAAAGGTGCGCGAAGGCTACCCGCGACTGCAAATCAAAATCAGCGGCCGCCCGGTAGAAATCGATATCGAGGTGGTGCAGAAAGTCTGGGAAGCGGTCGGCAATCGGGTGCGGTTGGCGGTGGATGGCAACCGCGGCATGACAACGCGAGACGCCATCAGGCTGAGTCAAACCTGTCGCGATATTCCCTTTGTGCTGGAGCAACCCTGCGACTCACTGGAGGAGATCGCGGCGATCCGGCCGCTATTACTACATCCGGTTTATCTCGATGAGGGCGGCACCGATCTTGCTACCGTGATGCGCGCGGCGAACGGCATCGTGGACGGCTTTGGTATGAAGATCACGCGCATCGGCGGCTTGGCGCCGATGGTAACGTTTCGGGATCTTTGTGAAGCGCGCCACCTGCCCCATACCGCCGACGACGCCTGGGGCGGCGACATTATCGCGGCGGCCTGCGCGCACCTCGGTGCCACCGTGAACCCAAAACTGTTTGAGGGCACCTGGATTGCCCAACCTTATATTGACACCCATTACGACACTAACGGCGGCATGGCTGTGGTCGAGGGCCACATCTCACTTCCCGACGGCCCTGGCCTGGATGTGAATCCCGATCCATCTCTTTTTACCCGAGAATTCTCTCAGTTCTAGCAGCAGACCTTATGTGTGTCGCGGACTAATCAAGACAGATGATTGAGCCCCGCGCAATGACTTGTCAGGAGTACTTTGAGAGATCTATATTGGCAGCATTCATTGCTCACCTCACGACGGTAAACACCCCTAAATGACTTACTGCCTGGCCATCCAGTTAGAGGAAGGACTCGTTTTCTGTTCTGACTCCCGGACCAACGCGGGCGCTGACCGCGTCAGCACCTACAGCAAAATGCACCGCTTCGCTGTCCAGGGCGATCGTTCGCTAATTTTGCTCACCGCCGGCAATCTGGCGACCAGCCAGGCGGTTGTCTCGCAGATTCAACGTGACCTTGAAGAAAACGCCGAGTTCAACATCTCAGACGCCAAGTATGTGTCAGACATCGCCGACTATATTGGCCAGCTCAATGTCGCCGAGCAAGATAAGCACCGGCGCCCTGGGGGCCCCGATGCAGAGGGCTTTAACGCCAGTGCCTCCTTCATACTGGGCGGGCAGGTTAAAGGGCAACCGAGCGAGCTGTATCTGATTTACCCTGAAGGCAATCACATAACCGCGTCAGAGCAACATCCATACCTGCAGATTGGCGAGACAAAGTATGGCAAGCCGATTCTGGACCGCATTATTCAGCCCAACACGTCACCCGAAATTGCGATGCGCTGCGGCCTACTGTCGATCGACTCGACGATGCGCTCAAACGCCACAGTCGGCCCACCTCTGGAGTGTTTGTTCTATCGCAACGACAGCCTTGATGGCTTTCAGCACTACATTAAGCTGGAAGAGAATCACCCCTATCTGACCCGCATACGTCAGACCTGGGACGAGAGCATTCGATCAGCGTTTCAACAGTTACCCAGTCTCACTGAAGTGTTCGAAGCCGACTGATCATCGCGTCCACGTAAGCCAGCTTGTTATGCACCTGTGCGCTGATCACAAAGGGATAGGCGTCCTCGCGGCC
>JAYPXQ010000019.1:0-30643 GCA_038135595.1 Halieaceae bacterium
TGCAAAATGATTGCCCCGATTCTCGAGGAGATTGCCACAGAATACGCGGGAAAAGTCAAAGTATGTAAAGTCGACGTTGACGCCAACCCTGACATGCCGGGCAAATTTAATATTCGGGGAATTCCCACCTTGATCATGTTCAAAGCCGGTAATGCGGTGGACACAAAAGTGGGAGCATTGTCCAAAAGCCAGCTCGGGGAGTTCATTGACTCCGCCATTTAATGGATAAGGGCCTGAAAAAAGCCCTTCAGATTTCGCTGGACGTCCCTTTCAGCCGATGCTAAGTTTCACGCACGGTGTTCGATGAACCCGTGCAGTGCCTCACTCTTTTTCCTTTTGATTCCCCACTACGGTAACCAGTATCTGGCCCGGGTGACCTTCAAATCGTTTGAGATCAAGGGCACGCCGTTACCGTCCGATGCGCACCAGCACAAAAACGCAAAAAGCATCACCGAACGGATTTCTTTCCTCTTACTGACATTCAAGCAGCCGGAAATTACTCGTGGAAGATCAAACCAACGCCAACACAGAAGAGTTGGATACTCAGAGCAGTGAGCAGCCAGCGATCAGCAGTCCCGACGTCGAGACTGACGAGACCGCTAAGAAAAGCGCGCGAACGCTCAAATTGAAAGCCGCTGAAGCGGGCGACAATGGGGGCTCAGAAGAGCCAGTACCCACAGCCAATGGTGAGTCGGAGGCGGCCTCCGAGGCAAATGCCAACGGCGATGAAGAGGGGCAGCAAGGGCGCTCCCGGCGTGGTCGTCAGCGACGTCCCAGGCGGGATCCGAATACCCCCAGCGCCAACCCCATGAGCCTCACTGAGCTCAAGAACAAGGCAACGCAGGACCTGATCGACATGGCCCGGGAAATGGGCATCGAGAATATGGCCCGGTCGCGCCGCCAGGATATTATTTTTGCGTTGCTCAAGCGCCACGCAAAGAGTGGCGAAGATATCTGGGGTGACGGCGTTCTAGAAATTTTGCAGGACGGCTTTGGATTCCTCCGATCTGCCGATAGCTCGTTTTTAGCTGGGCCCGATGACATCTATGTTAGCCCGAGTCAAATCAGGCGGTTTAACCTGCGAACAGGCGATACCGTGACCGGTATGATCCGGCCCCCCAAGGATTCGGAGCGATATTTTGCCTTACTCAAAGTCAAAGACGTCAACTTCGAGTCTCCGGAGAGTGCAAAAAGCAAAATCCTATTTGAGAATCTGACCCCGCTGTTCCCCAACGAGCGCTTGACCCTCGAAAAAGGCAATGGCTCTACCGAGGATCTTACAGGGCGCATCATTGATCTCGTGGCGCCCATTGGCAAAGGACAAAGAGGTCTGCTGGTTGCCCCGCCCAAGGCGGGTAAAACCATCATGATGCAGAACATTGCGCAGGCAATTATTTCGAATAACCCTGAGTGCTATGTCATTGTCTTGCTAATAGACGAACGACCCGAGGAAGTAACAGAGATGCAGCGGTCGGTCGGTGCTCGCGGTGCCGAGGTCGTGGCGTCAACGTTTGACGAGCCCCCCTCACGTCATGTGCAAGTCGCTGACATGGTGATCGAAAAAGCCAAGCGACTGGTTGAGCACAAGCGCGACGTCGTCATTTTGCTGGATTCTATTACCCGTCTGGCTCGCGCCTATAACACGGTCATTCCCAGCTCCGGAAAGGTGCTTACCGGGGGTGTTGATGCTCATGCGCTGGAGCGCCCAAAGCGCTTCTTTGGCGCCGCGCGAAATATAGAAGAAGGCGGCAGCCTGTCGATTATCGCGACCGCCCTGATCGACACGGGCTCCAAAATGGACGAAGTCATCTACGAGGAGTTCAAGGGGACCGGCAACATGGAATTACACCTCGATCGCAAGATCGCGGAAAAACGTGTCTACCCCGCAATCAACATCCGTCGCTCGGGTACGCGCCGAGAGGAGTTGCTCACAGGAGACGAGGAACTGCAGAGAATGTGGATTCTGCGAAAACTGCTGCACGGGATGGAGGATTTGCCCGCAGTTGAGTTCCTGCTGGACAAGCTCAAGGACACCAAATCCAACGACGAATTCTTTAAGTCGATGAAGCGTAAGTAACGCTCTGTCATGCCGAGCTTTGTTGACCTGCGGGAATTTATCGCCGAGCTCGAAAAACGGGGAGATCTTGTCAGAATTACTGCCGAGATAGACCCCAATTTGGAAATGACGGAAATTGCCGACCGCACACTCCGCGGTGGCGGCCCCGCCCTGTTGTTCGAAAACCCAAAAGGCTCGAGCATCCCCGTGTTGGCCAACCTCTTCGGGACTGCGCAACGGGTCGCCTTGGGCATGGGAGAAGAATCGGTAGAGGCACTTCGGGACGTTGGAGAGCTGCTGGCCTACCTTCGACAGCCTGATCCGCCCAAGGGTTTCCGCGATCTCGTTGATAAAGCGCCGCTGCTCAAGAAAATATTGACCATGGGACCCAACGTGGTCAAAAACGCGCCGTGTCAGCAGGTCATCTACTCCGGTGATGACGTTGATCTACACCAGTTACCGATTCAGACCTGCTGGCCTGGCGATATTGGCCCGCTGGTAACCTGGCCCCTTGTCATTACCCGCGGCCCGGAAAAAGAGCGCATGAATCTGGGTATTTACCGCATGCAGTTGCTGGGCAAAAACAAGCTCATCATGCGCTGGCTGTCTCATCGCGGTGGGGCACTGGATTTTAGGGATTGGCAGTTAAAGCGTCCTGGCGAACCTTATCCCGTAGCCATTGCGCTGGGCGCAGATCCAGCCACTACCCTTGGCGCCGTCACGCCAGTCCCCGATGCGCTCTCGGAATATGCTTTCGCCGGTTTGCTCAGGGGCAAGAAAACGGATCTGGCTCACTGTGTGTCACCGGCCTGCAAGAACAATGAACTCATGGTGCCCGCTCACAGCGAAATCATTCTCGAGGGTTTTATTGACCCCGACGAGCAAGCGGAAGAAGGCCCCTTCGGCGACCACACCGGCTATTACAACGAAGTCGAAACCTTCCCCGTATTTACCGTAGAAACCGTCACCACGCGCGAGAACCCCATCTACCACAGCACCTACACCGGGCGTCCGCCTGACGAACCCGCCATTTTGGGCGTGGCACTCAATGAAGTGTTTGTGCCGCTCCTGAAAAAGCAGTTCCCCGAAATTACCGATTTTTACCTGCCTCCTGAGGGCTGTTCGTATCGCATGGCCGTTGTCACGATGCGCAAGGAGTATCCGGGCCACGCCAAGCGGGTTATGTTCGGTGTTTGGTCTTTTCTCCGCCAATTCATGTACACGAAATTCATTATCGTGACAGACGATGACGTCGACGCGAGGTCCTGGGAAGACGTAATCTGGGCTATGACCACTCGCATGGATCCCGCTAGGGATTGCACCATTGTTGAAAACACCCCGATCGACTACCTTGACTTCGCGTCGCCGGTAGCTGGACTGGGCTCTAAAATAGGCATGGATGCGACAAACAAATGGGAAGGCGAAACACAGCGAGAGTGGGGCCGCGTCATCGCTATGGACGCAACCGTGCAATCTCGCATCGACGCTCTCTGGGACTCTCTGGGCATCTCATTGCCCGGACGATGATTAACCTGAACGGGCCCCACGCCCGGGAGCGGAGTTAATCCAGCTCGGCGAGCAAACGCAGCGATTCCTGCTCAATGCGTGCGGCACCGTCTTCATCACCTTGCTGTCTCAGCCACCGGGACCACTGAGCGCCGATCTGGGGTCGCTTTGCCCGCGCATAAGCCTGCTGCCAGAGCTCACCCGCCTCACGGTTTTTGCCCTCCCGCGCGGCAATGGCGGCGAGAGCGGCGTGGCAGCGGCCATCACAATCTTTGTCGACCCATCGGCGGAGCACTTTTTCTAACTTGGCCGCTTGCCGCTCTGGCAAGGCGTGCACTGCGTCCAATGACACCGCATCGCAGTGGTCGTTCAGACGATCCATCAAGGCCTTATGCAGCAACTCCCACTCGCCGCAAGCCACCAGACGCCCAACCAACTCCGCCCAAACCACACTTCCTTCCGCTTTTTGCACGGATGGCGCTCGACGCCATAGCGAAAGCAACTCCTGCGCGGACTGCGCGTCATCCTTCATCAGCGCGCTGTAGGCGTCGCACTCCCACCGGTCAATCAGCGTGACCGGCAATTGCCGGTGCTGCCGTAAATCCGCAATGAGGGGAATCAGTGCCGCCCACGCTTGTCGTGCGTGGGCCACCTGGGCGAGGATTTGTTTAGCCCTAGGCAGCGTCTGTTCAGCGTCGGTTAAGCCATCGAGTATTTGTTGAGCCTGCTCATAATCTTGCGTCGCCAAGTGGCATTCGGCCAGAACGATTGATACCAGGTGCCTTGGTGTATCCCCGTCGCGATCCAGCTGGCTCAGCAAATTTTTGGCCTGCTCATAATTCCCTTTTCGCAATGCGGCCATGGCGGTATACAACGGAAGTAAACCGGTTCTGGCTTCTGAGGATGGCACCTTGCGCAGCACCCGCTCCGCAACATCCCATCTGCCCTCGAAAAATGCCGTCATGCCTTTGTCGGCTCGGCGCTGAGCACCACGGACGGAGCGCAGACCAAACCAATGGCGAATTCTCGTGGGCATACGGAAAGTCAAACGGAACAGTCCGCGCAGACATACCAGCACAACCGCTAATGACGCCCCCAGTGCGACCGCCAACCAAAGAGACGTCTCGAGCTGCCAGCCACGCCAACGAAGTAAAACATAGCCAGAATCGTCCGCCATCAGACTGGCCAGCAGTGCGCCCAGCAAAAGCCCGATGACGAGGTAGAAATTAAAGCGTGCCATGGTCAGGGCGCCATCTGCCTTTCAAGTCTTTTAAGCTCCGTGTCCAGCAGGCTGCGGCTACCTACCAGGTCAGGCAACGCAGGCGCAATCTCAGCGAGTTGCAGCGCCTCGATCTCGTTCAATATACCTTGCGCCCTGTCAGGATCTTGCCCGACAAATACGCGCGTGAATTGGGCTGCTCGCGCTAAAGACTGCTGGTAGAGACTGGCGTTGGCGGTGAGCATCGCTATCTGGGACTGTTCCAAAAGCATGCGCAAGTTTTGTCGCGCGAGTGCTGCCCACTCGGGGGTCATTAGCGCCGTTATTTCCTCGTTGCTTCTGCGAATCACGAGGTGGTCCGAAAGTTTACTGATCGCCCGATGCCAACTTGATTCAGCCCCGTCCAACCAATTTTGATTTGCACCGCTCAGCTCCTCAGGCTGGGCCTCCTCTTTACTTAACGCTGTCTCCTCATAGGAAAGTTGCAAGCGCTCTACCTGATCGATCAATGCGGCCAATCGTCCATAGAGTCCGACTTCATCAACCTTCGGCATGGCGACCAGATTGGCATGATCCTGCGCTATTGCCAGGCGCACGGCTTCGTACGTGGGGGTATCGGTCTGGCGGAGCAGCGCGTCTGCTTGCGCCAGTAGCGCCGTCGCTGCGTCAACGTCTCTAGCAACCAACAGTCGCTGACTCGCTAGACGCAGTAAAAAGGCGGCCTCGTGACCCAGCCAGGCGCTGCGATCCACCGCCAGCAGACGATCCACCTGTTGCTCTATCCGCCCCATTCGCTCTGCTGATTGGCTACGCGCTTTGGCCAGCTCAGCATCGGTCCAGTCTCGCAGCTGACCTAGCGTTTGCTCATTTTCTCTGCGCGCCGCATCCAGCAGTGATCGCGTGCGTTGCTCAGCCACTGCACCCGCCGTAGCCACGTCATCGGGGCGCCGCTCGACTGCCGCTGTGAGCTCCTGCACCTTCTGCTCGAGATCTGTGAAACGAGACCACTGTTCAGAGAGATAGGGCCAGCCTAAAAAGTAACCGCCAGCGCCAACAGCGCCACAAACCGCCAAGAAGATAATCGTGGAAACTAAAAAGCCCCCTGTTCTCCGAGTCGAATCCGTCCCGGGCCCTGCAGGTTTTTTTTCTTCTGCCCTCGCCGATTCTGTCATGTTGACGTTCCGCACTCCGTCCAATGATGTAAGGCCCGAATGACCGACTGATCGCTGGCGTCATCGGCGCGAAGCACAGTACGCCAGCCCAGACGGGCGGCAATCTGCGCCACTCGATCCGAGGGCACAACGACAGGAAATTGGGACAGGGCCTGTTTGTCTTCTTTGGCCAATAAAGTGGTCAAGCGCGACACGGTCTCGCCGCTGCTAGCCTGAAACACCCATTGGTCCGCTTTACCCCTCAGGACAGACAGATCGACCTCCGGCCAGCACCGTCGATAACAGGGGAATTCGCTCACCGAGACGCCCCGGCGACGGAGCTCGGCCGCCAGTGTATCTCGCCCCCCCTCACCCTTAACGATCGTCACGCGACCAACACGGTCACCGCTGAGCTCGGGCATCGCCAGCAACCCCTCAGAGTCCTGTCGCTCAGGCGAAATCGCCGAAACGTCGTGTTGGCTCAGCACTTCACGGGTTTTTGCACCCACAGCGATAACCATGGCACCCGTCTCACCCAGGAGCTCGCGATGGAGTAACGGAGCGAGCAAGGGAAGCCCAAACGTGACCGCATTGGCGCTGATGAAAATCCAGATATCACTGGGTTCTGGCAACTCGGGGCGTTCTTGCGGGGTCAACGGAGCGAGTGTCATGAGCGGCAAACAGAGTGCCTTGAAACCCTCTTCGCCGAGCAGTGCGGCCAATCGCTGGCTATCCGATGCCGCGCGGGTCAGGACGACCGTCGTCATCCTCGAACAGCTTGAATCAAGTCCTTTGCTCCTTGAGAGAGCAACAGTTCCGCTACTCCCAAGCCCAACTGTTCGGGGTCGTCGCCGCGGGCTTCTGCCACCAGCAATTGCGCACCATCCGTCGAACCCACACGAGCCCGCAACCAGAGGGTGTCTTGCTCCCACTCCGCATAAGCGGCAATCGGAACATCGCAACCACCATCGAGTCGCCGAACCACGGCGCGCTCTGCGTGAACGCGCCTCGCCGTCATGTCATCGTGCAAAGGCGCCAATAAATCTCTTATCCGGTCATCATTGTCTCTAAATTCGATGCCCACCGCTCCCTGCCCCGCGGCGGGTAGCGAGAGTTCGGGATCAATTGCATTACCGATGCGCGCCTCGAATCCCAGTCGAATCAACCCTGCACAGGCGAGAATGATGGCGTCAAAGTCGCCCTTATCAAGTTTCGCGAGTCGCGTATTGACGTTACCTCGCAGAAAACCGATGTCGAGATCCGGGCGGTGCTGGGCAATCTGGCAACTGCGGCGCAGGCTGGACGTACCCAACCGGGCGCCTTGGGGCAACTTGTCGAAGCTGTTAACCCCCACCAGCGCATCACGCGGGTCCTCGCGTTCACAAATAACCCCTAGCGTCAGGCCATCGGGCAGCACCATCGGGACATCCTTCATCGAATGAACCGCGATATCAGCGCGACCGTCCAGTAAGGCGGTCTCCAGCTCTTTGACAAAAAGCCCTTTACCACCCACCTTATAGAGGGGCTGTTCCAGCAGCTGATCACCACGAGAGGTCATGCCCAATAGGCTGACCTGCCGGTTGGGATGCTCGGCCTCTAGCCGAGCCTTTACATGCTCTGCTTGCCACAATGCGAGTGGACTCTCCCGCGTAGCAATCACGATCGCGTCGGACACACTATTTCCCCCGTTTACCGCCAGAGTCTATCACGGGGCGACATTTCACCGCTCTCTAACGACGCCCTCACCCTGCATCCACTGTTAGAATCTGCGCACTGATGCGAGGAACACGGGGCCATGAGCGATCGAGAACCAAAAACGGGGCAGGAAATGTGGGGAGGCCGATTTGAGGAGCCCACCGATACCTTTGTTCAACGTTTTACCGCCTCGGAAGCCTTTGACCGCCGTCTCGCTGCCTGTGACATTCAAGGCTCCCGCGCGCATGCCGATATGTTGCAACATACCGGGGTACTGACGTCGCAAGAAAACGCAGCCATTCAGCAAGGGCTCTCAACCATCCTCACCGAAATACAGGCCGGGGCATTCCAATGGCAGGTAGCGCGCGAAGATGTGCACATGAACATAGAAGCGCGACTGACAGAGCTTATTGGAGATACCGGCAAGAAATTACACACGGGTCGATCCAGAAACGATCAGGTGGCGACCGATCTTCGCCTCTACTTGCGGGGTGAAATTGATCGCGCAGCGGCCGAGGTCTCCCGGCTTCAAGCCGCTTTAGTGACGCAGGCGGAAACCCACGCAGAGACCATCATGCCGGGCTTCACCCATCTACAAGTTGCTCAACCGGTCACCTTTGGGCATCACCTGATGGCCTGGTACGAAATGTTGGAGCGTGACTACCAGAGGCTTTTGGACTGCAGAACGCGGCTGAATGTTTGCCCCTTGGGTGCGGCTGCGCTGGCGGGCACCACTTTTCCCATTGATCGACTGGCAACCGCGTCCGCTTTGGGCTTCGACGGTCCCACAAGAAATTCTCTGGACAGCGTCGCCGACCGCGATTTCGCGATTGAATTTTGCGCCGCAGCGGCGATGGTGCTTAACCACCTGTCGCGAATGTCAGAAGAATTAGTCCTCTGGACCTCCGCCCAATTCGGATTCGTCACGCTGCCAGATCGGTTCTGCACAGGATCCTCGATCATGCCTCAGAAGAAAAATCCGGATGTTCCCGAGCTGGTAAGGGGTAAATCGGGCCGCGCCACCGGCAATCTCATGACGTTACTGACACTGATGAAGTCGCAACCTCTGGCCTACAACAAGGATAATCAGGAAGACAAAGAAGCGCTCTTTGACAGTGTCGATACCCTCAACGACTGCCTCAAGGCGTTCGCTGACATGATTCCTGCGATTGAAGCCAACCCATCGAAAATGCGCGCGGCGGCGCTTCAGGGTTTTTCGACGGCGACTGATCTTGCGGATTACCTCGTCAGGATAGGTATTCCCTTCAGGGATGCACACGAGATCGTCGGGCAGGCGGTTGCTTATTGCATCAAAGCTGACTGTGACCTCGCAACGCTGCCTTTGGAGACGCTCAAAAGTTTCCACGAGGAGATTGGGGAGGACGTATTTGAGGTGCTGACGTTGGAGGGCTCTGTTGCCGCGCGCAGTCACATTGGGGGTACCGCGCCTGATCAGGTGCGTGAAGCCATCAGCGAGGCAAAAGCGGCGCTGGCATCGCGTTAAGCGCCAGGTTCGAAGCGAAAATTCAGTAAAAAATTGATGTCGGGGGCAGTTTCTACTACCACGTCTTCGCTAAACCCCACGTCAATGGACCAGCTTTCGGAAGGGCGCCACCTCAGCGCTACACTCAGCATCCCCGCCGCCCGCTCCAGCGGCGCCAAGTCGCCGTGCGCAACGCCGCTATGAGCATCATATTGAAGTAACGCTGACCATTGAGGGGTCAGGGCCCAAGCCAGCGAAAGCCCGGCAAAACCCAGGGTTCTTCGCTGACTCTCCCCCAACAATGGACTCTCTCCCGCTCGCGTGATGCCTACCTGCCCGTGCCAAGACAACGATCCATTCTCAGGGTAGCGACCACTGAACCGTAACAAAGCGAAAACATCTGAAGTGCCACTACCGAGCCAATCCTCGGCCTTGCCGGTTGCACTTTTTACGCCAATGCTCGCCGCCACGTGAGTGCCGGCTGACGCCGTTAGCTCACGGCTAACCGCCACTTCGACATCTCCCAAACCCTGAGTTGATCGCTCCAGACTACTGACCCGGCCTTGCTCCTCGAGCTCATAGAGCAGGTGATTTTGGGGATAGAGACCGCGGTCACCGTTGGGCAGACCAAACGCCTTATGCCATCGCTCAATCACATTGTCTGTGAATCCACCTGACTGATGTATCCACGGTGCTTTTAACTCGATATCCCAGAATCTGGCGAATCCGTAGCGCAAAGACACCGTCAGGCGGTCGGTCTGACCGTCAAGGTGTAACGTGTCCTCGTCAGTCGATTGCAGGATAAAATGGTTCGCCACCATGCCGGAAAGCTCCCACTGCACACCGGCACGTGTCTGCGCCGTGCGTTGCTCGGGCAATGCTCTCAGCATTGAAAATGGCGACAAGTTGGATACCGCCAAAGGGGCCTCCACCGCACACCCCCAAACGCTCCAAAAGGCGGCAAACCCGCCCAGCGCGCAAACCTTAAGCTGACGAGTCACCCATCAGACTCCCGTCCAGTATCAGGCCGGTGTGTTCGGCGAGCTCCCTCGCCAGGACAGCCTGAAATCGCTCCCCGGTCTTGGTGTCAGTCCAGACGCTGTCGCGCCATTCGTAATGAAAGCCGCCGCCTGGGGTCGCCAACCATAACTGTTGAGTGGGGGGTTGCCGGCTGAAAACAAACACCACGCCGTTTTCGAAGGTCACGTTGATCACACCCTCGGCGCTACGTATATCGATATCCTCCGGGAAAGCCTCCAATGCCGTTTCAACCCACTCAAAAGTGGTGTCAATGAGTTCGTAATAGTCATTCGCCGCCATGCGTTTATTCCCAATGCTTCGTTTCAGTTACCACGGCCATGAACCCCGATTACCCTTCTTGGCCATGGGTCTCCCTCAGCGCACTGTTATACTGCCAGTTTTTCCGAGGTCAAACTGTGAAGGTCATTTTTGCTGTCCTTGTGTGTCTCTGCATTTGCGGTTGCGGCCAACAAGGACCTTTGCGTCCTGCTGACACCGAAGAAACCGCGCGACCCGCGAACTGATGTCTCACTTTATACGCCAACATGAAGTTCTCTGTTGCGAGGACGTGTCGCTGGAGGATATCGCCGCCACCCACGGAACACCTACCTATGTTTACTCGGCGGCGAGTATTGACGCTGCATTCAACGCATACCAGCGTGCGCTGCAGGGCCGGTCACATCTTATCTGCTACGCGGTCAAAGCAAACTCCAATCTGGCTATATTGAATCGGCTGGCCCAACAGGGTGCGGGTTTTGACGTGGTATCGGCGGGCGAGTTAGAACGGGTACTCCACGCGGGGGGAGATGCCGGCAAAGTCGTATTTTCAGGCGTCGGGAAAACACGCACCGAGCTTGCGCTGGCGCTGGAGAAAGGGATTCGGTGCTTCAATGTCGAATCAGAGTCTGAACTCATGCAACTGGCAGAAGTTGCCAGTGCATTGAGAAAAACCGCGCCTGTTTCTATCCGCATCAACCCCGATGTCGATGCCGGCACTCATCCCTACATCTCGACGGGTTTGCGGGAAAATAAGTTTGGGGTGGACGCCAGCACCGCCCGTCGCCTGTATCGCATAGCCCGCGATACTGACGCACTCAACCCCATCGGACTGGACTGTCACATTGGCAGTCAAATTATGGACGTCAATCCATTTCTCGAAGCCGTGGATTTTCTGATCGCCATGATCGATGACCTGAGGGAGGCAGACATCCACATATCCCATCTGGACATTGGTGGTGGTCTGGGAGTGAGCTACGAGGCTGCCGCCCCGCCAATTGGTGACTACATTGCCGCGCTACTCGATCGCCTATCGGCGTTAGATGTCGAGCTGGTGCTCGAGCCGGGCAGATCAATTGTGGCCATGGCGGGGGTGCTGCTGACAAAAGTCGAGCATTTAAAACCCACGTCTCTCCGTAATTTTGCGATCGTCGATGCAGCGATGAATGATTTATTGCGACCTGCCCTCTACGGCGCCTGGCAGGAAATTTGCCCGGTCACACCCCGCTCGGGCGAAATAGTGGAGTGGGATGTGGTTGGGCCCGTCTGCGAGACCGCTGACTTTCTCGGTAAAGCTCGCCCTTTGGCACTGGCTCAGGGTGATTTGCTGTCGATCATGGGAGCAGGCGCCTACGGATACTCGATGTCATCAAACTACAACAGCCGCCCGAGGGCTGCGGAAGTGCTGGTTGACGGTGATGCAGTGCATCTGATCGGACAGCGGGAATCTCTCGAGACGTTGTGGCAGAGAGAATCGATACCAACAAGGCCATCACAATGAAACTGTCGTTCACCAAGATGCATGGCGCGGGAAATGACTTTGTTGTGCTGGACGGCGTTTCCCAGTCAATTGACCTCACAGAGTCGATGATCAAGCGTCTGGCCGACAGGACACGGGGTATCGGTTGTGATCAGGTGTTATTGCTCACCCCGCCTGATGACCCCGATGCGGATTTTCGCTATACCATTTTCAACGCCGACGGCTCGCGAGCGGGTCAATGTGGCAATGGTGCTCGGTGTGCGGGTCGTTTTCTCAAGGAAAAACGGCTGACTCGCAAGCGAGAATTGATATTGCTCACCGATGGAGAGTCACTGGCGCTATCGCTCAATGAAGACGGACGCATTTTTGCCGGACTCGCGCCCCCGCAATTTGCACCCGAGACCATCCCCTTCTTGGCGGAACAGACTCACCGGCAGTACGACATCGAAGTGCAAGGGCAAGTACTCTCGATTGGCGCTATCTCAATGGGCAATCCCCATGCGGTGCTGATCGTGGATGACGCACAAGGCGCACCGGTGCAGATCTTGGGGCCCCTGCTTGAGTCACATGAACGCTTTCCCGCAAGAGCCAACGTCGGCTTCATGCAAGTGCTGTCCCGCTCGGAGATACAGCTTCGCGTTTATGAGCGCGGCGTCGGAGAAACCGAGGCGTGTGGTTCCGGCGCCTGCGCTGCTGCGGTGCACGGAATACAAACGGGCCTGTTAGATTCAGCGGTGACTGTTCATCTTCCTGGCGGGAAGCTCTCTGTCAGCTGGGAGGGCGACAAGGAGCGGGTCTGGTTGGGCGGCCCCACAAGCACTGTTTTTGAGGGTACCATCCACATCAATACCTGACAGATACGTCTGACTGAAAACAGGGGTTGTTGGCGGCAACCGAGTAAAACGCCGCTGGCCCAATCGATCATTAATGCTCTTTCAACTTGAGACAGCGATGCGCTTATGAACCCAACAATCAACCCGGAAGATGTGGAACTCTTTCTCCGCGAAAATCCCGATTTTCTTCAAAATCGACCGGCGCTACTGGCCGCCTTGAATCTGCCCCATGGTGGGGAAGGCGCCGTGTCACTCGTGGAGAGGCAGGTGGCGATTTTGCGCGAGCGAAACATCACCTCCAGACAAAAGCTGGTGGAGCTATCGGAGATCGGTCGGGAAAACGATCGTTTACTCGAGGCCGCTCGCCAGACGATTCTGGCGCTATTGAACACGGTGGATAGAGGTCACGCCACGCTCATTTGGAGTGAGCAAGCCTGCGGTACCTTTGGAGCAGAAATGGGAACGCTGGTTTGGTTTGGCAGCGCGCCTCAGGGAGAAGGTGCTGAGGCGGTGGTACGTCAGCTGACTCAAGACAAAGGGACTTTTTCGGGACCGGTCTCAGCGTCCGACATGGATGAGCTATTCGGACGTGGTGCGGCTAAAGGCTCGGCCGCCGTATCCTGCATCCGCAAGGGAGAGGAAATTATCGGTGCACTCACCGTGGGTGCCTCAGATACCGAGCGCTACCGACGCGAAGATGGCACCTTGTTTCTGGACTACATCGCTGAGGTCATCGGACAGCTTCCCGCTTGCCAGTGACGCAACAGCGGCATCGCTTAATGGGGCCGCGCTGTGCCAGCTAACGTGAGCTCGGCGATTCGCCTCATCAGTTTTGATCTCGACGACACCCTGTGGGATGTCGGACCCGCCCTGCAGGCGGCTGAAGCGGCACAATGGCATTACCTTGAGAAACGCTACCCCACACTTGCACTGCGTCTCATATCGAAAGATGAAATAAGTGTTATCCGACATCAGCTACTCAACGAACAGCCTGCTCTGGCACATCACATCAGCCAGTTCAGGCAGGCGTTTGTTGGGCGCTTGCTGCAAGCAAAAGGGGTCCATCGAGTCGAAGCAGAAGACGCGGCAGAGCAGGCATTTGCGGCGTTTTATACCGAACGACATAAGGTAAGCGTCTACCAAGACGCCCCTGATGTACTTGAAACACTCGGACGCAGTTTCTTACTGGCGGCCCTGACCAATGGCAATGCCGACGTGACGCAAACGCCGATCGGCTGCCGATTCGACTACGCCTGGCGCGCTGAGCAGTTTGGCGTTAGCAAGCCTGACCCCGAGTTTTTTATTCGGGCTTTTCGCGTCGCTGGGGTGACGCCGCAAGAGGTCATTCACATCGGGGATTGCCACGAAAACGACGTTTCAGGGGCGGTTAATGCAGGAGCTCGCGCCATTTGGTACAACCCGGCGGGAGAACCCAGTACCGTTGCGCATGACGTAGTTACTGACCTGAAGGGACTACCTGATGCGATTCACAGGCTCGTGGCATCGCTTGAGTGACCTGATGACTAGATGGCTTCCTCGCCCGTCTCACCCGTCCGAATCCTGACAACCTGCTCCAGCGGCGCCACAAAAATTTTGCCGTCACCAATTTTTCCTGTGCTCGCCGAGGCAATAATTGCCTCCACTATCGCTTCGACCTGATCCTCCGCAGCAGCAATTTCCAACTTGAGCTTGGGGAGAAAATCCACCACGTACTCGGCGCCTCGGTAAAGTTCAGTGTGGCCACGCTGCCGCCCGAAACCCTTCACCTCCGTCACGGTGACGCCCTGAACGCCAATGTCAGAGAGCGCAGCGCGCACGTCGTCCATTTTGAAGGGTTTGATTATTGCTGTGACGAGTTTCATAAGGGCGTCCCGGAAAATTGAACCTGTATTATGATCTTCCGAAACTTTTTCGCAATGCTTCAGCCCGCCTTTATAGCGCGAGACTTGACCGTATTGCTTGAAACACACTGTCTGCCCGTCTCATCAAGATTTCAGCAAGCGGCGTCGACCGTACTACCCGGGAGATTTACAACCGCGGTTCATCAAAAGAATCGGACAGGAATAGTGCGATGAGACTCCGCACGATCTGAACAAAAAAAAGGGCCCGTAAAGGGCCCAAACTGCCATGAGAGGACAGGGTAATTACTGGGCGAACTCGGGGTAGGCCTCCATTCCACATTCGCTGAGGTCGGCACCTTCGTACTCTTCCTCTTCGGAGACTCGCAGTCCCATGACCATCTTGATCACAAAGAAAGCAACTAAGGAGGTGACGAAAACCCAACCAAAGATCGTCAGCGCGCCAATAATCTGACCAGAGAAGCTCGCGCCGTCGTTGGTGACAGGTACCAACAGCAGTCCCAACAAGCCGACGACGCCGTGCACGGAGATAGCACCAACAGGATCATCGATTTTCAGCTTGTCGAGCGTTGTAATAGAGAACACCACCAGCAAACCGCCTAACGCGCCAAAAATTGTGGCTTGCAAGGCAGTCGGTGTGTCGGGACCCGCGGTGATTGCTACCAGACCGGCCAAACACCCGTTTAGAGCCATGGTCAAATCGGCTTTGCCAAACATCATCTTTGCCAACAGCAGCGCGCCAATGCACCCGCCAGCTGCGGCCAGATTGGTGTTCATGAACACAACAGCAACGGCGTTGGCAGAATCCACAGACGCAGTCGCCAACACTGATCCGCCGTTAAAACCGAACCAGCCAAGCCACAGGATGAAAGTACCGAGCGTCGCCAGCGGAAGATTAGCGCCGGGAATGGCGTTGACTTCGCCGTTGGAGCCGTACTTGCCTTTACGCGCACCGACCAACATAACTCCGGCCAGTGCTGCAGCAGCGCCCGCCATGTGGACAATACCGCTCCCTGCAAAGTCGAGGAACCCGAGATCGCCGAGGGTATACATGCCGAACACGGGATTTCCACCCCAGGTCCAGCTCCCCTCCATCGGGTAAATAAATCCGGTCATCACAACCGCAAAGGCCAAAAACGCGAACAGCTTCATTCGCTCGGCCACCGCGCCAGAGACGATGGACATCGCGGTTGCAACGAATACAACCTGAAAGAAGAAATCAGCGGAAGGCGCATAGGTTGCGTTTTCTTCGCCGCCCTCAACCACGCCGGACCCCGTAATCGTGCTGAGGAAGATGTCACCGCCGTACATGATGCTATAGCCCACCACCATGTACATGATGCATGCCACCGCAAACAACGTGACGTTCTTGGTCAAAATCTCGACCGTGTTCTTGCTGCGCACCAATCCGGCTTCGAGCATCGCGAATCCCGCGGCCATCCACATGACCAACGCGCCGCAAACGAGGAAGTAAAAGGTGTCCAGCGCGTACTGCAACTGAAAAATATCGTTTTCCATGAGAGTGACCTCCAAGTCTCAGGTTTACAGCGCTTCTTCGCCGGTCTCGCCGGTTCGAATGCGGGTGACGTGTTCGAGGCTGGAGACAAATATCTTGCCGTCCCCAATTTTGCCGGTTTGAGCGGCCTTACTAATGGCCTCAATGGTCTGATCCACCATGCCGTCGGCAATAGCGATTTCGATCTTTACCTTGGGAAGAAAATCAACGACGTATTCAGCGCCGCGATACAGCTCGGTATGCCCTTTCTGGCGACCAAAGCCTTTCACTTCGCTAACCGTAATTCCCTGAACACCGATCGTAGACAGTGCTTCACGCACATCGTCCAACTTGAAAGGCTTTATGACTGCAGTAACCAATTTCATGGCAACCTCCGAAAGAACCGCCCGCGAGGGCGGCGATTAACTTGATGGCCCCAGACCCCAACACCGCGGTGAAGACTTCACGCGCCGCGCGCGGCCTGACTCGGGATCTTCAATTGCCAAGGTCGGGCCAACTGTTTTTTTATTTTTGAAGAACAGGCACTTAAGGCCTGTAGCGCGACTGTTCGGCGTCAGGAGCCGTAGATTTCCCGAGAGAATCGCACCAATGCGGTGCAGCGTTCGCACCAGTTTTGGCTCGTATGGATCTGTTGGCGCCCCCGAGAGTGCGTTACATTGGCATGACACTCGGCGCGTTAGCGACGTACCCGATTCGACCTGACCCGACCGAGCATCACCCTATTCCAACAGGCATACGACATGGGCCAAAACGATTCAAACACGCGTCGCCCGAGCTCTCTGTTTGAGCGATTGGTTCAAGGCGAAGACCCGTTATTTGCGCAAATAGACCGCAACGCAAAGTCGGTATTGCAATCGGCACTCTCCCGGCTAGACGTGGTCAGTCGCGACGAATTCGACGCCCAGACTGCGGTATTACAACGAACTCGCGAGCGACTCGAGGCGTTGGAAGCAGAGATTGCGGCTCTCAGCGAAGCGCTTGAATCCCCCCCTACAGACAAAGATGGATGAACTGTCGGTCACTGAGCTCACCGACGGGAAGATCAAGGATGATCTATGCACCTCGCTTTTATTCAAACTCGCTGCCAGGCGGGACTATTAGCACCTGAGGTTATTGTCGAGATCCATCTTGGATCTGGCCTACCCGGATTTCAGGTAGTTGGCTTTTCTGAGTCGGCGACGCGTCAGATCCGCGGTCGGGTGCGCAGTGCCATTTTGTCGTCTCACCTGAAATGGCCCGACTTCAATATCACGGTCAATTTGGCGCCGACTGAACAACCCAAAGAAGGGCCTCGGTATGATCTCCCCATCGCATTAGGACTGCTTGTTGCCTCGCAGCAACTGCCGCCATGCAGCGTCGCCGGGCGGGAATTCTTCGGAGAGTTGGGTTTGGATGGCGGCATACATCCCTTCCGAGGCTCACTGTGTGCCGTGCTGGCTGCGACCCAGGCGGGTCGCGAGTGCGGCATTGCGCGCCATGGGGCACCCAAAATTGCGGCACTCACGGGAGGTCGTCTGGTTGCAGCACCGGATCTCCTGTCTTTGTGCGCCCAACTCAAAGACGCCCATCCCCAGTACGTCCAGCGAGACACAGCGCCAGACCACGATGCTGTTGTCTACCCTGACCTGTCACAACTGAAAGGGCAGCCCCTGCTCTGCAAGGCTCTGGAAGTGGCGGCAACGGGGGGCCACCACCTACTTATGACCGGCCCACCCGGCGTTGGCAAAACGCTGGCGGCGTCCGTGCTTCCGGGACTGTTGCCGCCTTTGCCCGAAAAGACGGCACAGGAACTCCTGCTGATGCAGGATGTCCTTGGGCTTGCTGCCTCCGATACCCCGCCATTTCGGGCGCCCCACCACTCGAGTAGCGTGGCATCACTGATGGGCGGAACGGCGCGCGCGCTACCCGGCGAGATCTCAATGGCACACGGTGGTGTGCTTTTCCTCGATGAGCTCACTGAATTTCCACATGCTGTTTTGAATCAGCTGCGTCAGCCCCTAGAGACCGGCCATATCCGCGTGAATCGAGCCCAGCACCAACACCAGTATCCCGCGCAGTTTCAGCTGGTGGCAGCCATGAACCCGTGCCCCTGCGGTTTTGCAGGTGATCCAGACCGGCGCTGCCGATGCACGCCCGACAGAATTCGGCGTTATTGTCAGGGCATCTCCGGCCCACTTACAGATCGTATCGACCTACACATCACGTTACAGAGACCGTCGCCAGAGTTCCTCTTGATGAAAAGCAATGGGGAAGAATATTGCTCAGGGCAAGTCAGGGCCCGGGTAGCACAGATTCAGCAGCGGCAGAGAGATCGTCAGGGTTGCCTGAACCGAGATCTGTCGGGAGATGACCTGCTCAAGGCCTGCTTATTGGAGACCGATACAGAAGGTTGGTTAATTGACGCTGTGGCAAAACTTAAGCTTTCGGCAAGAAGCGCCCATCGCCGACTGAGAGTGGCGCGGACGCTCGCTGACATGAGTGAAGAAAGACGGGTCGCGATCCCACATCTGAAAACCGCGTTAATCTTTAGGGAGGCGCCGTCGGGAGACGACGCCGGTGCGATCTAGCGACTGGATTCCACCATGAAATCCACAGCCAACCGAATCTCATCGTCGGAGCAATCAGCGCAGCCGCCTTTGGCAATCATGCCGGAGCCCGCGACGCCGTTAATGCCACTGTCGTACAACGCATCCATCCCCTTGCCGATCCGCGCTGCCCACGCCACCTGATCACCAACCTTGGGTGCCCCGGCAATGCCCGCGGAATGACAGGCCATACACGCGCCGTTGTACACGTCTTCACCCGAGCGGCCGCCGCTCGCAGCCATGTCACCGCCTCCAGAGCACGGCTCGCCGGCAACACAGACCTCAGAAAAGGGCTTAATCCGGGCCTCAATATCGGCGCGCTGGCGCTCGGTGAGATCCAACGCCATTGCCGCCAAGGGGGCGAGTAAAAGAGTTATGAAGAAAAGACGCATGTTGCTAGCTCCTATAATTGAGGGCGGGAGTATAGCGGTTGCGAAAAAGATCGAAAACTGACTCAGCACCGATGTCTCGGCTCGCTATACTCGCCTTTCCACCGACCAGGACCTCTCGCAATGCACCTATACACCTTCGATAACGCGCCGAACCCCGCCCGTCTCAAGATGTTCATGGACTACAAGGGTATAACGCTTGATACCACGCAGATTAATCTGGGTACGGAGGAGCAATTGGGCGCGGACTACCGCGCGATCGTTCCAGAAGCAACCGTACCCGCTTTAGTGCTCAATGACGGGTCTGTGCTGTGTGCAGTGATTGCAATCGTGCACTATTTGGAGTCCCTCTACCCGGAGCGCCCGTTACTGGGAAGCACCGCCGAGGAGCGCGCTCACATACTCAACTGGAACCACCGCCTGTTTACCGACATTTTTAATCCTGTTGCTGAAGCCTTTCGCAACGGTCACCCCAAGTACGTAAACCGTGCCCTACCCGGGCCTGCGGATATTCCTCAGCTGCCGGAGCTTGTGGCACGCGGGAAGACACGGCTGCTGTCCGGCCTCACAATGCTCGACGAGGCGCTGGTTGATCGGCCTTTCCTTGCCGGTGACGCACTGTCGTTCGCCGATATCGATTTACTCGCCGCGCTGGATTTTGCGGCTTGGGGAGCTCGGACTGTTCCTGATGAATCGCTGGTGAATCTCACCCGATGGCGCAATGACGCGAAGATCGCGCTGACCGGGTGAGCCTGCGACGCCTGCTGTTTACCGGCTGCCTGTTACTCAGCAGTTGTGAGCAGGCACCCTCCGGGGTGGATGCCCTGGAAACCTATATCGCGCGGCTGTCCGGCGCAACAGAGGTTGCGGCAGAGCCGCTAACAAGCACTCACCGCTGGGAGCCACCCAAGGCCAGTCAAAGTGCAATTCCCGCCGCCGAGCAGATCGATCTCATCGATTTTCTATCCCTTTCGGGCTGTGAGCTACAGGTCAATCTCGGCCGACGAAATAGCCAACTGGGACGGTCCGCGTCCCCCTCCCAACGTCTGATACTCGATCTCGAGTTCATGCAATGGGCACCGGCCTGCGCGCGTTTTCTGCGCGAACAAGACAACGGCGCGCTGGCCGCTACCATCGAGCGCGCCAGCGAGCAGCGACAGCGGTGGCTTCCTCTGAGCATTCGCGAGGCGATATTGTCGGGCCCGGAATGGGAATCCTTTTGGTCTACGCCAACAACGCTTGACCACTATCCACAAGATACCGACAGCACTATCGTGCAAACATTGACCCAACTGACCCAGATGGTAAGGCGCTGGCTGGGGGGTGACTGGGTGGCCAGCAACCGCGATTTTGAACTGTTATTGAGCGAACTCCGGGCGGGCGATGGCGGCGCATTGTTGCTGTCGATGGATCAAGTAGCCCGGCAGCTAACGCGAGCCAATGATCTACTCACGCGCGCCAACCGGGAGAAGCCGCTCTGTCCCTTCGGCAGGCAAACCGACCGCTCCCGGGCAGTTGAGGCTGTGGTGCAACGGTTCTTTGTGGGTGAGTTACAGCCCTGGCTAGTACAACTTCGCCAGCGAAAGGAGTTGCTGTCCGCTTCGATCGCAGCACTGGAGGCGCCGCTAATCGATGTGCAGTCAGAGCAATATCGTGAATGGGTACGCCGACGGGATGCACTGCTGGAAAGTCAGGGAGATTTGATCAGAAACCATGTTCACGTGATCCAGCAGGTGCTGTCTCACTGCGGCTCGGCCTGAGGCGCTCAGAGTCGCTTTTCACGCAAAAACTTTTTTTTCCCCTGCGCTCGTCTGACGAATGTGGGCTGGCAGGCTGGCTAAACCCTGCTACATTGTGCCCTTTAGAGACAGACGCGACCGTGTATTGGAGACGGAAATGCCAAATGTTCGATTTTTATTGATGGGCTTGACGATGCTGGGACTCGTAGCCTGCGCTACCAAACCGCCAGAACCGGTTGTGGATTACGCCCCTGATTACGATTTTGGACAGACGAAAACCATCGGCTTTTACGCTTTGAGCGGCGAAGTGACGGGAAACAGCCCGAACGACCTCACGGACTTTCAACGCGATCGCATCGATGACGCATTAAAAAGTGCGCTTCAACAGAAGGGCTTTACTTTCGTCAGCAAAACATCGGAAGCCGATTTATTACTGACGTGGCATCTGAATATGGTCGATAAGACCGACGTCAAAACCTACAACACATCGTCCTATGGCGTGTCTGCGGGGTACAGTCGGTACAACCGCTATGCCATGTACAACTGCTACAACTGCATGAATCAAACCGATGTCCGGGTCACCGAATACACACAGGGGACTTTCATCATCGACATGATTGATCCACAACGGAACGCCTCTATATGGCGCAGCGTGACGCAATCCAAGCTTAAAGAGGAAAACATTCGCGATCAGGCTGCGCTCGATGCCGCCGCAATCAGAGTGTTAGCGAATTTCCCGTCCGTGGGCACGGGGATTGTGGCACCCTAATCTCGGTCTGATCGACGGCTTGTCAGGGCGGTCGGACGCGGTCGCTGGCCCCGCCTCGCAAGCCACACCCATACTCCCATCGGGTACTTGAGGCTGAGCGCCGTGCCACCTAGGCTTCAACGGTCAGCGTGAGGGTAATCTCCATGAATGTGATCCGCAGCAAACCCCTGCCGAGCCTGTGCCCCATCCCCGGTCGCAACGCTCGGCTCGTCACCGTGGGGCTGGTGCAAACCCGCTGGTATGAGTGTGCCGAAACCCACCGAGCACAGCTACAGGATGGCGTCAGTAGCTGCGCGGCGGCGGGTGCGAGCGTTGTTTTTTTGCCAGAACTCACCCTGAGCCGTTATCCGGCGGATGCCCAACCGACCGGTGACGCCGACGCTACCGCTGAAGATCTTACCGCTGGCGAGAGCGTGGTACTTGCCCAGCAATTGGCCCGCGAATGTGATGTGCATGTTCAGATTTCGCTGTTCGAAAAGTCTGACGCGCCCGATAATCGCGGCTTGAACACCTCGGTAACCGTGGCACCCTCCGGCAGCATCGTCGGCATGACGCGGAAGCTTCATATCCCGGTAACAGAGGGCTACTTCGAAGACCACTACTTCGCAGAGGGTCCCGCAACCGACCCCTATCCCGTACATACACTCTGTTTGGATGGACAAGACCTCAAATTGGGCAATCCAACCTGCTGGGACGAATGGTTTCCCGAGGTGCCCCGCTGCTACGCGCTGGCCGGCGCCGACCTACTCTGCTACCCCACCGCTATTGGATCAGAGCCGGACTATCCCGCCTTTGATACGGCACCGCTACTGCGGCAAGTGATTTCAGGGCACGCCATCGCCAATGGTCTCTTCATTGCGCTTCCGAACCGCTACGGCAACGAGGGATTACTCACCTTTTACGGAAGCAGTTGTCTGATCGACCCTTTCGGTCGTGTCCTTGTCGAGGCGCCACGGGATGAAAGCGTTGCACTGGTCGCGGAAATTGATCTTGGGCAACGGGAAGATTGGCTCACCCTATTTCCTTTCTTTGCGACCCGACGGCCCGACACCTACGCCGCGCTTACCGATTCCCGAGTGAACCCAAGACAACGTTCAGGAGAAGCACAGGACGGCGGGATACCCGGAATCGCTCCTTGAAGCCTGCACGATACATGCCGCCAGAGTGGGCACCCCATGAAGCAACATGGATGGGGTTCCCGCGGGAGAGCTATCAAGAATCCGGACTCACGAGAGAAACAGCGCAACGCGCCTGGGCGCGCGTGGCCAATCAGATTAGCGACTATGAACCGGTGCGCATGCTGTGCCATACCGATGATGTTGGCATCGCAAAAAAATACCTCTCTGCCAGCATCGAGTACATTCCGGTGGCGCTCAATGACGCTTGGCTGCGCGACATTGGCCCCACCTTTGTCATAGAAGACGGCGGCCTCGTGGCAATCGACTGGCAGTTCAATGGCTGGGGAAACAATACTGAGCTTGATTGGTTTTTGGACGATCGGATCGCAGGCATCATTGCCGAGCGTGTCAACGCGCGCCCAGAGCGTTCGCCTATCGTCAATGAAGGCGGCGGCATTCACGTTAATGGCACTGGGTGGGTATTACTGACGGATACGGTCCAGCTGGATCCTGACCGCAACCCACACAAGGATCGCGACGGGATCTCTGCACAGATTCACCGCGCCCTTGGCACTCAACATGCCGTCTGGTTAACGAAGGGTCTCTGGCGAGATAACTTTCTCAACGGCACCAAGGGTCACGTCGATATTGTCGCTTGCTTTACGCCAGACGGACGGATACTTCTCCACCAGCAGCGAAACGACACCCATCCCGATCATGCGTTGTGGCGCGAACTTATCGACCCCCTGGAAAATGCGGGTTTTGAGGTCGTCCCACTACCGGCGCCACGCGTGCTGCGGGATAACCGTGACTGGGTCGACTACAGCTATATCAACCACTACGTCTGTAACGGCGCGGTACTGTGTCCGGCGTTTGACGATCACAACGACGCAATGGCGCGGGAGATCCTCGAGGAGATGTATCCCGACCGGGACATCTTATTAGTGGAATCGAGGGAGCTGTTTGCCATGGGTGGCGGCATACACTGCATTACCCAGCAGCAACCACAACTTCCAGCGTAAACCGATCTATACTAGCGCGCTTGGCAAATCTGGCTTGCGCTGGGGGTGAGTACCGCCGGCCAGCCTTCGGGAAAGACTATGTTTACCTATATCAATCCGGAGATTCGAGAACGCCTTATCAGAGATGGCAAGCTGTTCCGTATCGATGGATCAGGGGCTCCCGTCGAAATGAGCGAATCGCCGGGACCAGGGCAGCATCTTAATTTGATGGGGCCGATACCTCTGCCGCTGGCACGCGGTGTCCGTCAACCCACCGTGAGGTGGTTTGCCTGTGTTCGCAGCACCGAGCTCAGTGAAGTCGAGCATCTCGCCAGCACGTTGAGAGAACAGGGAGGACAACACCTTTTCTCTCACCTCGCTTCCAGCATGGCAGTCAACAGCGTTTTGGTCATTGGCAATCCCGAAGAAAGCGAAAGCCCTCTCGTCAGAGTTCACTCCAGCTGCCTTACTGGTGACGTGCTCGGCTCCCGTCGTTGCGAGTGCGGCCCACAATTAGAAGCGGCGCTGGATCGGATTGCCGATGACCCAGCGGGCGGATATCTGATCTACATGGCCGGGCACGAAGGACGAGGTATTGGGTTGTGGGCAAAAGCGGCTACTTATTTGCTCCAGGATGCAGGAGAAAATACTTATCAAGCGAATCGCTCTTTGGGTTTGCCGGACGACTCCAGAGACTTTTCTGACGCTGCGGCGTTGCTGAAATTTTTCGGGGCCGGTAAACCCATCCGGCTGCTAACCAATAATCCTAAAAAAATTGACGACCTCACCGCGTTAGGGGTTGCGCCCATTGAGCAAGTGAAACACGTATGCGGCGTTGATGATTACAACCTGCGCTACCTTAAAGCGAAGCGCGATTGGGGGCATCAACTGGGAGAGGATGATCTGTCGATGCAGGACCCCTCCCCGGAAAACTAATTGAGCCAGGGCGGCAGCGGGTCGCGGCCCAGCGGCAACTCCATACAGTTATCGGTAGCGCGATGCTGGTGCCCCACCATCTCGTCGTAGGCGCTGCGCTGACGCAGGAAAAATTCGCAGTCCAGTCTTTTCCGCAGCGTACGCTGCATTTCGAGCAGGTTCCGTGTTTTGAGCACTTTTCCTTTATGGTCGGTGATGACGCGCTCGGTTTTATCCACGGTCGCATGGGCAATATACAAACTGAGATCCACTGACTCGATTACCACTTTCGTCACCGCGTTGCTATCCAAATCGCGCAAACTCACCTTCATATCGGACGCTCCAACCGTGTCTTTCAGGGCACTAAGCACTTTACGACCTGCATCGCGGGGTGGTTCCCTCGTTGAAAACCCCTTCGGCGCAGAGATGGCAATAACACTGACAAAAACCGGACAACCCACACCATCCCTCACCTGACACGCGAAGATGACACCATGGTTTTTCACCCACCCAAGCTCTATCGTGCTGGCATCGAGATTGAAGCTCTCCCGCGGTGTAGCGGGGTATACCGCTTCTATGATGAACAAGGTGCGTTGCTTTACATCGGCAAGAGTGTCGATATAAACAGCAGGGTCTCACAACATTTTAATGAAGGCAGAAAACCGGGCAGGCACCAGCGCCTGATGTCTCAGGTCTTCCGCATCGACTGTGAGCTGACCGCGGGAGAGATCGGTGCGCTGCTGACGGAGAACGCGGCGATCAAAACTGAGGTCCCGCTTTTTAACCGACGACAGCGACGACTGCGCAAGTTGTGGACAATAATGCTGTCAGCATCGAAATCCGGGTTTCTCCAACCTACAGCGGTGGATTTTGCACCGGCCGGGGCGCGCAGCACTGACACCTTTGGTCTTTATGCCAACAAACATCGGCTCATCACTTCACTCCAGAATCTGGCAAGGGATCACGCGCTCTGCCTGCGCGTCATGGGCATAGATCGTGGCACCGGGCCGTGTTTTCAGCATCAGCTGGGACGTTGCGATGGCGCCTGTGCGGGCGAGGAATCTGCAGTTTCCCACAATACCCGGCTCCTTGATCAGCTCAGCCAACAGCGGATCGCGGCCTGGCCTTTTGACGGCCCTGTCTTGCTCAGTGAACGGACCATCCGCCCCGCCGAACATCAACCCGAAGAACAGTTTCACCTGGTCGATCAGTGGGCCTGGTTCGGCAGTTTTAACAGCGCTGAATCCGCCGCCGACGCGCTGCAAAGCCTCGGGCCCGGCACATTTGATCGCGACGCATATCGATTGATCTACAGTGCTATTTTCCACGGGCGGGTCTCGCTGATCGATCCACACCGGCAGGTTGAGATTGTTAACCCGCTGCTAAGCGGAGTAACACACGCCTCGTGAATATCGTCTGGTTCAAGCGTGATCTCAGACTCGCCGATCACCAGCCACTGGCCGAAGCAATCGCTCTCGAAGATCCGGTGCTGCTTCTCTACATCATTGAACCCGCGCTACTGAGAAACCCTCATTATCGCGGTCGCCACTGGCATTTCATCACCCAATCATTGATCGATATGAATAAATCGCTCGCGGCGCTGGGTACAGAAATTCATATTCTAGAGGGCGAGCCAGAAAAACTGCTGCCAGCGTTACACCGCGATACGCCCATCAAAAAGTTGCTCAGCTACGAAGAGACCGGTCTTGAGGTCACCTTTGACCGAGACTTGCGCGTCGGAAAATGGTGTCGCGCACAGGGCATCGACTGGCGGGAGTTTCAAACCAACGGAGTTGAACGCGGCAGACAAAATCGGAAAGGCTGGAATCGCGCCTGGCATCAGGTCATGACAGCGGATGAGACGAGCGTCGACCTGGCGCAACTCGCTGATAAAGCATTGAAGCTACCAACAGCGCTGGCCGGCGCCCGCTCGTCTCGCTTGACTGCATGGCGAGAGCAAAAAGCCGAATTTTTGGTGGGGGGCGCGTCTCAGGGGAATCGGGTGCTCGAAAGTTTTCTTGAGTCCCGCGCGGAGGGCTATCAGCGGCATATATCGAAACCTCAAACGAGCCGTCATTATTGCTCGCGATTGTCGCCCTATCTGGCCTGGGGCAATCTGAGCATTCGCCAGGTCTACCAGGCACTCAAGTCTCGACAGACACGGGGCGGCTGGACCCGGGCGCTCTCGGCGTTTGAATCCAGGCTCCACTGGCATTGTCACTTTATCCAGAAATTCGAGATGGAATGCCGAATGGAGCACGAAGACCTCAACCGTGGCTATATCGCCTTTCCTCGCCGGCAGGAAGAAGACAAAGTCGCTGCATGGTGTGAGGGGCAAACCGGCTACCCCTTAATCGACGCCAGCATGCGATGCCTCAAACACACCGGCTATATCAATTTCCGATCACGCGCCATGCTGGTGTCTTTTCTCACGCATCATCTGTGGCAAGACTGGCGTCTGGGTGCAGCATGGCTGGGTTCGCTGTTCCTGGATTTCGAACCCGGTATTCATTACCCCCAGATGCAGATGCAGGCTGGCGTGACCGGTATCAACACCATCCGCATTTACAATCCCGTCAAACAGTCGTTGGACCACGATCCCGAAGGCACCTTCATCCAAACCTGGGTACCGGAACTGGCGGGCTTGCCGCTGCCGTTCATCCACCAGCCGTGGCTTCGATCGGCGCTGGAACGTCAGTTACATCCGATTGACTACCCCGAACCGATCGTGGATCTAAAATCCTCCTACCAGTTTGCCAAAGAAATGCTGTGGCGACTGAAGTCAGAAGACGAGATTTGCATCGAACGCGAACGCATTCTTGACCAGCACGTCGAGCGACGCGGATCTGCCTCGATAAACGCTTCCCGCGGCTGAAACCTTTGCTATGCTGAGCCCGTAATGATCTGTCGGGGGTGATGACGATGCTGGTGATTCTCTGGATTCTGGGTGGTCTTGTCGCATTGGTAGTACTGGCGATGCTGGTGGTGCCGATGTTCATCGACGAACAAGCCCTCATCGAAATGGCTCAGGAGCAAGTGCGCACCAGCACGGGCGGCGAATTGATGATTGAGGGAGAGACTGAGCTCAGCCTGTTTCCCCGATTTGGTCTGCGTCTGGAGAACACGTCACTGGATCTTCCGGCCAGATCGGACTATGACCAGCAGATTAACGCATCAATCAAAGAGTTAGATGTAGGGCTCTCTTTGTTGCCGCTCCTGAGTGGCAACGTTGATGTGGGGACCATCGTAATCAGCGGTGTGACTGCTGATATTACGGAACCTCAAGCACTCCCCCCTGCGCCTGAGCCACAGCCGATCATGAGTGACCGTGAGTGGGAGAAACGCGGCAAACAGATCAGAGAAAATAAGGCACAGGAACGACAGCGACAACTGGCTGAGGACGCCGCTGTGGTCGCCGTTGCGATTGTCGCCGAAGCCGTTCGCATTGAGGACATTACGCTGATTCTGCGTACGCGAGACGGCAGCCTAAGCAACCAAATCAAGATCGATGCGCTAACGCTCTCTGGGGTCAATACCAGCAACGAACTCATGGCGCTCGAAGGCGTAATGACGGTATTGGGTGATGGCAGCACTCAACCTCTGGGCATCACGTTGGATGGCGGTATTCGCGTTGCCTCGGATTTCAGCAAGATCCAACTGGACAATTTGTCCGCCGAAGTCACTGGCGCACTGACGCAACCGGTAACCAGCACGTTGAACGGTGAATTCCTCATGAAGCCTGCCAAAGCCGATTTCAAACTCGACGCAACGCTTCCCGGCGGTGACGTCACGGGCCAACTGGTTTGGTCGGCACTGGAGAGCCCAGAAATTAAAGTCAACGTATCGACAGCGCGGCTGGATGTCGACCAGATCCAGCCTGCTGCTGCGCCCGCCGGCAATGCCAGCGCCCCAACCAAGAGCGCCGCGCCGAGCCCATCACAAGCGGGTCAATCGCCGCCACCCGTGCCGCTCCCCGTGGGCCCCCTGCGCGACCTTGATCTGGAGTTGCGGGTTACCGCCAACCAACTCATTGCGGCAGGTCAATCTATTACTGACGCTCAGGTATTAATGAGAGTGCTGGACGGCATTGCCAATATTGAATACATCCGAGGTGTGCTGCACGAAGGGCAACTGGATACTCGCATTGCGCTTAACGCACGACGCCCCATTGTCGAAGCCGAAGTAGAAGGCGGACTGAAAGGGGTCAATATGGATTTACTGTTGGGCAGTCTGGGAAATCAAGATGCTGCCTCTGGCCGTATCGAGATGGGCTGGGACCTCACCACGCAGGGAGAAACCAGCGAGGATTTAGTGGCCGCCCTGGACGGTGATGTCAGTGCGGGCGGGCAAGATCTGGTCATTAAAAAAGTGTCCATTCAAGCGCTGGTCTGCAGTGCGGTAGCCGCTGTCAACAAGATTCCGCCCATCACCGGTTTACCTAATAATACGCCGATCACGGACCTATCCCTCGCAATCGACTTTGATGATGGCGCCGGCGATATTGAAAAACTCCGCTTCGCTACCCCCGGTGTCGAGATGAAGGGCTCAGGCGATGTGGATTTAAAGACCCTCGATTTTGGCTTCCGCCTTGAAGGGCAAGTAAACAATGACATCATGCAAGTGAGTTCTCTGTGTGTCATTGACCAACGTTACTCCGGTGTGGATTGGCCTCTCGACTGCAGTGGCAATCTGGCCTCGGAATCGGGTGCAAACTGCAAGCTGGATGTGGCCTCTATCGCTCAGCAAATCATTGAGAACGAGGCGAAACAACAGATTCAGGATGCGGTAGAAGAAAAAGCGGGTTCGTTTATCAAGAAAATTTTCGGCGGTTGAATTGGAATTCGGGGAAGCGGCTACATCAATACCGGGATTCGACCACTCTTATGCGCGCCTTGGCGAACGCTTCAGTACGCCACAAAGCCTCGATCCCGTATCAGAACCGAGGCTGATTTTTTGGAATCAGGAACTCGCTGACTATCTGGGATGGCCCGCAGATCCCATATCAGACCCCGGACAACTAGCAGCGCTGGCGGGTAATGAGCGACTAACCGACTCGCAACCGATTGCCACAGTGTATGCCGGTCATCAATTCGGTCAGTTCAATCCGCAGTTGGGTGATGGCCGTGCCACCCTACTGGGAGAGTGGATCACGCCGACCGGACAGCGCGTCGATATACAACTCAAAGGAGCGGGCCCGACGCCCTACTCCCGGGGGGGCGATGGCCGCGCCCCGATGGGGCCGGTGGTGCGGGAGTATGTTGTATCCGAGGCAATGGCGGCACTGGGAGTCCCCACGAGCCGCGCGCTGGCGGCTGTCGCCACCGGTGAGCGAGTGTTTCGCAACCGCGCCGAACCCGGCGCGATTCTGACCCGCGTCGCGAGCAGTCATCTGCGGGTGGGCACCATCCAGTTTTTTGCTATGACACGTGGCGGCGAGGGACTTAAAGATTTGGTGGACTACGTCGTGGCGCGGCACTTTGCCACATCAGATGGCGACGCTGATGCCAAACCTGCCGTAACGCTACTGGAAGGTGTTTGCCAGCATTTCGCGCGACTGGTCGCACACTGGCAAGCACTGGGTTTTGTTCACGGCGTGCTCAACACCGATAACGCCCTCCTTTGTGGCGAGACCATTGATTTTGGTCCCTGTGCTTTCATGGACCACTTCGACCCTCAGGCGAGCTTTAGCTCAATCGATCGGCAGGGCCGATACGCGTGGCATAACCAGCCCGGCATCATGCATTGGAATCTCGCTGTGCTCGCAGAATGTCTGTTACCGCTGATCGATGACTCCGCAGAGGCGGCGCAGCAGATCGCGCAATCCATCGTGGATCGCTACCCTCTATTGTTCCATTCCCACCATCAAAATTGGCTGGCGTCCAAGTTGGGGCTTGATCACATTCACGATTCGGATGCCGCCTTGGTACAAACCTTTCACGACACGCTAACCAGTGAAAAACTCGACTTTACGCTGGCTTTCCGCTGGTTGACCGAGCAAGCCAACGGCAACCTAGAGCACTCACCGCTGCCGGA
>JAYPXQ010000020.1:0-26036 GCA_038135595.1 Halieaceae bacterium
GGAAACGCCACGGTCACGCGCTCTCGGGCGAGCAGGTCGAGCGCCTCGTCCGGATTAAAGTGGGTCATGGAGACAAACGTGCCGCCAACGTGCAGCGTGCCGGTCAGCGGTTGGGTAAACGCGCTGTGGAACATGGGCAGCGGGCTCCACACCACATCGCCCTCGATCAAACCCAGTCGCTCGGTACCCCCCACAACGCCTGCGTATTGCAGCACGATGTGGTTGAGTGGGCAGCCCTTCGGCATGGCCGTGGTGCCCGACGTGTAAAACATCAGGGCCAGGTCCGTCACCGCGGTTCCCGAATGGCGTCGATCCACCGCGCTAGCTTCTACGGTATTGGTGAGATCATAAAAAGTTTCGCGATCCATGAAGCCTTCGCGTTGCCCAGTGCCCAAAAACACTTGGGTCTGTAGCGACGGCGCTTGGCGGACATCTGCCCGGTTCAGGAGTTCTACGTAGTCGGTGTGTTGCTCGGTGACGTCGTTGGTGACGACTACCTTGATGCCCGCATCAGAAGTCACGTGGGCAATTTCGCGCGCTTTGAAGCGGGCGTTGTACAGCACAGGAATGGCGCCAATCAGTGACGCGCCAAATAAAATATCGGTGTAATCGAGGCCATTGGCCATGAGGATACCCACGCGATCGCCGCGCTCGATACCGAGGGCAATGAGCGAGCGACCCACCACGCGTGCCCGCGCTTCCTGCTCGGCATAGGTCGCCCGCTGATCACTGACCACAATGCAGTCGCGGTCGGGGTGCCGCGCCGCGCCGCGCAATAGCGCCTCGGCGAAGGGGCTCGTGGTGAACTCAAGCGATGACAACGGATAGCCCCCTATGATTCTTCGGCGGTGTCACAGGCGCCTAAATGCTTATCAGAGTAGCTTTTGAGATACGCTGACGCCTACTCTACTCGCATCCCCTAGCGCCCGCTATGGTCCTGCCGATGAGGGGTGCCAGTTGGTGTGCGCTGATGCCTTCGGGCACAATGCGCATTCACCGAGCTCGGACGCAAACCCGGCGCCGGGCAGATTAATGCTTTAAAGGACAAGTAACATGGCCCGCGCCCTACTCATTAAGTTGCATTTGTATTTTTCTGCTTTTTTTGCCGCGGCGATCGTGTTGGTGGCATCGTCTGGCGGGCTGTATCTCATCGGTATCAAGGGCACCGTAGAGCAAACGGTGATAGGCACCCTCGACTCGGGTGAGGCGTTGTTGGCTGACCCTAGCCACGCCGCGGTCGCGTCAGCACTGGCGGAATTGGGGGTGCTGGATTTTGACTTTGATTACGTCAAGCAGAGCGGTTCACGTTTAATAACGAGGCCCACGACCCGACCCTTTTACAGCCTCGACATTGCAGATGGCAAGGTCACCGTGCAGCACAACGCGCCGTCACTACAAAAGCGAATGATCGAGCTGCACATGGGGCATGGTCCCTCGGCATACAAGACCTACCAACAGTTTTTTGCGGCGGGCATGCTGTTTGTCATGCTCAGCGGTCTTTGGCTGGGGTTATCTTCTGATCGACTGCGCACGACAACACTGATTACGTCCGGGAGCGGGCTACTGCTTTTTGCTCTTTTGGTACTTTCCTGAGGCGTTTACATGGCGCCGCCAGCTATGGGCGCCCGCGTCACGATAATGAACCTCTGTCGGGCACCCTTTATCGGAGCCACCCTAGCCGCGACAAAGCCATGTTTGATGGCTCAAAAATGCGAGGTCTCACACCCGTGGTGTTCGGGGTGGGCTAGCAAAACAAGGGCGCTCTGCATTGTCTTTCTCGTAAGCACCCTGTGCGCGCGCCCCAGCGCCAGCGAGCTCGAAGAGGTGGTGATTCTCGGTGCCCGCAACGAGCTCTCGCAGGCGCTATCGGGATCGACCAACGTGCCCCTGTTAACCCGAGACGATCAGGTGTCGCTTGATCGCACCATCGCTGATTGGCTAGCCACTGCTCCGGGGATCAGCCTGAACGGGCAGGGCGGATTATTCCAGAGCTACAGCTTGCGCGGTCTGAGTCGCGCGCGCATTCGCACGGAGATCGACGGAGTGCCGATTGTCACGGACCGTCCCGCGGGCAATGCCATCGGGTTTTTGCCGCCGTTTCTGCTCCAGTCAGTGAGTGGTGTGATGGGGCCGGTATCGGCGCTCTATGGATCGGAGGCGATGGGCGGTGTGATCACCGTAAAACCGCAATGGTTTAGCGCGCCTATTGTGAGTGCATCGGTGCAGACCAATGATGCCGCGAGGAGTCTTTCCGTGGGCACGCCTCTCGGCGCTGATACCAGTCTTGGGTGGACGTTGCGCCGCGCCAACGACGCCGAAGCGGCGAAAGGTGAGCCGCTGCACTCGCAGTACCGGCAAACCGCATTACAGCTGCAACATCACACGCGTTGGCATGGTTTGACCGCGCGCGTCAGCGCATTAGGGAGTTGGGGACGAGACATCGGCAAGTCATCCAAGGCCTATCCTGATGTCCAGCTCACCGATTATCCCCACGAGCGTCACAGTGTGCTCAAAATCGAGTTGGCGCGAGAGCAAACGTGGTTATGGCGCGGCTTCCATCATGCGCAAGACTGGCAATCCCGCAGCACGCAGTCAGACGGCACGGGTGCGGAGAACCAGTACCGCGCACAAACCGTCGGGTCATTGTTCTATCTCGCCAATGACCTCGCGGGTGGTACGGGGCGGATGGGCCTCGAGTGGGTCGGTCGCAGGGGCGTTGACATCCGCTATCGGGAGAGAGACTCATCAGGTGATGTGATTTTGAGTAATACCCCCGTGGATGGGCAGCAAGACAACGCCGGTTTATTTGTGGATCACGAATGGCGCCTTGGATCGTGGCATCTGGGGATGGGTTTTCGTTTTGACCACATCAGTCAGAACGCCGTGGGTGTCAAACGGCACCATTCCGCACCCAGCGCGAGTCTCAGACTGGACGGCCAGCTGTCGCCGAACTGGATGGTTTACGCCAATGCGGGCTCGGGGTTTCGTTTTCCAACGTTGGGCGAACTGTATTACCGAGGGATTACGGCGCGGGGCGCGATTGAAGGGAATCCTGCGCTCGAGAGAGAGCGCAGTCGCGCCGCGGAGGTGGGAGTCTCGGGTGTCATCGGGGCGGTGACGATTTCGATGAATGCCTATCGCACCAAAATTCAGGACTATATCGAGCGCTATACCGTCGATGAGGACCTGCGGAGTTACCGCAACCTGAGTGAGGGCACTATTGAGGGCTATGAGTTCACCCTTGACTATCAACCGAGTGATGCGTGGCAGCATCGGCTGAGTTATCAGCATCAAACGGGGAATGAGCGCGTGACCGGCGATGTGTTGGCTGATTTGAACCCACCCGGCTGGCGTTATTTGGGGAAGTATCAAAAAGCGACTTTTTCCGCCGTGGTTGATGTAATGCATCGACCTGAGCGGTCCCGGCACGGCTCAGGGGAGGTGCCACTTGACGCGACCACCGTAGCGAATCTGCGCCTTGCCTGGGATATCAACGCCCAGTGGCAGTGCAGTCTGGCTTGCCTGAATTGCTCCGACAAGAATTTCTATGGCTCGGCTGATGACCTGGCGCCCCTGCAGCCCGGGCGCGCATTCTCGCTGGGTGTGACTTGGACTCCCGGGTCGTAATCGACATCTCACCCCATTACGGTTTTGTTCTTAACAGCCTCTCTGATCGGGCAGAGTTCCGGTGCTATGCTTGTTCGATCTGAATAATTAAAAAAGGACAACCCATGAAAGCACTTGGTTTCGCAGTCACCCTTTTCAGTGCGACTGCACTGATGACACCGCTCAGTGCGATCTCAGCGGAGGAAGAGGCGGCGGCGCCGCTCGCGGGATTTAGCTGGCGCAATATCGGACCGGCCTTTATGTCTGGTCGCATTGCCGATATTGATTGGGATCCCCAAGACCTCAGTACCTGGTACATCGCGGTGGGGTCCGGCGGTGTTTGGAAGACCACCAATGCGGGCGTCACCTGGCAACCAATTTTTGACGATCAGACCAGTTATTCCATCGGCAATGTCACGGTGGACCCCTCGAACCCAAAAACCGTATGGGTCGGGACAGGCGAAGATGTGGGTGGCCGACATGTGGGTTTCGGCGATGGCATTTATCGCTCGGATGATGGCGGCAAAACCTGGCAGAACAAAGGCCTTGAAGCATCACAGCATATCTCCACCATTTTGGTGCACCCGGAGAACTCGAACATAGTCTGGGCGGCGGTCCATGGACCGCTCTGGTCGAAAGGCGGGGATCGCGGGCTTTTCGTTACCACTGATGGCGGCGAGACCTGGCAAAAGACCTTGGGTGATGACGAGTGGACCGGCGTGTCTGACGTGATTATGGATCCTCGAGATCCCAACACACTGTATGCCGCGACGTGGCAGCATCACCGGACGGTGGCGGGTTATATGGGGGGTGGGCCTGAGAGCGGTGTCCATCGCTCGACCGACGGGGGCATGACGTGGACCCGGCTCGCCGAGGGCTTGCCCGCGGGCAACATGGGCAAGATTGGCCTCACCATTTCACCTCAGAACCCCGATGTGGTTTACGCGGCGATTGAGCTTGACCGCCGCAAAGGGGGTGTTTGGCGCTCCGATGATCGGGGTGCGAGCTGGGTTAAAGGCGCCGATGCGGTGGGTGGCGGCACCGGGCCCCACTACTATCAGGAGATCTTTGCCAGTCCACACGAGTTTGATCGTTTATATCTGGTGGGGCCGACCGTGCAGAAATCAGAGGACGGCGGCAAGACCTTCGCGCCCATGCCACACCCCAATCAGCATGGCGACATGCATGCCATTGTGTTTCATCCCACAGATCCCGACTACATCATGATGGGCACTGACGGCGGTCTGTACGAGAGCTTTGATCTCGGTGAGACCTGGCGCTACATGGAGAATCTGCCGGTCACCCAGTATTACAAGCTGGCGCTTGATGATAGCGAGCCCTTTTACAACATCTATGGTGGTACGCAGGACAACAATACGCAGGGCGGTCCCTCGCGAACCGATAACGTGCATGGTATTCGCACCGCCGATTGGCGCGTCGTGCTCGGGGGTGACGGGCACCAGCCTGCAACCGAACCGGGCAACCCCGATGTGCTTTACGCCCAGTGGCAGCAAGGCAACATTACGCGGATTGACCTGCCGACCAGTGAGTCGGTGTACATCAAACCGCAACCCGCACCGGGCGATCCGCCCGAGCGCTACAACTGGGACTCGCCGATTCTGGTCAGCCCGCATGAGCCTACTCGACTCTATTTTGCCTCCCAGCGGGTGTGGCGCTCGGATGACCGGGGTGATAGCTGGACTGCGATCTCGGGAGACCTGACCCGAAATCAGGATCGGATGTTGCTCCCGTTTATGGGTAAGACCTGGAGCTGGGATGCGCCTTGGGACATGTATGCGATGTCCGACTACAACACGATTACTTCACTGGCGCAGTCACCTTTGAATGAGGATCTCCTCTACGCTGGCACCGACGATGGACTGATTCAGGTATCAGAGAACGGTGGTGAATCTTGGCGTCGGATTGAAGCGGGGGTGTTACCGGGCGTGCCAAAGACGGCCTTCGTCAATGATATTCGCGCCGATCTATTCGATGCCGATACCGTCTATGTAGCGCTTGATAACCATAAATATGGGGATTTCAGTCCTTACCTTTTGGTGAGTCGTAATCGCGGCAAAAGCTGGAAGTCGATTACCGAAGGTATTCCTGATCGGCACCTAGTTTGGCGCCTCGTGCAGGATCATGAGCGTGCGGAGCTACTGTTTGCGGCGACTGAATTTGGTGTGTTCGTCACTTTTGATGCAGGCGGCAGCTGGCAAAAGTTGGGTGCCGGAATGCCCACCATTTCTATCAGAGACATCCAGATCCAGCGTCGGGAAAATGATCTGGTGGCGGCGAGTTTTGGCCGTGGCTTCTTTGTGCTGGATGATTATTCCGCATTGAGGAATATCGATAGTGCCGCCGGTGCCGAGGCGACGCTGTTCGAGCCGCGCGCGGCGCAGTGGTATTTCGAACGGCCTGTGCTGGGTGCGACCCGACGTGGGTCTCAGGGCGATCAGCTGTATGTGGCCGACAACCCGCCCTACGGCGCCGTGCTGACATATCACCTCAGGGATGGTTACGAGACGCTGGCGGATGCGCGCAAAGCGCGGGAGGCAGAGGCGGTCGAGGCCGATAAAGCGGTAGCGTTCCCCGGGTGGGATGTGGTCGAGGCCGAGCGTCGTGAGCAAGCCCCCGCCGTGAAAATCGTGATCAAGGACCAGCAGGGCGCGGTGATACGCAGGCTCGATGCTCCCGCAGGGAAGGGCACGCATCGCGTTGCCTGGGATTTAAAGCACCCCTATCACGGCGCGGTAGAAACGCCCCCTAACTGGCAGGGTTTGCCACCCAGCGGATTCCCAGTCAGGCCAGACACCCGCTACACCGCTGAGCTGGTGTTGGTGAAAGACGGCCAAAGTCGCCTGCTAGCGGGGCCGGTCAAGGTTAGTGTGGAGCGGATGAGCAAACCCAGCCTGACAGGCGATTCCATGGACGCCGTGGTGGCCTTCTGGGAAGAACTGGCGCAGGTATCGGGGCAGGTGAGCGCCGCTCAGTATGCGCTGGGGGATATTTTTGAGGACCTCGAGATGCTGGAACGCGTTATCGCGGCGAGCCCTGTCGCGCCGGGGGACTACGATTCCCGGCTGGCGGCGCTAAAAACCCAGGCGCATGACTTGGATCAGGTGCTGACGGGTGACAAGTCTCGGGCCGAGGTAGGAGATTACGATGTGCATCGCATTTCCAACTGGCTGTGGCACGCCTACGGTGGGGTATCCAATTCGAGTTACGGCCCGACACCCTCGCATCGTGCCAGTCTGGCCCATGCTCAAGAAGCGCTGGCGCCCGTTGCTGATGCGATTAATGAAATCCTGACAGAGACTTTACCGGGACTGAGAGCAGATCTGCAGCAAGCGGGTGCGCCGTGGGGTAGGGGACAGCGGATACCATAGGTAAAGAGTTCGGGAGCTAGCGAGTGCGAGCGGCTGTCGGCGAGTTCCGGCCGTGTGAATTGGGTAGGCGTCCGGTGGCGCGTTGGCGCCATCTCGATTGAAAAAGCCTGTACCAGCCGCAAGTTCGTAGCGCAGCAGGAACTCCCCGACATAAAAAAAGCCGGGCAGGGCCCGGCTTTTTTGGTGCTAGTTAAACGTTAGAAATCCCACTGGACCTCAACGCCGGCCGTTCGGTAAGTACCGGGGGTGACAAAAGCGCCGCCAAATTCTGGCGCCATGATGACCTCGGCAATATATTCCTCATCGAACAGGTTGCGTGCGAAGGCCGTTACTCTCCAGCGCTCTCCTGAGAGGCTGACTCGCAGGTTTGTAATGCCGTAACCATCTACCTTGGTCCCACCAAGAGTGCCATAGTCTTTATCACTCCCGGCCGCTCCGACCTCGACGCCATAGCTTGAATAATCTCGAGGACCAAAGCTGGTTGGTAGCCCGAAGAATAACGTGGCTGGGACCTCATAGTTACCGAAAGCATTTGGGGAGTCCAGATCGCCGCCCTGAACCACGTGGTAGGAGATATCTCCTTGATATGCGTACTCAAGTCTCGCCATCAGGTTCAGATTGCCGATGTTCTGGTCCCAGGTTAGGGCTAGATTTGCAGTGAATTCAGCCGCGTTGGGTACGTCGTTACCTGCTACGTAAGGACGCACCGTCATAGCGTCGATTTCGCCGTCGATGGTGCTATAACCCGCGTCCAAACGAAGACCGTCAGTCATTTGCCATGAGGCGCCGACTTCAAAGCCTTGTAGGGTGACTTCGTCGATGCTCTCTACGGTTCTCAGCAGGCCGAACGGGCCCACGTAAAACTCGAAGAACTGCATATCATCGACTTCGGTGTGGTATGCCGCCGCATTCAACTGAAGATTGCCATCGAGCAATGTGGAGCGGAAGCCAACCTCGAAAGAGCTTGAGGTTTCTTCCTCATAAATCTCTGGCGGTGCGACGGGCAGGCCATCGGGATTCACCAAGAACAAGCTGATGATCTCGGTACCACCAAGATTGTTAAAACCACCTGTCTTGAAGCCCACACCCCAGCTACCGAACAGGGTGGTGTTGTCAGACAAATCATAGCTCAGGCTGATTTTGGGTTGCAGCGCATCAAACTCCTCGCTTCTTTTGTCGACGCGAGCGCTCACGGCTCCCGTGTCGAGGTCAATGAAAGCAGGATTCCACGGTGTGCCGCCTAATGGGGCGCCGTTGAGCGTACAGCCACTCTCAAAGAAGAGGCCGCAGTAATCGATGCGTGTCGAAATATAGCCATCCGCCGGACTGGGGACGGCGTTGGTGACTTCCCGATCCTCAATGTCATATCGCAGCGCTACGGACAGCTCCAGTCGGTCGGTCATATCGTAGCTGATAGAGCCGAAGCCGGATAACACAGTGGTGTCAAAGTCGTCCAGAACTAGGGCGTCTGTGAATTGGTTAACAAATGACCTTGGCAGCTGACCACTGCCGTCATCCTCTAGCTGTGCGACCCCCACACGACGGTCGATGTTCAGGAAGTACATCCCCGCCTGCCAGCGAAGTCGCTGATCGGCATTCGACGTCCACTGCAGCTGGAAGCTGACATCCCGTTGGTTACGCTCTTGATATTGATAACCGTCACAAGTGGTGGGAGTGTACGGACCGAACAGCCAGGAATCTGGTGTTCCCGCCAAGTTAAATTGAGGGGCCGCCATCGGTGTGCCGTCACCCAAGAACAGCGATCTGGCTGCTGCTGATTGCTGGCAACTACTTAGCCCGTTGTAAAATCCAAATGTCCCCGAGGTTCCATCGGCTAGAAAGTATTGATCTTGATCTGAGTACAGCCCCCATGCGGTTAAGGTGCCGCTGTCGAATTGTTTGTCGACTTTCACGGAGAACTCCACCGTCTCCTGTTCATTTTCCGGGTCAACATTAGGCGAGTAAATGAAATTAAAATCGTTCACGTTGATGGCTGCGGCAGTATTATCGACGCCAAAGCCAGTGACGCCTTCTAATGCAGCGACAAAGTATGGAATCTCAAAAGCGGCGTTAAAAGCAATGGACGCCGCAGACACCTCTGAATACCGAAGCTTTGCGTCAATCGACAAAGTGTCGGTGGGATCCATGACGATGCGCGCGCTCATGGCCGTTTCTTCGTAGTCGTTGACCACGTCATCTTTCAGATAGACGTTCTCGAGGAAACCGTCTGTTCTGCGATGCGTTACCGTCAAGCGTCCTGCGGCGTCGCTACCCAGCGAGCCGGCAACGGTGGCAGTACCGTAATAGGTGCCGTATTCCGCTGCACCCACTTTCACGCTGCCTTCAAATTCTTGGGTGGGCCGCTTCGTCGACATGATCACAGCACCAGCCGCCGCCGAACGCCCATAGAGAGCACCCTGCGGGCCTTTCAGCACCTCGATCTGGGCCAGATCCGGGTATTCCCGGTTAAACGCAGAGGGATTGGTGTAAAGCACGCCGTCTACGATGAATGCAAAATTGGTCTCTGCATCACGGGCACCGTTGATGCCGCGAATGCTGAGAGAACTGTCGCCGACTTCTACGGTGTTTACGAAGGTCACACCGGGAGTCATGTAAATAAAGTCTTCCGCGCGCTCCACACCCATGTTGGCGATCTGGCCTTCGGTGAAAGCGGTCACCGTAGCTGGGACGTCTTGCAGTGATTCTGCGCGCGCTCGCGCGGTGACCACGACCTCCTCCAATTGCGCTGATGCAACGGAGGGCATGAGCAATGCCGCAGTGGACAGGGCGGCTGATATGGCCGCGGTAAGGGGAAGTGTCGCTAATACCTGACGACGTCTGTGGGTCGGGGTGCAGCTCCTCATGGGTTGGCTCCTTTGCGCTGACAAGGCCTTTAGATGGCCCGAATATTTGTGTTTTTACCGCTGTTTTTGAAGCTTGGATTACCTATTGATTCCGCCATTTTCAGCGGGTTGTCCGGACAAATCAGTTTGACTCCGACAATATCGCTTCGCGGTCAGCCTCGGTCAAGTCCAGTTCAGCGATAATTTTGGCAGTTTCGGCGCCGATGGCGGGCAATTTCGTGTTGATTTGAGCCGGTTCTCGCGAAAATCGAATTGCCGAACCAATATGGTCATTGCCGTCGGCATCTCGAAAGCGCATGCCTCTCTCCCACACATGGTCGGCATCCCATGCGTCTTTGAGTGAGGCCACGGGGCTCCAGCAGATGTCGCGCCCCTCAAACCAGGTGTCCCAATCGGCGAGGGTTCTCTCGCGGAACGCGGCTCGCAAGAAGTCGATCGCAGCCCAATGACCCTCGCCCGCGGGACCGGTGACCGGTGCGATGAACTCCTGCCGACCGAGCCCAGTGAAGAGTGCCTCGACAAATTTGTGCTCGCCACCGCCAAGGGCGATGAATTGTCCGTCCGCCGTCTCGTAAATGTTCAGCATGGCGTTCCCGCCGTGGGTGCGTTCTCGCAATCGCTCGGGCGCCTGATTGCCACCGAACACGGGGCCGAGGATATTGGGGCTCGCGGCGAGCACAGACTCGAACATGCTGATATCCACGAAGTCACCCCCGCCAGTCGTCTGTCGCCGATGCAGCGCCATCAGAATGCCAGACAGCGCGAGATAGGATGAGAGCATATCGGCAATCGGCACCGCGATGATGGCCGGACCACCCTCTCCCTCGGGTGAGCGGGTCACGTCAAGAATGCCGGCAGCGGCGACCGTGGCGGTGTCGTGTGCGGGACGGTCACGCCAAGGCCCTGTTTGACCAAAGGCCGAAATTGAGCAGTACACCAGCCCGGGGTTCTCTGCCGAGAGCGTCTGATAATCGATACCCAGTCGCTCAGCGACACCGGGTCGGAATGCCTCAACCACCACATCCACCTGCTTTGCCAGCGCCAGCAATGCTTTTTTACCTGCCGCAGTTTTCAAGTTGAGAGCAATACTTTCCTTACCGCGCTGGGTATTGCGGAACATCACGGTCTCACCCCCCTGAGTCCAGGGAAAGGCCTGCGCAGATCGCGTGGGTTCGGGTGCCCGCGGGTTCTCGACCTTGATCACCCGCGCGCCATGATCGGCCATCAGCTGAGTTGCCGCAGGTCCCGGCAGGAACAGCGACAGATCAAGCACCGTGATCCCGTCAAGCTTCATAGCTTTGAGTCGCTTAGCAGGTGACGCCGTCTGCACTCAGTCCATTGAGTTCCTCTTCAGACAGACCCAAGAGATCCCCCAGTATTTCCGCATTGTGCTGACCGATTTGCGCACCCGGCCAATCGGTCCGGCCTGGCGTCTCGCTGAGCTTGGGGAGAATGGCCGGGATCTTGAGAGGCTTGCCATTAATCTCGACCGTCTCAAACATGCCTCGAGCGATGTAATGTGGATCGGTCATCATGTCTTCGACGCTATAAATGGGGCCTACCGGCACTCTGGCGGCCTCGAGTTTGGCAATGATTTCGGCGGAGGTATGGGCGGCACACCAGCCTGCAAGTGCCTCGTCGATTTTTTGTTCATGAATCACTCGCCCCTGGTTATGCTCCAGCGCCGGATCGTTGGCCATATCTTCTCGACCGGCTTCTTTCATCAGGCGTTTGAAAATGGAATCGCCGTTGCCACCAATGACCACGTGCTTGCCATCTGAGCAGAGGTAGGTGTTGGTCGGGACGATTCCCGTGATCGTTGTCCCAGAGGGCTCCCGCACCACTCCCGCACCGTCGAACTCGGGCACGATGCCCTCCAACAGGTTGAAGATAGATTCATACAGCGCCACATCAACGACTTGCCCCTGCCCACTCTTGGTCCGTTCGATAATGGCAAACGCCACGCCAAGTGCGGCGTGAATGGCCGCAACAGTGTCGCCCAAGGAAATATTGGGGCGCACGGGGGCCTTGCCCGGTTCGCCGTTGATATAGCGGAAGCCACCGTAACCCTCAGTGACCGATGCATAACCGGGCTTCTCTGAGAAGGGGCCACTTTGGCCGTAGCCGGAGATTCGTGCATAAATAATGCCCGGGTTCTTTTCCTTCACCTGCTCTGGCCCCAGCCCCCAACTTTCCATTGCGCCGGGCCTAAAATTCTCCACGACCACATCGGCCTTGGTCAGCAGGTCGAAGGCAATTTCGCGTCCGCGGTCGGACTTCAGATCGAGGGTGACGCTTTTCTTATTGCGGGCTAATGAGTGGTACCACAGTGACATGCCATCGCGAACTTCACGCCACTGGCGAATGGGGTCCCCGGTGGGGGGCTCGACCTTGATCACTTCGGCACCAAAGTATCCGAGGATGGTGCCCGCGAAGGGGCCTGCGAGTAGCTGACCCAGTTCAACGACTCTGAGGCCCTCTAAAGGTCGCGATCCAGACATGAAGTTCTCCAGTGACTTGAATAAACGTGGCGTGAAATAGTACGGACATTTGCGGTTAAAAGGAATGAAGATATGGCTCGTGTTCCGATCAGTAGCCGCTTAGCATGAGATTGATAAAACGAGGGGGATTATTGATGCCGGGGAAATTGAGTCAGTCAGGTGTGGCATTGGGTCTGGCGTTGTTTCTGGTGATATGGCCCGCAGCGACACGGGCAGAAGCTGACTGGGTGCTTCGCGGTGGGCCGGTCTACTCGATGGACGCTTCGGCGCAACATTACTCGGCGATCGCGCTCAAAGGAAACCGCATCACCTGGCTGGGGGAGGCGGAAGCCGCGGGTGTGCACATCGGTGCCCATACCCAGGTAGTGGAGTTGGATGGTCGGAGTGTGTTTCCGGGCTTTATCGATACCCACATTCACAGTATGGACACCCTGCCTCTGGTCAATGGCGTCAAATTGAGTCCATATCAAAGCGCCGAGGAGGTGCTCGCATCCATTGAAGCGCATGCGCGCACGCACCCCTATCAAAATCCTGTGATTGGCATCGGATTTCTCGCGCCCGCCTTCGGCGTCAATGGCCCTACTGCGGCACAACTGGACGCAGTGATTCCAGATCGGCCCGCACTGATCATTGATGAGGGTGGCCATACTGCATGGGCCAATACGCTGGCGCTGCAGGCGGCCAAAATCACGCGCGAAACGCCCGATCCGGTGCCCGGTGCACACTTCTATCAGCGCGACGCGTCGGGTAATCCCACAGGATGGCTGGTGGAGGGTGCCGCAATTGATCCCGTGAGCGAGGCACTGGGCTTGGTGAGCGAGGAAGCCCTGGCACTCGCGGCACCGGGCTTTTTCGCTGACATGTCAGCGGTGGGGCTAACGGCCGCTTTCGACGCGGGCATGATTGATACCGGCGAGAAAGGGCGGGCGTTGGCGCTGAAAATGGCGGAAGCTGGCACGTTTCCACTGCGCATGGTGGCGTCACTGTACGTTAACCAGCCCGAACAACTCCCCAACGCGTTGTCCACGCTCGCTGGCCTGCAAGAGCGCTATCAACATCCGCTCTTTACTGTTTCTACCCTCAAATTATCTTTGGATGGCACCGTTGAGGCGAAGACCGCGGTGATGCTGGCGCCTTACACGTTGCCCGAGGGACATGAACCCGCGCCCCTGTTGCCAAACCCCGCGATGTTTGACGCCGTCATGGCCGCGCACGAGGCGAACGTCGATTTACATCTTCACGCCATCGGCGATGGGGCGGTTCGCGCGGCGCTGGATGCCGTGGAACGTGCCAAGGCGGCGCACCCAGAGAGTGATACCCGCTCGACGATTTGTCATATCGAAATTGTCAGTGCGCCTGATGTGGCGCGCTTCGCGGCGCTCAATGTGGTGGCACAAACGACACCGACCTGGTTTTCCCACGATGATCTCGCGCTGGAGCGGTTGGGAGAGGACAGGTTTAATCAGATGTATCCCTTGGCTTCGATTCTCCGTCACGGGGCGCGAGTAACGCTGGGTAGTGACTATCCGGTAAGTTGGATAGGAAAGGACGCGCTCAACCCAATGTTTAATATCGAGATGGCGGTGACTCGTCAGCAAGCAGGTAATTCGGCGATGCCGGTCCAACCGCGGGTGAGTGAGCGGCTCAGTGTGGATCAGGCAATCAGGGCACACACTGCCGATGCGGCGTGGCAACTGCGGCTGGAGGAGGAGATTGGCACGCTCGAAATCGGTAAGCTGGCCGATATTGTGGTGCTCGATCGTGACCCCTATGCCACCGATCTTCATGAGCTGCATCGCATTCGCGTAGACCAGACTTTTTCTGATGGCCGTTTGGTCTTTGTCCGAAAGGGGCAAGAAGCACGCTAAATTTATAAATAGGAATCGTTCTCGTTTCTATTGCACATGAGAATAATTCGCATTACTATTCTCGTCCCATAAGTCAGGTGAGTTCGCTCCTGTGTCCCGTTTGTCCGCGCCAATCGTCTATCGCACAGCGCTTTGCGGTGCCGTCATGCTCTCGTGCGGCGCATTTTCTGCTGTCGCGTCAGGGGCCTCGGTGGCCCCCGGGCAGCTCGAGGAAGTCACGATTATTGGTAGTCGAGAGGCCGCTCGCGAAATCGCCGGTTCTGGCGCCCTGATTGAATCGCTACAGATCCGCGAAGAACTTGCCACAGACATCAACCAATTACTCAAAACGGTGCCCGGGACTTACATCCGCGAAGAAGATGGATATGGCCTCCGCCCCAACATCGGTATTCGCGGCGCCACCTCCGAGCGATCTGCCAAGATCACTCTGATGGAAGATGGGATATTAATTGCTCCCGCGCCTTACGCGGCCCCAGAGGCCTACTATTTCCCAACGTTGGCCCGAATGCAGTCCATCGAAGTACTGAAAGGGGCAGCACAGTTGCGCTACGGCCCCCAAACTACCGGGGGCGTTGTGAATTTGGTGTCGACCGCGCAACCGGGCGAGCCCGAGGGCCGGGTTCAATTGGTCTATGGACAGGATCATCAAACTGATTTGCTCGCCAGTTATGGGGCGCAGGTCGGTGCAGTTGCGTTCAGCGTTGAGACCGCTCAACGCTACAACGAGGGATTTAAAGCCGTTGATCGGTCAGAACAAGATACGGGCTATCAGATAGAAGATTACGTCGCCAAGCTCTCCTGGCAAGGCGCACAGCATGCGCTCAATCTCAAGGCCCAGTATTCTGACGAGACATCGGATGAGACGTATCTGGGTCTCACCGACGCAGATTTTGCGCAAGACCCCGATCGCCGATATGGGCTGTCCGCCCCCGATAAAATGACCAATGATCACCGCTCGGTATCCCTCGGTTGGGATTGGCAGGTGTCAGCAACGCTCGCGCTGAATACGACGGTATACCGCAATCAGTTTCATCGCGATTGGTTCAAGCTCTCAGGGGGTGGTGCACTCGTTGAGGCGGCAAATCGGGGAGACGCGGCAGCGCAGTCCATATTGGATGGCGAGGGCGACCTGCTCGGGCTGTCTTTCAAACACAACAATCGTCGCTACGTCTCAGAGGGTATTCAAACCAACCTCGATTGGGAGTGGCGAGAGCACAGGGTGGCAGTAGGCGGGCGCTATCATGAAGATGAGGTCGATCGTTTTCAGCCTACCGAGCGCTACAACCAGATCGATGGAGAATTGATCCTCGACCACATTGTGGATCCCAAAGCCAGCGACAATCGCTTACAAACTGCCGAGGCTTTGGCTTTTTGGGTTACCGATGCATGGCAAGTGACGGAAGCGCTCCGCCTCGACGTTGCCATTCGCCATGAACGTGTGGACACCCGGGAAAGGCGCTTCTCGGATACCGCCAGAAATGACTTGGCGTCTGAGAGTGCAAACGACATCTCGATCTGGTTGCCCGGTTTGGCGGCGCTGTATCAGATTAACGACCAGTGGTCTCTCCTTGCCGGCGTCCACCGCGGTTTTTCGCCATTGGGTGGCGGGGCCAAATCGTGGGAGAAGCCAGAGACCAGCGTGAACTACGAATTCGGTGTGCGCTATGAGGGCGAGGTCTTCGCGGAGGTGATTGGTTTTTACAGCGACTTCGCCAATAAGGGCGAGAGCTGTTCCAATGCCTATCCCTGCTCCAATGGCGCCACTAGCGGCACCTTTATCACGGGTGAAGCACTGGTAGCGGGCCTAGAGGCGCAGGTGGGAACCGTATTTGAGACGGGGGCGGTGACCTGGCCTTTGTCTTTGGCGTACACCTTTTCCCGAGCCGAAGCGCGCGGTGAGCCGGTGAGTGAGGGTATCGAGCATGGTGACACTTTGGCCTCGGTGCCAGAGCACACCTTTAGCCTCAGACTGGGCGCTGAGATTGGTGCACGCTGGGACAGTTACGCGGTAGTGAAGTACACCGACAGCATGTGTGTTGAGATTGGTTGCAACCGGGACGCGTCGCCCTTCGCCAAGACAGAGGGATTTTTCAGTGTCGATGTCGGCGCGCGTTACGCCGTGACAGATCGCTTATCCGCCTTCGCCAAGCTGGAAAACGCGTTGGATAAAAGAGCTATCGTCTCGCGTCAGCCCGATGGTGCGCGCCCGAACAAGCCGATGACCGCGCTCGTTGGCGTTGAGTGGGTTTTCTGAGCGTCGCAGTTAAGCGCTCATAAATGGGTTAGTGGCGTATAGCGCCAAATAACAGTGCCACGCTCTGTCCTGATGGTCGCCACGTCGACTCAATCCGCCCCGTAGCGAATCGATACCAGCGTCCAGCGCGTCACCCCTGAGGGTGTTTCCAGCTCAATTTCGGCATCGATTTCTTTGCCTAACAAACCTCGGCCCAATGGTGAATCACAGGAAATTTTTGCGGCGGTGAGGTCAAATTCATCGGGACCTACGATTCGCCACTCATGGGTGTCACCGGCCTCGTTCTCAACTCCCACCCAGGCGCCAAACCACACTTTATCCAGGTCGCCCAAGGGCGCCGCGATGACCTGAAGCGATTCCAACCTTTTGCGGAGAAACCTTACCCGCGAATCTATTTCTCGCAGGCGCTTCTTTCCGTAAATGTAGTCACCATTTTCCGAGCGATCGCCGTTTGCCGCTGCGGCACTCACTGCCTTGGTCACTTCAGGGCGCTCGACTTTCCAGAGCGCATGAAGCTCCGCCCGCAGGGCCGCCTCACCCTCTGGCGTAATGTAAGGAGAGCCCTGCTCCCGAGGTGGTCGGTATCTACTCATTGGCCCAGTGTAGATGGGCTTGTGATGACGGGAAACACTCGGCTAAAGTCATTGTGACAGAGAGTTACTTACTCGCGTTTGCGACCCCTCACCGAAGGGCTTATACGCGTTCTTACCCGGAGTGATAGGTGACGCATTTTTTTAACATGAGCGTGGTGTGTGCCGGTCTGATGGCCGCGATGCTTGGTGGGCTACCTGCCATGGTGGTTCGAGCCGATCCCTGTGTGGCGCTTCAAGGCGATGCGATACAGGGCGGGCTTTTGTGGGGCAAAGTCTCCACGGTTGCTAACCTGACCTTCGATGGGCGTGCCGTGCCGCTGCTACCCGATGGACGATTTGTACTGGGCTTGGGTCGAGACATGCCGTCGACGGCACGGTTGCTGATCAGTGCCGAAGAATCCTGCGAGCAGGAAATCACGGTAACGCAGCGCAACTATCCTTTGCAAAACATTACCGGTGTGCCGCAGCAAACGGTGACGCCCAGTGAGGCACATCTTGAGCGAATTCGAATGGAGCGCGAAAAAATACGGGCCGCAAAGGCACTGCGCCTCGCGCGGGATGACGGCCTGAATGCGCTGCAGTCGGGATTCCGTTGGCCCGTTACGGGTCGCATTAGCGGGGTGTACGGCAGCCAACGTATTTACAACGGCACCCCCGGCTCACCGCATTATGGTGTCGATGTAGCGCGTCCCGAGGGCACGCCGGTGACGGCGCCAGCCGCCGGAGAGGTGACGCTGGCCGAACCTGATCTTTTCTATTCCGGCGGCACCGTGATCTTGGATCATGGCTATGGCTTGTCCTCCTCGTTCCTGCATCTGAGTGAAGTCTCGGTTGCGGTGGGAGATCGGTTGCAGCCCGGTGATCTTCTGGGCGCAATCGGTGCGACGGGGCGGGCCACGGGACCTCATCTCGATTGGCGCATGAGTTGGTTTAACCAGCGTATTGATCCGCAACTGCTGGTGCCACCGATGCCGGACTAGGCGGTTGCGGTTAACACAGCGCGCCTGAAAGTAGAATCAGCGGTGATCTCACGCTTGGGAGGGCTTATACTCCGCCTTTTGGTTGTGAGGACCCAACGGTGCTGGATCCCAAGCTACTCAATATTCTCGTTTGTCCCGTCAGCAAGGCGCCACTGACCTATGATGAGGACCGTCAAGAGCTACTGTGCAAGGCCAGCGGTCTTGCCTATCCCGTGCGCGACGGTATTCCCGTCATGCTCGAGGAAGAGGCGCGTGCGATGACTGCGGATGAGAAGCTCGATTGAGCAAGAAGTTATGACTGATACCATTTTCGGCAAAATCACGCGCGGCGAAATTCCCACAGAATTTCTCTATGAGGACGAACACTGCGTGGTGATCAGAGATATCAACCCGCAGGCGCCAACGCACGTACTCATTATTCCGCGAAAGCCAATCCCCATGCTGGTAGAGGCCAATAGCGAAGATCAAGCCCTCCTGGGCCACTTGTTACTCGTGGTTGGTAAGGTCGCGGAACAGCTGGGTGTGGGCGACGCTTTTAGACTGGTGATCAATAATGGGGCAGGGGGAGGGCAAACCGTGTTTCACCTCCACCTCCATATTCTCGCAGGGCGCGAAATGGCAGAAGGCGCCCTCGCCGCGGGTCTGCATTAATCCCGTCTGACCACCACCGCTTATAACGCTGGGACCAATCCATGAAAACCGCTGATATTCGCGAAGCTTTTCTCAGTTATTTCGAGGCGCAAGGCCACACCCGGGTGGACTCAAGTTCACTGGTGCCCGCCGATGATCCGACGCTACTTTTCACCAACGCTGGCATGAATCAGTTCAAGGAGGCGTTTCTTGGCCTCGAGCAGCGGCCCTATGTGCGCGCCGTGACGGCTCAGAAGTGTGTGCGCGCTGGCGGCAAGCACAACGATCTTGAGAATGTGGGATACACCGCGCGACACCACACCTTCTTTGAAATGCTCGGTAACTTCAGTTTTGGCGATTACTTCAAGCGAGAGGCCATCCAGTTTGCCTGGGAGTTTCTCACGGGGACTCTGGCTTTGCCGCCGGATCGTTTATGGATAACGGTCCACATCAGTGACGATGAGGCGGCACAGATATGGGTTGAAGAGATCGGTATCGACCCGACCAGACTGTCGCGCCTCGACGAGGACAACTTCTGGCAGATGGGGGATACAGGACCCTGCGGCCCATGCTCAGAAGTGTTTTACGATCACGGTCCCGACGTGCCCGGTGGCCCACCCGGGAGTGAGGACGATGATCTGGATCGATACATCGAGATCTGGAATCTGGTTTTTATGCAGTACAACCGCGATGCGAGTGGCGAATTACATCCATTACCCGCGCCTTCGGTCGATACGGGCATGGGTCTGGAGCGCATTGCAGCGGTGCTCCAGCACGTGCACTCCAATTACGAGATCGATCTGTTCACGCGGCTGATCAAGGCGGTCGCTGATCAGCTAGGATTGAAGGAGACTGACGACAAATCACTCCGCGTTATCGCGGATCATTTGCGCTCCAGCGCTTTCCTGATCGCCGACGGCGTGCTGCCGGGCAATGAAGGGCGGGGCTATGTATTACGTCGCATCATTCGACGCGCGATTCGCCACGGTAACAAGCTGGGCGCCGATGCCCCGTTCTTTGCAGCACTGGTGCCGTCGTTGCTGGGCCAAATGGGCGAGGCGTATCCGCAATTGAACGAGCGCGCCGCCGCGATCGTCAATGCCCTGCAGAGCGAGGAGGAGCAGTTTGCTCGCACGCTGGACAATGGCATGGCCATCCTCGAGGAAGCGCTCGCAGGCATCTCCGATACGGTGATCCCCGGCGAGGTGATCTTTAAGCTCTACGACACCTATGGATTTCCCGTCGACCTGACCAACGATATCGCGCGTGAGCGCGGGTTGAGTTTGGATCTCGAGGGTTACGAGGCGGCGATGGCGGCGCAACGACAGCGCTCTCAAGATCATGCTGGCTTCAAAGTCGACTATAGCCAGACGCTCAATGTTGAGGGAGAGACTGAATTTTTAGGTTACGAGATGGATCAGGCGGCGGGAGCCGTGGTAGCGATTCTGGTTGATGGCGCATCGGTCGAGTGCCTCGAGGCGGATCAATCGGGTGTTGTGATTCTCGACCGCACGCCTTTTTATGGTGAGAGCGGCGGACAGGTGGGGGATTGCGGTCAGTTAGTGGCCGCGGATGCTGCTGCGGACGTTACAGATACCACCAAGAGCCAGGGGCATCATCTCCATCATGTGACAGTGACCTCGGGTAGTCTCAAGGTCGGTGATGAGGTTGACGCACGGATCGACGCGACTGTCCGCAACCGCACCCGGCTCAACCATTCTGCAACACATCTCTTGCACGAGGCTCTGCGGCGCGAGCTAGGCGATCATATTTTGCAAAAAGGATCTCTGGTCGACTCTCAGCGGCTTCGCTTTGACTTTTCTCATGGTGAACCGGTATCGGCGCAGGCTCTGGCGAAGATTACCGATATGGTCAACGAACAGGTTCGTGCCAATGCCGCGGTAACCACCGAGCTCATGAACATGGAGGCGGCGATTGAGGCCGGCGCAATGGCGCTATTTGGCGAGAAGTACGGTGAAGAAGTGCGTGTGCTGACCATGGGTGCCGATCGATTCTCGGTGGAACTGTGCGGCGGGACTCATGTTTCGCGAACTGGAGATATTGGTCTGTTCTGGATTACCGGTGAATCGGGTATTGCCAGTGGCGTCAGACGCATTGAGGCACTCACTGGAGAGGCGGCGTTGGCCCATGTGTCTCGCTTGTTTTCTGATATGCAGTCAGTCTGCGGCGCCTTGAAAGCCTCTCCCGAGACGGCGTTGAGCAAAGTCGAGGCTTTGCGTTCGGAGTTGAGGGATCTGGAGAAAGAATCGACGCGCCTGCGCCAAAAACTGGCGACTTCGTCGGGTGGGGATCTCACCCAGAGTGCGGTCGAAATCGCGGGGATTAAAGTGCTTGCAGCGCAGGTGGATGGCGCTACTGCCGCGACACTTCGAGATACCCTCGATCAGTGTAAGAACAAACTCGGTAGTGGTGTGATCCTGTTGGCAGCGGTGGAAGAAGGCAAGATCGCATTAGTAGCAGGGGTTACTCCAGACGCAACTGATCGTGTCAAAGCGGGGGATGTGATCAAACATTTTGCGGGGTTACTGGGTGGCAAAGGCGGGGGTCGACCCGACATGGCGCAAGGCGGTGGGTCCGATGTTGCGGCTTTACCCTCAGTGCTTGCTACTCTACCCGAGTGGGTCTCTACCCAGCTCGGCTAAACCGCATTTGTCAGGTGTACTGTTGCCTGAGCACAAACTTCTGAACTTTGCCGGTGCTGTTGCGGGGTAGGGCGTCGGTATGCTCGACTCGCTTGGGCCACTTGAATCGAGCCAGATGCCCCTCGCATTGCGCTTGCACCGATTCAAGTGTGAGGGCCGCGCCACTGATGCTGGCGATAACCGCACAGCCTACCTCTCCCCATTTGTCATCAGCGACACCGAAGACGGCGACCTCCCTAATATCAGGGTGTGCCATCAACACTGACTCGATTTCTGCGGGGTAAACGTTCTCGCCGCCGGATATGTACATATCCTTGATGCGGTCTTCCACCGAAAGGCGTCCGGTTTCGTCGCGGCGTCCGATATCACCCGATTTCAACCAGTCGCCAACAAACGTTTCTTCAGTGGCCTCGGGTCGGTTCCAGTATCCCGGGGTGACGGATGCGCCGCGCATCCAGATTTCTCCGACTTCGCCCGCGGCGGCTTCCTCCGTTTCTGATTTCATGACTTTGATGTCGCCGTAGGGCAGTGCGCGGCCTGCATAGCCCATGTGTTGGGGGAGATCGGATTTTTGCGCCATGCAAATGACCCCTGAGGTCTCAGTCATGCCGTAGACCTCCTGTAGAAAAATACCGCGTTTTCGCCATTCCTCAAGCATGGGCGCAGGTACCGACTCTGCGCCCGTGGCGGCGACTCTGATCCGGCTAAAGTCCACGCTATCAATGTTGGGCATCAGCGACATCGCACCCCACATGGCAGGGACGCCGCCGATATTGGTGATACCGAGATCCGGATCGCCGATTGCGCTCAACATGGTGGCGGGATCAAAACCGCGCATCATGAGGTGAGGGATGCCAAATTTCACTGCCATCAACACAAATTGCATCCCGCCAATATGGAAAAGCGGCATGACATTGAGTACCCGGCTGTCCGGACTGGCTTCGCTGGGTTGAAGGAGATTGAGGGCGGATGCCAGCATCATGCGACGGGTATACATCACGCCTTTGGGTTTACCTGTGGTGCCTGACGAGTACATGATCATTGACAGCGTGTCGGCACTGGCGGCTTCAGGTTCGAAAGCGATAAGGTCGGGCGAAAAACAGGCCTCGTAAGCACTTGCTGATCCATCAAGAGCGCTCTCGATAAGGATTGAGGGCTTCACGTTCGCGTCAATGGCATCGATCACTGCACTGAAATCCCGATCATAGAAAATGGCTGACGGCGTGCAATCTCCGACAATAAAACTCAGCTCGGGTGGGGTGAGTCGAAAATTCAACGGGACATAGACGGCGCCAATGCGCAGCGTGGCGAAAAACATCTCTACCACGTCTGAGCTATTGAGCCCGAGGTAGGCAACGCGATCTCCCGAGCAGACGCCCGCGGCATGCAACCAGTGGGCCAGCGCGTCGACACGACGATTGAACTCGCGCCAAGAGAACGAGCGGTTGGCGGTCAGATCGTAAACGGCGAGATGATCGGGCTGCACCCTAATCTGCTGATGGAGCCAATCGTTGTAGAGCGGGTCGGCTGGGGTCATGGTCGATTGGCACTTGTTTTGATGGTACCGCTAGCCTAGAGGATGAGGGTAAAGCTTGCCACTATCACCAAACCCGGTTCTCACCGAGCGATGAATCGTGTTAAATACGCGCCCTCGCAGTTGCAAGCTATTAAACGCATGGCGCTGATAGTTCAAAAGTACGGCGGAACATCGGTCGGCTCGGTGGAGCGGATTGGTGCGGTCGCGGATCGAGTGGCTCGTTTCAAAAGCGAGGGCCACGACGTGGTTGTGGTTGTATCCGCCATGTCCGGAGAAACTAATCGTTTGCTCGCGCTCGCCAAGGAAATTCAGGCAAACCCGGCGCCACGGGAGCTGGATGCGTTGCTCAGCACTGGCGAGAAAGTCACCACTGCGCTGCTCAGCATGGCGCTGCACGAGCGCGACGTGCGCGCCCGCTCCTACAGCGGTAATCAGGTGGGGATCCTCACTGACAGCGCCCACAACAAGGCGCGTATTCAGGATATCAAGCTTGATACGCTCAAATCCGAGCTAGACGCGGGCGGCGTACCCGTAGTTGCCGGTTTTCAGGGTGTCGACGTGCAGGGGAATGTCACCACTTTGGGGCGCGGCGGATCTGACACCACGGCGGTGGCGTTGGCCGCGGCGCTGAAGGCAGATGAGTGTCAGATCTATACCGATGTGGATGGCGTTTACACGACCGACCCACGCATGGTGGACGGCGCGAGGCGGCTTGACCACATAACCTTTGAAGAAATGCTTGAGATGTCGAGCATGGGCTCGAAGGTTTTGCAGATTCGCTCAGTGGAGTTCGCGGGCAAATACAAAGTCCCGCTCCGGGTGCTGAGTAGCTTTGAGGAAGGGCCGGGCACATTGATTTCTACCGAGGAGGATACCTCTATGGAAGCCCCAGTTATTGCAGGCATTGCGTTTAACCGCGACGAAGCAAAGCTCACGGTAATAGGAGTCCCGGATAATCCGGGAATGGCGTACCGCATCCTGGGCCCTGTGGGGGAGGCGAATATTGAGGTCGACGTTATCCTGCAGAACAGTCGTGGCGAGAATGAGACCGATTTCACCTTCACCGTGGCGCGCAGTGATATGGACAAGGCGGCGCAGCTCCTGATGCCTGTGGTAGCGGAATTAGGTGCTGGCGAGGTGCTGACGGACGATCACATCGCTAAGGTCTCTGTTGTTGGAGTCGGCATGCGATCTCACTCGGGCGTGGCGGCGACCATGTTTAAGGCGCTGGCCGATGTCGGGGTGAACATTCAAATGATCAGCACCTCTGAAATCAAGATCTCGGTAATCATCGAAGAAAAATATCTTGAACTGGCGGTGCGGAGCCTGCATTCTGCTTTCGGACTTGATACAGTCGAAGCAACGGCTTAATCCCCCTTTGGGGTGAAGAAACAGGATCCGGCCGGGAAGAGAACGCCGGACCAGCATTACAAGGAAGTGAGTCATGCTGATTTTGACGCGGCGCGTAGGCGAATCACTCATGGTCGGTGACGATGTCACCATCACGGTGCTTGGCGTTAAAGGGAATCAGGTACGAGTCGGCGTCAAGGCTCCGAAAGACGTGGCGGTGCATCGCGAGGAAATTCTCAATCGTATAGAAGATGCGGCGGCCCAAGAATTGGCTGACGACTAAGCTAGAAGTCTCGCAGAATTCGGTGAGGGCCCTCGCCTTCAGAGTTTTCAGAGAATTCAGGCCTACCCTCCGGAACGCGTCATTCATTTGCAGATCCGCAGGCGTCTCCTTGCCTGTCGTGTGTTGATAACCGCAACTTGCGCTCGACGCTGTCGTCGATTGAAAGTCCCTTCTTGTTGCGATCAAAGTCCCATCTTTAACTCAGTAACGAATTCTGTGAGGGGATGACTAAATGTAGTGATATTCCTCGTAGACGGTGTAGTGTCCAAGAATGCAGCCACCCAGCCGTTACGGGGAGCAATACAGACAGGGTGGAGTCAAGGGCATGGGCTAGTGGAATCACATGCGAAGGCTTTTTTCTCTACCCATGGCCGAGAAGAAGCAAGCTCCGGCTTTTCCCGCTAGCTCACTGAATGCAGCCTCTTGCTAGTGAACCGTTTGACAGGAGGGGTATGGCGCAGCTCTCAGCTCGAATTCACTTCAGGATTTGGGCAATTGAGTCCTGATTTCGCTGCGAGCGGAATCAACGGATGTTGACGACTAGGAGTCCTTGCTCGAGTCGTATCGCCCATAGCACGTAGAGGAAAAATATGGGCAGTTCACTGAGATTCAGAGTTGCGCTGGATTGGTCAAGCTAAAACTTCGGTGTTACGGTTAAACCTTGTTCCTTTTACTTACTGGTGGAGTAAGACATGGACAGTTTTTGGTCGAAAGCGCGAGTCACCGCAACAGTGTTAAGCCTGACGCTCTCCATGACAGCGCTGGCGGACGGATCTCTATGGAGTGAACTTCCCTCAGAGTCGAGTGCATCGGATGTGGGGGCGCAAAACCGTACCGAGCGTGTGGCAATGACCCGACATCTTAGGATTAATCGGGACGCTTTAGACGCGTTAATTGATCAAGGGCTCGAATCCCCACGAGCCGCATTTACTTTGGATCTGCCGCTGCCCAATGGTGGGTTTCGTGAGTTCGAATTCCGTCTGGCGGGTACGATGAGTCCGGTGTTGGCTGCCAAGTTTCCCAATATCAGAGCATTTTCCGGCCGTTCGCTGGATAAAGGCATGGCCACTGCGCAAATGGAGCTCACTCCTGCCGGTTTGAGCGCACAGATACTGGCGTCGGGCGGAAGATGGATGATTGATCCTTCGGATCAATCTGATGTTACCCGGGTCAAAAGTTACTTTGCCCGTGATGCCAAACGCGGGGATAGCCCCTTTCAATGTGGTGTAACGGATAACTCGCATTTAAGGGACCTTCTCAACCAAAAGCCAAAGCAAGCGAAGCTTGCGCAATCCAGCCAGCCCCTGAAAGAGTCGCGGTCTAGAGGCGCAGAGCTTCGCACATACCGCATCGCGGTGGCGACAACCGGAGAGTACAGCGAGAATCACGGTGGCTCAGTCGACGGAGCCCTTTCCGCCGTGGTCAAGGTGATTAATCGCGTCAACGGAATTTTTAACGCCGAACTGTCGGTGGGATTTACGCTGATCGATAACAACGATCTGATCATTTTTACAGATC